>CALFJC010000168.1 GCA_937877655.1 uncultured Selenomonadales bacterium
GGGCTATCGGCACCGGCAAGACTGCGACTTTTGAACAGGCTGAAGAAGTCTGCAAAGCCATTCGCGAAGCTGTCGCGAAGAAATTCGGGCAAGAAGCGGCGGATGCAATTCGCATTCAATACGGCGGAAGTGTCAAACCCAGCACGATTAAAGACCTTATGCAACAACCCAACGTTGACGGCGCATTGGTCGGCGGCGCAAGCCTCAAATCGAAAGACTTCAGCGAGATCGTTAATTTCTAAGAAACCTTCGGAATTCTAATCGGAAGGGCGGTGATTATTATGGCAGACATCGAAAAGAGAGTTGACAAGCTGGAAAACCGCGTCACTTCGCTTGAACAACAAGTGAGCAACGTAGCAACCAAGCTTGACATGTTTATCGAAGAAAGTCGTGAGGCTCGTCAAAGACAAGATGCTGACATGCGCGAATTTCGCGAGAAACACGATGCCGATATGCGCGAAATACGCCAAAAGGTTGACGGCATGGGACAACACGTTCGCAACATGTTTATCGTCACTATAATCGGTATCGCTACAATAGTTGTCGCGGTTCTTCTGAAGTAGACGTTAAAAAATAAGTTAAGCCGCCTCTGTTCGTGACATTGGCGGCTTTTCTTCAATTCAAAAGGAGAGTGTTACGATGGCAACAATTAAAAACGCACCGATTTGCTTAATCATCATGGACGGCTGGGGCATCGGCGACGTTACCGATAAGTTCAACGCGATTCAAGTCGGAAATACGCCCGTCCTTGATGATCTTATGAAAAAATATCCCAACGCCAAACTCCAAGCTTCGGGCGAATATGTCGGACTTCCCGACGGACAAATGGGCAACTCCGAAGTCGGGCATATGAATATCGGCGCGGGCAGAATTATTTATCAGCCGCTTACGAAAATCACAAAGGCAATTCGCGACGGCGACTTTTTCGAGAATAAAGCTCTTGTCGGCGTTATCGATAAAGTCACGGCTTCGGGCGGCGCACTGCATCTTTTCGGATTGGTTTCGCCCGGCGGTGTTCACAGCCACACTCAACATCTTTACGGCTTACTTCAACTTGCCAAGAAAAAGGGCGTTGCGAAAGTTTATGTTCACTGCTTCCTTGACGGGCGCGACGTTCCGCCGAGTTCCGCCGCAGAATATCTCGCCGAGCTTGAAGAAAAAATTAAAGAGATCGGCGCGGGACAAATCGCTACAATCAGCGGTCGTTATTACGCAATGGACAGAGATAAACGTTGGGATCGTGTTCAAAAAGCTTACGACGCCATTGCAAAAGCCGACGCGCCCAAACAACCTTCTTCCGACGTTGCGATTAAAGCTTCCTACGACGCAAAAGTCACGGACGAATTTGTCAATCCCGTTGTTGTCGGCGATTATGACGGCATTAAAACGGCGGACGGAATTATTTTCTTCAACTTCCGCCCCGACCGCGCTCGCGAATTGACTCATGCCTTTACCGATAAAAGTTTTGACGGTTTCCCGCGTGTCGAAGAGATCGTCGGAATTCCTTTCGCGACGATGACTCAATACGAAGAAGGTTTGAATGTCGACGTTGCTTATCCGCCCGAAAGTGTCAAGAACGGCTTGGGCGAAACAATCAGCAAGGCGGGCTTGAATCAGTTGCGCATTGCCGAGACGGAAAAATATGCTCACGTTACTTTCTTCTTCAACGGCGGCGTCGAGGAACCTTATGCGGGCGAAGACAGAATCCTCGTTCCCAGCCCGAAAGTTGCAACTTACGATCTTAAACCGGAAATGAGTGCTCCGACTGTTACGCTGAAAGTTGCGGGCGCGATTCTCTCCGAGAAATACGATTTCATTATTTTGAACTTCGCGAACGGCGACATGGTCGGACATACGGGCGTTATGAAAGCGGCAGTTCAAGCCGTTGAGACGGTTGATGTCTGCGTAGGAATTTTTGTCGAGTGCATGAAGAAAGTCGGCGGCGAAGTTGTCATTATCGCGGATCACGGCAACGCCGATAAAATGTACGATTACGATTTGAAGGAGCCGTTCACCGCGCATACAACGAATCCCGTTCCGATTATCGTTGTCTCCGACAGAGTCGCCGAAGTCAAAGACGGTGCTCTTTGCGACGTTGCTCCCACGCTCCTTACAATGGCGGGCATGGAAATTCCTTCCGAAATGACGGGCAAATCTCTCGTAACCATGAAATAAGCAACGTGACGTTGCATCCAATGTAAAAATTTTTGGGCGGCGGTTTAGTTTTCTTAAGCCGTCGTCCGTCCGTTTTTTTAAGGAGGAGATTTTATTGATTGATCCTAAATTGATTGACAGAGAAAATTGGGAGGAACATTACGTCAAACAAGGCGACCCGTCCAAGCCGACTTATTATATTATTCGTCGAAAAGGTGTTTGGCCGGGACTTTTTGCGACATTTTCGCTCGTTGCTGGCGCAGTCAAATATGCCATAACAAAAGGTTGGATTCCCGTCGTTGACATGCAAAACTATCCGAGTGCTTATCTACCTCCCGAAAAGCTCGGCAAAGAAAATGCTTGGGAATACTATTTTGAACAGCCAATGGGAATCGGTTTGGAAGAAGCGCAAAACGGCGATAACATTATTTTAAGTAATGAATTTAAAATGCCAATACCTTGGCGTATGATATTTCACTGGGGGAGCAGAAAAGATATTTTGGCAGAATGGAAAATTCTCGTTACACGTGGCTTTCTAAAGATAAAACCCGAAATCACGGAAGAAGTTCTAGCAATACGCGACAAATTATTTCCGCCTAAAGAACGTATACTTGGTGTTCACCTGCGTGGAACCGATTATCTTACTCGACCTCACGGACACATGATACCCCCCCCCACAGAATATGCTCTCAAAGTAGTGATTGAAAGAATGCGCGAATGGAAATGCGACAAACTATTCTTAGCTACGGAAGACATAAATATTTTAAAGATTTTCCAAGAGTCTTTCGGTAATTACTTGCTGACGTTCGATAAACCGTATAAAGATTATAAACCGGGGAAAACGGTAGGATATACCAGAATTGAACGTGAGAATGATTATTTTTTATCTGGGAAAGATTATTTAATTGAGATGTTGTTGCTGTCGAAGTGTAATTCTTTCATTGCATCTGGGGGCGCAGGTAATAATTGTGCTATGTTTTTTGGGGAAAATTTTGACAATGTGCATGTGTTTGATTTTGGTTGTTACGGCATATATCCCAAGTATAAACCTTGATTGAAAAATTTTTAAGGCAGTGATTTGCATGAAAAAATTTTTGGCGTTGACGATTTTGTTTTGCATGTTGACGGCGACGGCTTTTGCGGCAAGTAAAGATTCTGCCGCCGAACAACGTTGGGAAGTGGATCAACTTTCGGCAAAAACTTTGCAAAAACTTTATGCGAAATATCCCGCCGCAGAAAAAATTATCGGCGAATGTTACGCCTATGCGACACTTTCCAATTCGGGCGTGAAAGTTCTTTTTATCGGCTCAAGTCACGGGCGCGGCGTTGCGATTAACAACGAGACGGGCGAAAAAGTTTATCTGCGCATGAAAGAACTTTCGGCGGGCTTGGGGCTCGGCGCGAAGGAGTACAATTTAATTTTCCTGCTCAACACTCCCGAAGCTTGGGAAAATTTTATCGCGGGCAAAACTCGATTCGGAGCAAGTGCGGAGGCGTCTGCTAATGACGGCGTAAGCGGCGGCTCAATCGAAGGCGCGGAATACGTTGCGCCGGGCGTCTGGCTTTTTCAAATGACAACAAAAGGACTCACGCTTGAGGCAACGCTCAAAGGCACGAAAATTTACAAGGATAAAAAACTCAACAGGTGATTTGTCATGAAGAAAATTTTTGCTTTGATTGCGATTTTGATTTGCATGACGGCTTCAACTGCCTTTGCCGGCAATAACATTGTCGCAACATATTTCGTAGTGAATTGCAATGAGTCGATAACTCTGCGCGAATATCCTTCGGTTCATGCTCGCGAACTCGCACAAATTCCGCTCGGTCAAGCAGTCGGCTTTATCGAAGTGAATGACGAAAATTTTTCCAAGATAAATTACGACGGGCTTATCGGCTACGTGATTTCGCATTACATTTCGCCGACTTCTCCGTTTCGTGACGCAACAGTTGTGAATTGCAGGCAGTCAATCACGTTGCGCGAAGAGCCTTCGACTTATGCTCGCGAATTGATTCAAATTCCGCTCGGCGAACGCGTGAAATATTTGGGCGTCGAAACAAATTCTTTCTACAAAGTTCAATATCGCGGCATGGTCGGTTTCGTTTTGAAAACTTACATTGAACTTGATTAAAAATTTTTCAACAAAAAAGCTGTCACTCCAAACGGGGCGACAGCTGATTTTTTATTTTGAAAAAGGTTAGCTCCGATTTTCCAAAGCAACGAGTTTATCCGCACCGTATCTTTTGCGAAGAGCAGGCTTCTCGATTTTCCCTGTGGCATTGCGCGGCACTTCGGCAAAAATAATTTTCTTCGGGCGTTTGTAGCGCGGCAGGTCGAGACAAAAATTATTTATCTCCTCCTCCGTGCAAGTGACGCCCGCTTTTATTTCGATAATCGCCGCAGAAATTTCTCCGAGCCGACGGTCGGGCAAGCCGATAACCGCCACGTCCTTAATCTTGTCGAATTTATGCAGGAAGTCTTCAATCTGCACGGGATAAATATTTTCGCCGCCCATAACGATAACATCCTTTTTCCTGTCGACAAGAAAATAAAAACCTTCCGCGTCCTGTTGCGCCATGTCGCCCGTAAGGAGCCAGCCGTCTTTTAAAACTTCGGCGGTTGCTTTTTCGTCGTTGTAATAGCAAGTCATGACGCCGGGACCTTTGACGCAAAGTTCTCCGACTTCGCCCTTCGGAACTTCCGCGCCGTGTTCGTCAATAATTTTGCATTGCCAACGATAACCGGGCACGCCGATTGCTCCGACTTTTGAAATATTTTCCAAGCCGAGATGAACACAGCCGGGGCCCGTCGACTCGCTTAAGCCGTAATTTGTGTCGTAGTCATGATTCGGGAAATATTTTTTCCAACGCCGAATCAAACTCGGCGGCACGGGTTGTGCGCCAATATGCATCAGCCGCCATTGATCCAATTTATAATTTTCAAGCTTGATGTCGCCCCTGTCGAGCGCGTCAACTATATCTTGCGCCCAAGGAACCAACAACCAGACGATTGTACATTGTTCTTTTGAAACGGCGTCCAAAATTATTTCGGGCTTCGTGCCTTTCAGCAAAACCGCTTTGCTCCCCGCAACCAAACTTCCCATCCAATGAAATTTCGCGCCCGTATGATACAGCGGCGGTATGCATAAAAAATTATCTTCGCGCCCCGTCAAATGATGTTTCTGCTCCATCTGCGCGGCTTGCGTCAAAGATTGGTGTTTATGAAGAATCGCCTTCGGAAAACCCGTTGTGCCCGAAGAAAAATAAATCGCGCCGAAATCTTCTTCCGTTATCCCGCCGACCATAGGTTTGAGACTTGAGCAATCGTCAACCATTATGTGATAACTCTCCGCGAAACTCGGACAGTTGTCGCCGACATAAATCAACAATCGCCCTTTGGAAAGTCGCTCGGCGTTGGTTTCAATTCTTCCGATAAATTCGGGACCGAAAATTATCACGTCGACTTCGGCAAGCTCCGCGCAGTACAAAATTTCTGCCGCGTCGTAGCGAAAATTAAACGGAACCGCTATCGCGCCCGTCTTCAACACGCCGAAATAAATCGGGAGCCATTCAAGGCAGTTATACATGATTATTGCAACTTTGTCGCCGCGCCTGACTCCGCGTTCAATCAAAAGATTTGCGCAACGATTTGCCTTCTCGTCGAAGACGCGCCAAGTAATTTCTCTGCGATACGGCGCAAAGCTGTTTGATTCAATCAAGCTGAATTCTTTCCAACTCATGCGGCGACCGTCGGCAACGGCAGGATTTAACTCAACCAGCGCAACTTCATCGCCGTAAAGCGCGGCATTGCGCTCCAAATATTCCATAACGGGCATAAAAACTTTTTCTCCTTTGCTCTTAAAATTAAAACGCGCTCATTTTACACCTTAGCCGAAAATTTTAAAAGCCGTTCAATCAAAAATCAGAGTGGCGTAATAAAATCAAGGAAAAATTTTTCGGGAGATGAACTTATGAACTTTTTTTCCGCAAAAGAAAATCCGTTGCACGCCGAATATAAGCAGTTGAAGCGGCAGCGGAGCGCGTTGAATTTGAAATTGGATTCGATTGATCTCGTTGAAAGGACGGGCATAATCGGCAAATATAAAGTTTCGTTGGAGCATTGCACCTGCGAAAAATTTTTTTATCGGCAAAAGCCCTGCAAGCACATGTACCGCTTGGCGTATGAATTGGGACTTTTTGAACTTGACGCGGAAAAAATCGCGGCGGCAATGAAAACTGCGCGGGGAAAAAATCTTTACGGTTGCGAATGGCTTATAGAAAAGTCGGTGCCGAAAAATTTTGTCGTCATAGATTTTGAGGCGGCGAACAGAATGCCCGACTCGGTTTGCCAACTGGGAATTGCGGTTGTGAAAAATAATGTCGTAACTGAACAAAAAAATTTTTGGATTCGCCCGCCTTACGAAAATTTCACGGCGACGGAAATTCACGGGATAACTTTCAAGGACGTTAAGAACAAGCCGCGCTTTAACATCGTGTGGCGTCGAATAAAAAAATATTTTGAAGGGCAGACGGTTGCCGCTTACGGGTTGGCAAGCGATTTAAATTATCTTTTCGCGACGCTTGACCGTTACAAAATCCCGCGCCCGAATTTTGAGGCTTTTGACATTCTGGAAAATGTTCGCGCCTGCAGAGAAAAAAATTTATGTTTGGCGGACTTGGAGAACGCTCAGCTGGTTACGGTTGCAAAAAAATTAAGGCTCACTCACAAAGCCCACAACGCCTTGAGTGATGCCCTTGTCACCGCGCAGATTCAAATTTATCTTTCAAAAAATTTTCCCGCCGAAAAAACGCTCTTTTATCTGTCGACATTTGAAGCGGTTGTCGAAAGCATTGCGAAAGATGAAATTTCGCCCGAAGACATAGAAAATTATTGCGACAATGCATTGAAGATCGGACAATCTCAATGCCCGAAAATTGCTTGAGAAAAATTTTTTATGCGAAGTGATTCAACATTGCGCCGACCGAATCGAAAATTTTTTTTGCCTCGCGCTTGACGAAATCTTTTGCCGTCGCGACAGTAAAGCCGCCGAAATGCCTTATCATCGGCAAATCGTTTGATTCATCGCCGATAACAAAAACTTCTCCGCGCCAATCGCAAATTCGCAAAAGATTTTCGACGCCGCGAGCTTTATTCACGCCCGCAGAAACAATGTCGAGGCTGTGAGTATTTTTCTGCGCAAAAATTATTTCGCCGAATTTTTGATTTAACATGTCAGCCGCCGCCTGCGCCGCGTCGGGAGATTCAAAGTCGAGAGCAAGCTGATTTATTTTCGGAAGACTTTCAATCTGCGCGGAATCAATCATTTCAACGGGGAAATTCCAGCGATTTTGTTCGCGAAGTACCCAAGAATTGGGATTTACATTGGCGCAATAAACTTTTTCAGCCGTTTCAAAGGCGAAATGCAAACTTTTTGCCGCGAACGGCTCTTTTATTATCTTCGACAAGATTTTTTTGGGTAATTCCGTCTCGAAAATTATTTTTCCGCCGCCGTCGTGAATTATCGCGCCGTTATCGCAAATCGCAAAGTCAATTTCCAAATCGAATTCCTTTAAATGCGCCGGCAACATTATGTAAGCGCGCCCCGTCACAATGCCGAATTTATTTCCTTTTGCCCGCCAATTTCTTATCGCCGACAAATTTTCTGCCGATATTTCTTGATTTATGAACAATGTCCCGTCGAAATCGCTTGCCGCCACTTTAAAACTCATAAATTGCCGCCTCCGTCGCTCTGAAATAATTTTTTTCGTCAGAGTAATTGCCCGCGATTTTTTTACCGCCCGCCAAGATTTTTTCGGGCAAATTTACTTCGTGCGTCGTGAAATTTACCAGAGTCATGAATTTTTTTCCGTTCAAAGTTCGCGTGAAGATAAAAAGTTCCTCATTTTCGGGAAAAAATTCTTCGTATTCGCCCGAAATCAAAACTTCGCTCGAATTTCTTAGTTTGCTTAGCTTCCGATAGAAATTTAACACGGAATCGGGATTTTTTTCTTGGTTTTCGACGTTGCAAACCTTAAAATCTTCGTGAACGGGGAGCCACGACTTGCCGCTTGTAAAGCCCGCATTTTTCTCCGAATTCCATTGCATGGGAGTCCGTGCATTGTCGCGACTGAATTTCTGAACAAATTTCATTGCCTGCTTATCGCTTAAGCCGTCTGCCCGTGCCAAATCGTAATTTCCTCGCGAAGAAATGTCGTCGTAATCGTCGATTGAATCGAATTTTGTATTTTCAAAACCCAATTCCTCGCCTTGGTAGATAAAAGGCGTCCCGCGCAGAGTAAAAAGTATCGTTGCCAATGCCTTCGCCGCCAAAATTTTATCGGAACCGCTCGGAAAAAACGTATTTACCGGACGCGGACGGTCATGATTCTCAAAATATATCGGATACCAGCTGTTTTTTGTCGATTTTTGGCTTTCGGTGAGAGTTTTTTTCCAATCGCTCAACTTATAAAGTTTTGCTCTGTGCCAAATTTCCGCGCCGTTTTCAAACATAATATTCACGTGACTGAATTCAAAAAGCATGTCGAAGACGCCGTTTTTACCGACCCACTCGGATAAATTTTTCGGCTGAACGCCGTTTGCCTCCGCGACCGTGAAAATATCTCGTCCGTCGAAAACTTTTTCCTTAAATTCGCGCAGAAAATCCAAAATCCCGTCCGTCGCCGCCGTCATGTTGTGAATTGAACTCATTCCGTCGGAATCGGGCTCGCCGTCAACGAATTCTTTCGGCTTTTTGATATAAACAATCGCATCAATTCTGAAACCGCCCGCGCCTTTGTCCAACCAAAAATTCGCCGCGTCATAAAGTGCTTGTCGAACTTTCGGATTTTCCCAATTCAAATCGGGCTGTTCCTTCGCGAAAGTGTGCAAATAATATTGCCCGCGCTCTTCGCAAAATTCCCAAGCACTCCCGCCGAAAATGCTCCGCCAATTCGTTTTTTCGTCCCGCCAAATGTACCAATCGGCTTTTTCGTTCGTTTTGCCGGACTTTGACTCCAAAAACCATTGATTTTTATCGGAAGAGTGATTAAAAACCAAATCCACAACGATTTTTATTCCGCGAGCCGCCGCTTCTTTAACCAATTCTTCAAAATCAGCCATTGTGCCGAATCTCGGATCAATTTCCGTGTAATTTGAGATGTCGTAGCCGTTATCGACCATCGGCGAAGGATAAAACGGCGTCAACCAGATCGCTCCGACGCCCAAACTCTGAATGTAATCCAATTTTTGAATCACGCCGCGCAAATCGCCCGTGCCTTTGCCCGTCGTATCGAGAAAACTTTTCGGATAAACTTGATACACCGATTTTTTTTGCCACCATTTCATAAAAAAACCTCCTTCGCTTTGATTATAACACAAAAAAAAAGAAGCCGCCGAATAAATCGAAGGCTTAATGAGTGGGTATTTATGAGTGGGTGGGTTAAGATGATTTCAAATTAACTGTTACCGTCGGTCTCGCCGCCGATAATTTTTGAAATTTCGCGGAAAGCTTCTTCGTTGCGCTCGCCTTTGATATTGAGCACCAAGCTTTTTCCGTTCAAAATTCCGAGATTCACCAATGACAGAATACTTTTGTTTGTGCCAAATTTTTTACCTGAAGCAATGCTGATTGAACAATTTGTTTCTTCGGCGACTTTGACAATATGGGCACTCTCTCTGAATCCGAGAACACCTTTGGAAACCATTATGAAGGAAACTTCTTCTTTACGCGCCGGCTTGCTTTCAACTTCGGCAAGCGGCAAAACTTTATGATTTATATTTTTAAAATTTTTCTTGTATGCGTTTTTCATTTTGAACAACTCCTTTTTGAAACCCTTCCTTTAAACCTGCCGCGCTTCCCTGCGTCGATTGTATTGTAGCATTGAAGATAATTTCGGGCAACAAGCATTCATTCTTGTTTCAGAGGCAAATCATTCGTGTTTCACGCGGAATTTCTTTTGATTCAATAAAAAATGCCTCCCGCGCAGAGAGGCAATTTTTTTTACGAATTTTGATAGCCGATAGCTCGGAGTTTTTTAATTGCTTCGGGCAATTTTTCCATAACGTCGGAGGCGATTAAACCTTCCGCCTTATCCTGCGCGGCTAAATTTCCCGCAGTGCCTTGCAACCAAACTCCCGTAAGCGGCGCGAAAGGAGTCTGTTTCATAAGCCCGGCTATCGTGCCCGCCAAAACGTCTCCGCAACCGCCCGTTGCCATTGCGCTGTTTCCGAGCGGCGAGATAAAAATTTCTCCGTTGGGATAGCCGATAATAGTTGTTTCGCATTTCGCAACAATTATCGCTCGAAAAGCCTGCGCGGCGCGTCTGACTTCGGGCACAAGCGTGGGACGAAGTTTTTCAATCGGAATATTCAACAGCGCGGAAAGTTCTCCGAGATGCGGCGTGAGAATCGGAATTTGTTTGCAAACCTTAAGCTCTTCGGCATTTCCGTTGAAAGGATAAATCGCGTCGGCATCGAGAATCAGCGGCTTGTCGACCGTCGAAATAATTTTCTTGACGAGTTCTCCCGTTTCGCGTTCGCGTCCGAGCCCGCAACCGATTAAAATCGCGTCAACTTTCTCCGAGAGATTTAAAATTTTTTCTGCCGCCTTGTCGCCGCCGATAATTCCCGTTTTAATTTCGTCAAGCGGAGCCGTCATAACTTCAGTAAGTTTGACTTCGTAAATCGGATTGAGACTTTCGGGCGTCGCCAAAGTTACGAGCCCCGCGCCGACTTTCATTGCACTCATTGCCGCCAAAGATGCCGCGCCCGTCATGCCGCGTGAACCCGCCACGATTAAAATTTTCCCGCAAGTTCCTTTATGAGAATCTTTCGGACGAGCAGGCAGAAAAGTTAAAGCAAGTTCATCGTCGATAAGAGTTTGATGAATTTCTTCGTTTAAAAGTTCGGAAGGAATGCCGATATTGTCAACGATAATTTTTCCCGCATAAGACGCGCCGGGACAAATATAATGTCCGATTTTCGGCAAGCCCAGCGCAACGGTACAATCTGCCTGCAAGGCAGCTTCTCCGACTTCGCCGGTATCCGAATCGACGCCCGAAGGAATATCAATCGCGACAGTAATTTTTTTGGCGGCATTGACAAGCCGAATAAGCCGAAGTGCGCTCGGACGAATTTGCCCGTTAAAGCCCGTGCCCAAAAGTCCGTCAACAACCGCGTCCGAAAATCTCAACGTGACTTGCAAACGTTCCCAAGCCCTGTCGCTGTCGAGCTGTTGAAGTTCAACGCCCATTCCGCGCAGAATTCTCATTTGGACGTTAAGCGATGCCGTGCGATGATCTTTTTCTCCGAGCAAAAAAATTTTCACGCGAGCTCCCGCATTCGATAAATATCTTGCCGCCGCCAATGCATCTCCGCCGTTGTTGCCGCTGCCCGCCAATACGCAAATACTTTTTTTGCCGACGCCGCCCAAAATATTTTTCGTTGCCTCAAAGACTCGATGACCCGCGCTTTCCATCAAAGACAATTCGGGCAAGCCGTATTCTTCAACCGCGCTCTTGTCTATATCGTGCATTTGTTTTGCCAATGCCACTTTCATATAAAAATCCTCCCGAAAAAATTTTTCGCATTATATCAAACCGCGCAGGCTTTTACAAAAAAATTTAAAACTCTCAGGCGAAGTGCTTGAGAGTTTTTTTATTCGATAATGCAAGTTGCCGTTGCAAAATCCCGCGAATGACTCAGACTTACGGAAATTTTTTCAACGCATTTTTCTTTTGCAAAAGCCGCCGCTTTTCCGCGCAGATTTATTTTCGGAGCCCCGCGCTCGTCGTTGACAATTTCAATGTCCAAAAGACTTGTAAAAATTCCCGTGCCCAATGCCTTAAAAAAAGCCTCCTTCGCGGCAAATCTTGCGGCATAGGAGGCGGCGGAATTTTTTCCGCGACTTTCGCAATATTTTTGTTCAAACTCCGTGAAAACTTTATCTCTGAAAAATTTTTTGCCGACAGCTTTTTGGACGCGTTCAATCTCGATAATGTCAGTGCCGAGCCCGATAATCATTTCGCAACCAAATCCGCGTCTGTTTGTGCTTTGAAACCTTCGTTGGGATTGAAAGTCAAACTCCGCGCAATGAGAATTTCGACGCGGCGATTTCTCTGCTTATTTTCCGCCGTATCGTTCATTGCTATCGGGCGATATTCGCCGTAACCGATAGCCGAAAATCTCGCGGGATTGAGATTTTGATTAATCGACAACAAATATTTCATGAAAGTCAAGGCGCGGGTGGAGCTCAATTCCCAGTTGGAAGGAAATTGCGCCGTGTTAATCGGATCGGTGTCGGTATGTCCCGAAATTAAAACTCGTTCGGGAACTTCCGCCAAAAGCCCAGCGACTATCGGACCGATTCTCTGTGATTCGGGAACAAGATCTGCCGAGCCCGACGGGAACAATGCTTTTTCCTTAATCCGAATCATCAAGCCTTCTTCCTGCAATTCTGTCGACAATTCGTCCTGCAAATTATTTTCGCGAATGTATTCTTCAAGCCGCTGTTGCAAATCTTGCAGTTGCTGATTCTCTTGCAGATAAGCCGCGTTGCCTTGATCTTCGGAAGTAATAATTTCGCGTTGCATGGAGTTTGAAGGACCGGCTTTGTCGAAGAATGAAGGACCGCCCATATTGAATGCCGCCGTAAATGCCTGCGCCATTTGCACAAGTTTTGTCTGATCTGTCTGCGAAATTGCGAACAGGCAGATAAACAACGCCAAAAGCAATGTCATCAAGTCGGAATAAGGCAGGAGCCAAGCCTCGCTGGCTTCTTCTTCATGTTTTTTCGCATGTTTCTTTTTCGCCAAATGTTATCACTCCTTGACAGCCTCGCGTTCGCTCTGCGGAATGTAAATCATCAATTTGGATTCAATCTGAGTCGGCGAGTCGCCCGCTTGCAGTGAAAGAATTCCTTCCATAATCATGCGCTTGTGACTTACTTCGCCTTCCGATTTGATTTTGAGTTTGTTGGCAAACGGGAGCCACAAAACGTAACCTGTGAAGATACCGAGAATTGTCGCAACGAACGCCGCCGCGATTGAGTGACCGAGTTTGTCAATATCATTCAAGTTGCCCAATGCCGCGATAAGTCCGACGACCGCGCCCAGAACGCCCAAAGTCGGAGCATAAGTTCCCGCCTGAGAGAAAATCGAGCGCATTTCAGCATGACGCTGTTCCATAATTGCAAGTTCGGCATCCAGAACCGATTCGACAAATTCGGGATCCATGCCGTCGATAACCATACTTAAACCGTTTTTAAAAAAGGGATCCTCGATACTTTCCACGCGGCTTTCCAATGCCAGAATACCTTCGCGGCGAGCCAGTTGCGACAGCTCGACAAAAGTTTTAACCAAGTCGCCTTTACTTTGTTCCTCATTGCCTTTAATCAGCAATTTGAAAAGGGTTGGCACTTTTGCTATTTTCTCCATTGTGAAAGCGTTGAATATGCAGGCGACCGTTCCGCCGATGATTATCAAGAATGCGGCGGGGTTATTTAAAGCAGTCAACGGCGCACCCTTGAGAATCATGCCGACGAAAACGGAAATTATTCCGCCCACCAGCCCTATTACCGTAGATTTTTCCAAAACAAGCAGCCTCCTCCCGGCTTTGCGGTGAAAACTTACAGACACCAAAAATTTTTCCATATGCCGAATCGATAACTTTTTTTTCAATGCCGAAAACAAAAATCCTGCCGCCGCAAAATTTTTTTAACGATTTACGCAAGAATTATCAAAAGGAATTGCGCTTGATTTTGAAAAGGAAAATTTGTATACTGAAAAATATTTTTGTCGGAAAAAATTTCGGAGGAGTGGACGAAGTGATTTTGATTGACAGGAACACAAAAGTTATTGTTCAGGGAATTACGGGCAAGGCGGCAACTTTTCACACGAAACAGATGCTCGCTTACGGAACAAAAATTGTCGGCGGCGTGACGCCCGGCAAGGCGGGACAAAATGTCGAAGGCATTCCCGTTTTCAACACGGTTGAAGATGCGGTTAAGGCGACGGGCGCGACGGCTTCGGTAATTTATGTGCCGGCGGCATATGCGGCGGATTCTATCTTGGAAGCGATTAATGCGGAGCTTGAACTTGTGGTCTGCATTACGGAACATATTCCCGTTTTGGATATGGTTAAAGTTCGCCGCTACATGGAGGGCAAAAAAACTCGGCTTATCGGTCCGAATTGCCCCGGCATTATGACGACGGGCGAGGCGAAACTTGGAATTATCCCTGCCAATGTTCAGAAGAAAGGGCATGTCGGATTGGTTTCGCGGTCGGGAACTTTGACTTACGAGGCGGCTTTCCAACTTCAAAACGCGGGAATTGGAATTACGACTTCGGTCGGCATCGGCGGCGATCCTGTTAAGGGAATGGATTTTATTGACGTGCTGAAACTTTTCAAGGAAGACGATGAGACAAAGGCGGTTTTGCTTATCGGAGAAATTGGCGGCAATGCCGAAGAAGATGCGGCGCGTTGGATTGCGGAGAATATGCCCGAAAAACCTGTTACGGCATTTATCGCGGGGCGTCAAGCTCCTCCGGGAAAACGCATGGGACATGCGGGCGCGATTATCAGCGGCGGCAAGGGTACGGCGGCTGACAAAATTAAAGCTCTCAATGCGGTTGGAATTGAAGTTGCGGATACCGTCGCGCATATCGGAGATACTGTCGTTAATACTTTGAAACGCGCAGGGCTCTACGAAATTTGTCACACGTGCTGAAGGAATTGTTCCCCCTTTTTTCCAAAAAGTGGGTTCGCAAAACCTTCGTCGTTGTCGGCGGCTACTCACTTCGATTGAGTTAATCATTAAAATTTATGTGTTGAACCTACTTTTTCTTTGCTTGTCCAAAGAAAAAGTAGCAAAAAGAAAAGACCCCTCGCGGGGGCGTAAAAATTTTTTCCTCAATACAGGTTTCAGAATGCCGCAGTCTGGTGTTCGCCGCGGTATTTGCTTCACGCAAATGCGCGGCGCGCCCGCCCATCCTTGGGCGGGCGTTTTTTGTTTTTCATTAAACATCACGCATTACGCATTGCATTTCTAATTTTTTCGGCAACGCCGTGCATTTTTTCAAAGGAAGTCGAACAAGCCGCAACTCTTATTCCCAATTTCAACGGGACGGCAAAAATTAATTCGTCATGAAGTTTTTGACAGACGGCGGCGGGATTCTCGGCGGGTACCGCGATAAAAAATCCGCCCTTGTAAGGAACTATTCTCAAGCCGCAATTTTTGGCTTCTTCAACGAAAACATCTGCACGGCGTTTTACCATTTGATAAAGTTCACTGCGCTCCGCCTCGTATTGCGCGGCAATTTCTTTGTCGGCATTTATCTTGACCAGCAACGCTTGCGCCCCGCGATTTATATTCGACCAAGTGGCGCGACAAGAATATTTGTTGACGTTTTTAAATTCGTCAATGATTTTTTCGCTCGCCGAAATGCCGATAAGTGCGCCCGTCCTCTGCCCGTAAAATGTATAACTCTTCGACATGCTGAAAGCTATCATCACAAAAAGATTTTCGGGCAGGTTGGAAAATTTTTTCATGAAGGCGCGAGTAGAATTTTTTTCGCCCGCAAAATCGATATAGGCAATGTCGACGAGCAACGAAATTTTTTTGCCCGCCGAAATCTGCGCGGAAAATACGGCAAGAACTTTATCCCATTCTTCGGAACTCAGCGCGTAACCCGTCGGATTGTGCGCGGGAGAATTTATAATCACAAGCAAAGATTTTTGTTTCTTCAACAGGGCGTCAGCCTTAATCGCGAAGTCGTTAATGTTAAAGTTCAGCGCGTCATCAAAAAGTTTGAAAGTTTCAAGGCGTTTGCCCGTCTCGTTGCAAATTAAATCGTAAGTTCCCCAACGCCAATCGGAAGTCAAAACTGCGTCGCCGCGCTCGGCGTAGTTTGCAATGGCATGATGAATCGCGCCCGTGCCGCCAGCCGTCGCCACCGCCCCGAAAAATCCTTCGGGCTTGTTTTCGGCGAAAGTCAAATCAATAACCGTATCGAGATAATCGGGCAACCCCGAAATCGGCGCATAAGATACAAGCTCCGACATCTCCATTGAACGAAAAACTTTTTCGACAGTAGGGAGCGTCGCCAATTTCCCTTCTTCATTTAAGACGACGCCGATTGTCGCGTTGGTAACTTTTTCCTTGCCGTGAATTTTTATTGCCTCGTTGCAAGCTTGGTTCGCATCGAAAATCGCATCCTTTAACTTCCTGCCTGCCGCGTGAGTTGCTGTCATTTTTATAAATCCCTCCAAAAAATTTTTTTCAAGCCGCGCAGATTATAACAGCTTGCAAACCTTTAGGAAAGTTTTTCGGAAATGTATTCAAGTATTCAATAAAAAAACGCCGAAGATTTTTCTCCGACGTTTTTATTTTCCTCTGACAAAGTGCGGATATTTTTTTAGAAAATTTTTCAAGGCGGGCAATTTTATTTCGTTCACGTCGCAGGGAACAAATTTCGCGGGCGTATGAAAATATTTTCCGTTCGCCATTGCTTCTTCCACAAATTTTCTGTCGAGATATTTTCTATCGCGAGCCGAAAGTTCAACGCATTCAACAGCCGCCGCCATTTTTTCCAAAACTTTATCGACGCCGCCCATATTCGAGAAATGCCAGCCGCCCTCCACAATTCGCGGTAAAGATTCTCGAACATTTCTGAAGGCTTGCGGTGACTTCATATGTTTAAATTTTCCAATGACCGTGCCCGCCCAAGGAAGACTTGGACAAACCCAATCAAAATAATAGCTGTGAAATTTCTGTTGGCAACCGAGCGGACTTAAATTCAAAAAAGCAGATACCAACATTCCGCTGTGAAATTCAACCAATTTATTTTTCGTGTAAGGCGTCGTATCGTAAAAGGCGACAAAGTCAACATGCTTAGTTTTGTCGGTAAAACTTTCGCGAATCGTTTTGATTATCGCGGGATCGGGAATTTCATCAACGTCGGAGATCATGATTAAATCATCGGGCTCGGCATTTTCCAAACCCTTCATGATGCTGTTGCGCTGATTGTTTTCAATCGACCAATCGCCCGCGCCATTATACGGCACAACCGATTTATCCATTACGTAATGAATTTTCGGCAGATATTTTTTGAAGTCGTCAAGGTGTTCGTAAAAATTAAAGGGCTTGGGAATGTTGGCGTGAGTTTTATCCGCCTCGACGATAACAAAATTATCGACAACGTCAAAAAGACTTTCAAGGCGCAGTTCCAAAATCTCAAGCTCGTTAAAAAAAGTGAAGCAATCATAAATCTTCATGATGGCTTACCTATCGGGGAAAAATTCATCGTGAATGCTGTTGACAGCCTCCGTGACTTGCGAGCCTTTAACCAAGCACGAAACACTGATCTCGGACGTGCTGATAATGTCAATGTTGACATCTGCGCGGGCAAGTGCGCCGAACATTCTGGCGGCAAAACCCGGACTGCCCAACATTCCCGCGCCGACAATCGAAACCTTCGCCATATCTTCTTCCACCAAAACCGACGCCGCATTAATTTTTTCGGAGATCACGCCGATAACTTTTTTTGCTTCGGGCAAATCGGTAAGATTGATCGTAAAAACAATGTCGTTGATATTTCTGTCGAGGTTGCGAATGCTCTGAACAATCATATCGACGGAAATATTTGCGTCGGCAAGGGCTTGGAAAAGTTTATGCGCCACGCCCGGATTATTCGGGACGCCGATAACGGAAATTTTCGCAACCTTCATATCGTGAGCCACGCCGCGTATTTCAAAATCTTTTTCTTCCAACGTATAATCCTCCCTGATAATCGTGCCCGCCTTATTCGTGAAAGTCGAGCGAACGTGAATCGGCATACCGAAAAATTGTCCCATCTCCACAGAACGCGGTTGCATAACTCCCGCGCCAAGCCGAGCCATCTCCAACATTTCGGCATAAGTAATTTCCTTCATCTTGCGTGCGCCTTTGACAATGCGCGGGTCGGCAGAATAAACGCCGTCAACGTCAGTAAAAATTTCGCACTCGTCGGCTTTAAGTGCTCCCGCCAATGCAACGGCAGAAGTATCCGAGCCGCCGCGTCCGAGCGTCACGGGGTCTCCGAATTTATCCGCGCCTTGAAAACCTGCCACAACGACAATTTGTCCTTTGTTAAGTTCTTCGTGAACGCGCTTCGGTTTTATCCCCAAAATTCTGCCCTTCGTATGAACAGAATTTGTTCTCATGCCGACTTGCGCGCCCGTCAGAGAAATTGCTGGCTGTCCCAATTTTTTAAAAGCCATTGCCAACAACGCGATTGAAATTTGTTCGCCCGTCGTCAAGAGCATGTCGAGTTCCCGCAAATAATTCGCCTTGTAAGGTTGCGCATCTATTCCGCCCGCCAAAGTAAGCAAGTCATCGGTTGTTTTGCCCATTGCCGAAACTACCACAACAATTTTATCATCGGATTTTTTTTCGGAAAGAATTCTTTGTGCCACTGCCAAAATTTTTTCGGTCGAGGCAACCGAAGAGCCGCCGAATTTTTTTACAATGAGAGCCATCGCTTGATTTTTCCCTCCAAACATGAAATTAGGAACTAGTAATTAGGAACTAGGAACTAGTAGTAATTAGTTCCCTAGTTCCTTGTTCCTGGTTCCTAGTTCCTAAAAAAATTATTTTCTCGTCGAGGTTTTGGAAACTTTTTCAGGAGTTTTTGCGGGGGCAGGCGCGGGAGCCATCAAAGAATCCAATATGTCTACCAACGCAACCGAGACAACGCCCAAAACGTCCTTAAGAACCGCGTTGTAGAGATCGCCGCCGTCCACTACGCCGCGTCCGTTCTCCGTGATGAAAAATTTCTTCGGATGCTCGCCGGCATTAAAAGCCGCCTCCATTTTCGCCGCAACCAATTTCGCCAGTTTATCTTTATCCATCAGCCTTCACTCCCAAATTGTTTTTCCGAAAATTTTCTTCGCGTTGAAAAAAATTCCTGCCGCGCCGCAAAATTTTAATCGCAGTCTAAAGACAAATGCCGAATTTTATTTTATACTTCGTTGCGAGGTGAAAACTTATGAACATGAAGAAAAAAATTCTCGCGGGACTTTTAAGCGGCGCATTGCTCTTTACGGGCTCGCAAGCTCTGGCGAATCCGCCCGAAATGCCCGACGACGATAAAACTTGGCAGGAAGAAGAAGCAAAGCATATCGGCGGCTGGGCGAAATATATTTCCGAAAAATACGGCGTCGAATCCGCGCAGGTCGAAGCGGCTTTGAATGACGGCGTGCACATTGAGGACGTGAAACACGCGGCGATTTTGGCAAAAATCAGCGGGAAAAATTTTTCGGACGTTTTGGCTATGAAAGTCGATTGGAGACAAGTTGCCGAGAAATTGGGCGTCACTCGCGAACAGGTTAAAGAATTTTACGAGCAGGAACGCGACGAGCATTTTGCAAAAATGGCGAATGTCGAAGTAAAAACTTTTCGGAGCTTGCTGAAAGACGGCTATGACCCGCACGACATCATGATTGCGGGCAAAATCGCGCAGGCGTCAAACAAAAATATTAAAAGCGTCCTTGACAAGCGCAAGATTAACAACACTTGGGAGGATGTTGCAAAATCTTTCGGTGTCGACATGAAAAAAATCATGCCGCCCGATCATCCTCACGGCAAATAAATTTCTTCCGAAAAAAAATTTAGCGACGAACTCGATTGAGTCCGCCGCTTTTTTTATGCCGTTTCGCTGTTCGCGAGCTTAAAAATGTTTTCATATGACGTAATGGCTGAAATTTCCTATTGTCAACGTCGGGAAATTTTTTTGAAGTTCGCGGAGAAATTTTTTTGTACCGAGAAAATTTTTATCCTGCGACATGACGGAGAAAAATTCATCGGGGTCATAATTCAAATTGCGGACTTGAATCATTTGCACGGGCAATTCTTCCAAAAATTTTTCCCAAGCGTCAAACTCATTAACTCTGTCGTTGAAGCCGGGCATGTAAAGCAAATTCAACGAGACATGAACATTTTTATCCAGTGCATAAAGAACAGAATTTTTTACGGCGTCAAGCGCGTAACCTGCGCGGTAATATTTTTGATAATTTTCGTCGTTCGCGCTGATAATCGAAACGCGCATTGAGTTTAAGCCCGCGTCGACAATTTTTTTTATGCCCGCCGTGAAGCCCGCGTTGGTGTTGATATTGATTTGCCCGCGAGAAGTTTTTTCGCGAATTTTTTTTATCGCCGCGCAGATTTTTTCGGCTTGGAGACTCGGCTCGCCTTCGCAACCTTGTCCGAAGCTGATAATTCCTTCGGGCGCATGAGTCAAATGATAAATTCCAATGTCCGAAATTTCTTCGACGGTCGGCACAAAATTTATTCGGCTTTGCGGGCTCGGACAACATTCCGATTGTTGCAAAGAAATACAGCCGAGACAATTCGCGTTGCATTTCGGCGAAGTCGGCACGCCGCACTCCCAACGCCGATAAAATAAATTCTGCGCGGTAAGGCAATGCCATTCAAGCGAGCACTTCGCAACCTGCGCGACAATTCGATTATCGGGCAAATCTTTTTTGACGCGGCGAATAAATTTTTTCAAATCCCGCGTGTTGTAATTTTGCGGATCCCATTTAAAATTTTCATCGGTGTAAAGCGCGGCGGCGTGAAGTTCATTTTTATACAAGACGACGGCGGTATAACCGTAAAGCGGCAAAATTTTTGCGTGAGGATTTTTTTGAAAGGCGGGCAAATGCGTTCGAGTATAACCTTGCGGCAAAATCGCCGAGACCGCTCGTCCTTTCAACGTTACAAATTCTCCGCGCCGAAATCCTACAGCTTTTCTGTCGGGCAGGAACATTAAATCTGCCGAATCGGGGAGCTTGATTAAATCTTCGGGCTTGAGTTTGAAAAATTGTTCGCCGACTCGTCCGACTCCTTCCGCGTCGGGCACGTCGAAAATTTCTCCCGCGTCATTCGCAATCAACGCCGAGATTTGATTCTTCATTGGCTTTTTTCCTCTTCGGATTAAATTTATTCATGGCATTGTTAATTCCTTCGCCGAAAATGCACAAAACGGCAGGCACAAGTTCTTCAATCGCGCCGGAAATTTTTTCGGCGTCGTCTTGAGTGAACGGGCTTAAAACGTGATGATTGACCGACCAATTTTTTGGCGGACGCCCTACTCCGATTCTTACGCGAGAAAAATTTTGTTCGCCGCCGAGATGTTGAATAATTGATTCAACGCCGTGATGTCCGCCGCCGCTGCCTTTCGGGCGAAGTCTGATTGTTCCCAGCGGCAAATCCATATCGTCATGCGCGACAATCAAATTTTCCGCGCCGATTTTATAAAAATTCATAATCGGAGCGACCGCCTCGCCGCTTAAGTTCATAAAAGTTTGCGGCTTGACGATTAAAATTTTTTCTCCGTTAAAAAATCCTTCGGCGACGAGCGCATTAAATTTTTCGCGCCAATTTTTTTGTGCAGAAAGTTTTTCGGCGAGTTTATCGGCAAGCATAAAGCCGACGTTGTGTTTGGTTGCGGCGTATTCGGGAGTGGGATTGCCCAGCCCGACAAATATTTTCATAGCTTATCCTCCAAGAATTCAAAAACTTTATCGAAGTAAGCGGCAGGATTTTTTCTTTTGGCATCGGCATGTCCCGCGCCTTCCACAACAAATTTTTCTTTCGGAGCCGCGCAGGCGTCAAAAAGTTTTTCCATCATTTCAAAGGGAACAAGCCCGTCCGCGTCGCCGTGAATGAAAAGCACGGGCACTTTAATTTTTTCGACAGAATCAATCGGCGCGGCGTCGGAAATTTTTATGCTCGTTTTAAACTTGCAAACAATGTCCGCGCAGGGCATAACGGGATATTCCGGCAAGCCGAAAATTTTTTCCAACTGCGCGGTGAACATTTCATAGGCGGAGGTGTAGCCGCAATCTTCGACGACGGCGACAAGATTTTTCGGTTCAAGGGCGGCAGTCATCAAAGCGGTTGCGGCTCCCATTGAAACGCCGTGCAAAATAATTTTCGAGTCGGCAGGAATTTTTTCCGTCCAATTCAAAACGTCTTGACTTTCCAACGCGCCCATTGTAATAAATTTTCCTTCGCTTTCGCCCGCCGCTCTTAGATCGGGAATTAAAACGTTCCAGCCGCGCTTAAGATATTCTTCGGCGTAATCATAAGCAAAAGTTCCGTCGCGCCCGTAGCCGTGAATCAAAACAGCCCAACGATTAGAATTTTCGGCGGGAGAAAATTTTTTTGCTTTAAGTTCAAGCCCGTCAAAACTTTTCAGCGTCCAAACTTCGACAGGAAAATTCGGCGCGGGCGGAGCTTTTAAATTCGGATCCGCAATATTCGCGCAAGCCTTCGGCGGCGATAAATCTTCTCCGCGCTCCAAAGCGAAAGTTACAAAGTAATCTCCGACGGCGTAGGCAACGCAGACAAGCCAAAATATTATTACCAAAAACTTTTTCATAACAAACTCCTTAAACTCGAAAGGCGGAAGTTTCGAACTCCCGCCTGAAATTTTTATTACTAATCGGGTTGACAGGATTTGAACCTGCGACCCCCGCGTCCCGAACACGGTGCTCTACCAAACTGAGCCACAACCCGAAAACATTTGCGATTATAACAGCTGATTTTCCAAATTGCAAGCCCTAAGCCGCTAAAAAATTGCCTCGTCCAAATTTTCTGCGCAACGGCGATTTTCCAACGCAAATTTCAACAGAGCTTGCGCCTCTTTAAGCGTGACAGCCTTGCCGAGAAAATGATATACGCCGACATTCCACATATGCCCCCATTCGCCCGGCGAGCCGTCCGATTTTTGCAAAGTAAGCCCTGCCTGCCGCCCTTCCTGTTCGGTTATGTGCCATTGATGACCGTCGGCGGTGTTCACAATTTTCGATTCATGATTCATGCGCATTTTTCCACCTCTCAAACAAAAAACGCCCGTAGCCCCAATAATGCGCAAGCTTTTCCCGCAACCAATATCGCCAACGATACGGGCGCAACGCGGAGCCTTCAAAGGGAACGACAAAACCGTAAGCCTCCAAGCCGTAAAGCCGCGCCGTGTCTACGCAACGCAAAAGATGAAAATCATTTGTCACGACAACTGCGCGGGCAATTCCAAAACGCAAAGCGTTCTTGAAAGTCTCGGCGGTGTTGAATCCCTTGCCGTCGAGAAAAATTTTTTCCGCAGGAATGCCCCGTTGCCGCAAATAATTTTCCATGTAACTCGGTTCAGGATAATCGCCCGCCTCCGTGCCCGACAACAGAAATTTTATGTTCGGACATAGTTTGTGCAGTCGAAGTGCCGTTTCAAGTCGGGCGTTAAGTGCATTCGGCGAAATTTCGTAGCCGCAACCCATGACAATCGCCCATTCAATTTCGGGCGGAACAATTTTTACAAGACGCGGAAAACATCGGAAAGGAATTCCAAGCAAAACGTCAAGCGGCAAGCACAGCAAATAAATTCCGAAAGTCACTGCGCACATCAGCCAATCCGTCAGCCGTCCGCAATGCAATTCGTCGAAATCAAATGCCGGGAGTTTCATTTTTTAATTCGCGCAACACGCCGTAAGCCGCATATTGATCGAAGTCGCCTTCAATGGGATAAGCGCAAGTCGAAAAAGTTACGACGGTATCTTTAGCCGTAACTTCAACGTTGGTTTTGACTCTGCTGCGCGCCCGAATATTTTTCAGCCACCAAGCAAAATCCTCGTCGTCTTCAAAGTCCGTTCGCTCCTCCCGCATATCGCCCGCCCAATAGCCGACGCAAGCAAAAATTTCAACGTCAAAGCGTCGCCCTTCAATCAACAGCCCGAATTTTGAATGCGTCTCCAAATAATTCTGTTCGTCCAATTCGACAACGGCGCAAAACATACTCCAATCCTTCATGTTGTGCCCGCTGAAAATTGTGTTGTAGCGATTGAGCTTGTCGCCGTTCATGGTTATCGCGCCATGTATCGACTCTTCGCCGCTGAAATTGTGCCGCAGGTAATAATCATCTTCGCGAGCGCGAACGACGGGATAATTTATCGGCGACTTCGCAAGGAAAATCCAACCGACTGTATCGGGATTGATTGACTTCAGCAACGGCAAATCGATATTCGACCAACGCTGACCGTGCCCGCGCATTTTCTCCCCGAAGATACTGCGATAAATTTCTCGCGGATCGTAAACGGGATTATTCGCCGCCGACTGCCGCGCAGGTTGTTCAATTTCTCCCGCGCAATATTCCTCCAAAGAAATTTTTTTGTCATGAATTGCCCGCGCCGCTTCCTTGCCGACGTAACGATAATGATGCGGCTCGTAGAAAACGCCCGTAAATTTTTCTTTGAACTTCGGGTAGCGCAGAATAAAGCCGTATTCATGAGCATGATTTTCTAACCAAGAAAAATGCGGCGTGTGTTCAAAGCGTGTATCGTCGCCCGTTTCTGCGGAAATATCCATTGCCAAGCCCGTTTCGTGTTCGCTCGTGCCGGGTGTCGCTACATAGCCCGGTGGTTTGCCGTGAGAAAAATTGTAAGCTTGCCTCGTCTTGTCGCGATAGCCCGACAAAATCAGAAAGCCGTTAAATCCTTCTTTTGCCGCCGCCGCCGCGAACATTTCTTCCGCCGCAAAATACGCCGCCTCTGCCAAACGCATTTCGACCGCCTTAAGCAAAAAGTGACGCGGAACTTTTGCAAGCTCAATCAGATTTTCCGCAACGTAATCTTTCGGCAAAGGATGGGCGCGATTGACAAGCAACACTGAACTTTTATTCGGCAACGGACAAAAATTTTCCGCCAATTTTTCCGCCGCCTGCGTCATTTTTTGAAATATGAATTCGGGCGGACGTCCCGCCATGAACAATTCAAGGTTGCGGATCATTTTTTTCAAGCGCAAGATTTTCACGATTGACTTTCGCCACGCCTTGACGTTGACGCTCGGCTGTTGCGAAAATTTTTTTATTTTAAAATGCCCGTCAAAGAATTCAAGCGCACCCGTCCGCACGCCGCAAAGCAACATGTCTCGAACATTCCAATACGAACAGCCGTAACGCAATTTTTCACGCGCAAGAGTTGACGCTTCCAACGTCTCGAAAAATTTTCCGTCAAGCGGTCGCAACGTTGCCAAAAAAAACGGGAGACAATTTTCTGCCTCCCGCTCGGCTTCAATGAAAAAATTTCGTGCCAATGATTCAAACTTCGTCAAAAGTCTTCGCCTCCGGTAATTTCGCCGTTGATGAAAGCCGCGCTCATGCAAGCGGGATTAACGTCGTTGCGTTCGTCTCCACAAGAACAATTCAAGAGAGGAGATTTGCTAAGCTGATTCAAAAAATTTTTGGGTGGCATTTCTTCTCCGGAACAACCGCCCGCCACGTTGTCAAGTTCGTCGTCGGACAATAATGCGTCGGCAAATTTTTTATCGGCTGATTTTTCGTCTGTTGCCATGATAATCACACTCCTAAAGGAAAAAATTTCCCCTTCAGTGTATCCCCCCCCCAGTCGACTTGTCAAGCACTTTTTAAAAAATTCCACAGCTCGCCGATTAAATCGTTGACGGTCGAAAAATAATCAGCTTCCTGCGCCAGAGAATTTATTTTCCGTTCCAAAAGTTCGTCCGTCAAATTTGCGGGGAAAACTTTTTCATCAAGCGTGCCGCAATAATTTTTCAGCGCGTTGTAATGAATGTTGTAGCGATTTTCATAGAGCAGATGAACGAAATATTTGCAAAGCCCCGCCTGCAAAGTCGTGAACGTGTCGAAATTCAAATTTGCCCGCCGCTCGACTTCGTTGAGATCGTAAGACGCCCAATTTTCCAACGCGGCAACGTTGCGGAAATTTTTTTCATGCTCCAGCTCGGCAATCGCCTTGACGGAAATTGTCCGCATGACTTCAACGAACGGCAGGTTGAAAAAACTTTTGGTTGCCTCGTCGCAAAACTCGCGCTCTCTGCCCGTCAAATCGCCGCAAGGATTGTACTCCTTAAGATAAAAATTTTTTAGAATATCCTGCATTTTATTCCCTCCAAAATTAGCAAAGACACGGGCGCACAGGACGTGCGCCCGCCGGCAACGAAAACAGGATGTTTTCTTGCCGGTCTGAGCCCCTTTTCTTTTGCTTACTTTTCTTTTGGGGCTGCAAAAGAAAAGTAAGTTAATAAGCTTTTTCTTTGAAACCTTTCTTTGTGCGCGAAAAGAAAGGAAAAAATTCACTCCTTCGTTTCGTAAATCTCATTCAAAAGTTTTTCCTGCTTTTCCTTGCTCGCCTGCGCGAAGGATCGGCTGGCAAAAATATTCGGAGCCGCCGCGCCAATCGCTATTGCCAAAATGATCAACAAAGCGTCAACGCCCGATTGAATCGCCGATAAAAGTTCGTCCAATGTGATTCGGCGAATATTTATCACGGCGAATAAAAATCGGTAAATCAAAACGCCGGGCACCAACGGAATAACCGCCGGCACAACCAAAACCAATGACGGCGTATGGAGCCAATGAACCGCTTTCATTGCCGTTAAACTTACCAAAGTCGCGCCCGCCAATGTTCCGACTGCCGAACTCATTCCAAATTCAAAGACAAGAAAATTTCTCGCGCAAACGCAAATTGCTCCGCCTGCCGCCGCCGCGTATAAAAGTCTCGGTGGCAGATTGAAAAAAATTGCAAAACTCGCCGCGCCTATTGCCGCCGCCATTGCGAAAAGCAGATAATCACTTTCGGGACGCATTGCCAAATTTGTAAAAGAATCAAAGTCCGCCATGCCGATTGCAAAAACAATTCCGAAAGTCATTGCGCCGACAATAACCAGCGTATGCATGATTCGCGCCGCGCCGCTTATCAGATAAGTATTCAAAATATCGCTCAAAGCGTTAATCATCGGGACGCCGGGCACCAAGAATAAAGAAGCGGCTATCAGCGGATGCCAAGGCGTTGTCGTCGGCAAAAGATGCGTCAGATAAGCAATAATCGTTGCAGTGAATGCCGCGAAAGTCATCGAGACGTAAGGATTAATTCCGAAACGCTCGGCGCATTGCATTTGAACAATTTTTCCGAGAATCGCGCTTATCGCCGTGTAAATCGCCGCGTTGAAGTCGCAACCGAACAGCGTACAAAAAGCTCCGCAACCCGCGCCCGCCGACAAAATCGTAAGCCAATGCGGATAGCGCGGACGTTTGGCGACGGCTTCCAATTCGCCCTTAAATTCGTCCAGCGTGTAATGATCTTTCAGAGCCCGCCACGTCAACCGACTTACTGCCGAAATAATTTTCATGTTGACTCCGTGCTTCGGACATTTTCGGAAAGAAGTATGCGAATGGTGTTCGTCGCTGATATTGAGCATCAAAGTCGTATACATTATGTGCAGATGAACTTTATCGGCGGAAATTCCCATGTAAGCCGCAACTCTCTTCATGTCCCGAATAATTTGCGAAGTATCCGCGCCGTTCTCCATCAGCAACTGACCCACCGTCAAAATCAGCTCCGCCTTTTGTCCGATTTCGGCGAACGCCTCGCGCAAAAGTTCCCGCTGTTCTTCGTAATAAGTTTTAAAATCGTCATCTCTCATTTGTAAACAATCCTCAAAAAATTTTTCTCGTCGTCAAGTGCCTCGCTCAATAAATTTTGTCGGCTCAATGAAACAAAAATCGCCGCCGCCTCTGCCTGACAATTTACTTTGCCCCTGTTGGGATTGAAGGCAATGTCCGTGAAGGCGTCGAAATTTCTTTCAAGCAACTCGTCCGCCAAATTTTTATTCGCCGCCAATGTCGAGACATAAAACCAATTATAAAAGTATGTCTGCGGATAAAGCGGAAAATTTTTCCCTTCAAAACTGAAGCCGATAAGTGCGCCGCTGTTTTTCAATCGCCCGTCGCTTTTGGCGTAAACGGACGGCTTGCCGATTATGTCCGTGAAAGGTCCGCCGTTTTTGAAAATTTTGCTTCCTTGAAAAGCCGACTCCAACGAAACTCCTTCGCGAATTTCCAGATTGAACGCGCTCAATTTCACGCCGAGATCGTCCTCGCTCTTCGTGGAAATTTCCAAAACTTTTTTATCGGGATGAGTTGCCAAATAATTTTCGTGGAGCCCGTGAATATTTTTTCTGACTTTCTCCAATGATCGCCCGTCAAACCATTTGAATTGAACTTCGCAACGAGCAAAAAGTTTTTCGTCCGCCGTGACTTCAAAGACAGGTCTTGTCGCCATAAAAAATCACCTCCCGCGCAGATTATAACACAAGGAGGAGAAATTTTTTATTCGCCGCAGAAAAATTTTATTCGGTTTGCCGGACGGGTGCCTTGGCGAAAAGTTCTTCAAGCGGCATGTCGACGCCGAGCACTTCTTTAACCTTAATTGCCGACGATATGGTCGGCTCATATTTGCCATTCAACCAACTTGTTGCAGTATTTTGGTGAACACCGAGCATTTGCGCAAAAGCCGTTCGCGTTATCATTCTTTTATCGAGTTCCGCTTGAAGGCAAGGATAAGCGGTATTTTTTCTGAACTTCAACGACGAGTTAAACACTACTTCGGGCGACCGCGAAAAAGTAGGATGTTCGCCGCCAAAGGTCATGTTGTAACCATTCGGGTGCTTTGTTCCTAATTCTTTAATCCAGTAAGTTTCACGCTCATTCGCAACTTCTTCGGGGCAAATTTCAAGGATTTCCTTTTTGAAATTTTCCCAACCGTACTTGCGAATCGCCTTGGCAAGGTAAGTACTTGCTTTGGAGTAGTGATGTTGTTTCATACGAAGTTTAAAATTTTTGGTTGCTCCGACGTACCCCAAGCCGGTGATGCGACAAGTCAATTTATAAATCGTTACTTCCATAGACACTCCGCCTTTCGTTGACAGCGCGGCGCGAGCGTGTTAGAATAAAAATGTGAAAAGGCTCTGCCGTGCTTAGGATTTTTGTTTAGCGACTTAATCTTAACACGCAGAGCTTTTCCCGTCAACAAAGCATAAAATAAAAATCGCCCTCCGAAAAACTCGGAAGGCGATTTCTTCTCGGTTATAAAAGTTTTTTCAGTAGAGACCGCTCGGAGCCTCGCTGAGACTGATATAGATATTTTTCTTCTGCGTGTAAGCATTAAGAATGAGCTTGTGAGTTTCGCGACCGATGCCGGATTTTTTGTAGCCGCCGAAAGGTGCGCCCGCTCTTAAGTCATTGTAGCAATTAACCCACATTCTTCCGGTCTCGATTGCGCGGGCAACTCTGAACGCTCGATTAATATTTTGACCCCATACGGCTCCGCCCAAGCCGTATTCGCTGTCATTTGCCATTTGGATAACTTCATCTTCGTCATGGAACTTGATAACGACGGCGACGGGTCCGAAAATTTCTTCGCAAGCAATTCTCATTTTATTATCGACATCGGCAAGCAAAGTGGGTTGCATGAACGCCCCTTTTTCGCCGCCTTCGACAACAGCTCTCGCGCCGCCCGTGATAACCTTCGCGCCTTCAGCCTTGCCAATTTCTACGTAGTTCAAAATTTTTTCAAGTTGGCGATTGTCAATCTGGCTGCCCATTTGCGTGTCGGCTTCCCAAGGCAACCCGACTTTGACGCTTTCAAATTTTTCTTTCAGCGCGGCAAGGAATTTGTCGTAAATCGTATCCTGCACAAAAATTCTGGAGCCCGCACAACAAACTTGCCCCTGATTAAAAAGAATTCCGAGACATGCGCCGTCAATCGCTTTTTCAAAGTTGCAATCCTCAAAATAAATGTTTGCAGATTTTCCGCCGAGTTCAAGCGTCGCGGGAATTAATTTCTTAGCCGCCGCGTCTGCAACCGAGTAGCCGACTTCGGTCGAGCCCGTGAATGCAAGTTTGCTGATGTCGGGATGATCGAGGAGATATTGTCCCGTTTTGCCGCCCGAACCTGTTACGATATTCAAAACACCTGCGGGCAATTCTTTTTCGATAAGTTTCATAAGTTCAAGGACGCTTAAAGATGTCGTGCTTGACGGTTTGAAAACGATACAATTTCCCGTTGCCAGAGCGGGAGCCAATTTCCAAGCCGCCATCAAATACGGAAAATTCCAAGGAACAATCTGTCCGACGACGCCGATCGGCTCGTTGAGGATAATGCTCATTGTATTTTCGTCGAGCATGCTTGCCGAGCCTTCTTCTGAACGAATGACGCCGGCAAAGTAGCGGAAATGATCCGAGCCCATCGGAATATCAATATTCATTGTTTCGCGAATGGGTTTGCCGTTGTCGAGCGTCTCAATCATTGCAAGATGTTCTTTATTCGCGTCGATTATGTCGGCGATTTTGAGGAGAATGGTTGCGCGTTCGACGGCGGAAGTTTTTTTCCAAGCGGGAAAAGCTTTCCAAGCTGCCTTAACCGCGTCGTCAACGTCGGCTTTGCTTGCGGCGGCAACTTTGCACATGTAATCACCGTTTGCGGGATTGTAAACGTCAAAAGTTTTTCCGCCTTCGGCGTCGCGCCACTCGCCGCCGATATAAAGTTGATAGCTGTCCTGCCAAATTTTTTTCGGAGCACTTGCCATAAAAATTTCCCTCCCAAAAAATATTTTATACATTATACAGCATTGAAGTTATATCATGTCAAGGAAAAAATTTTTTGGCAAGACTTAACAAAATGAACAAGACAATATCAAGCATGGGAAACAGAATTGAATTCGACAAGAAGATTGAGGATAAGATCAATGCGGTTTATGCGGGGATGACTTCTCACGGCTCGCACAGCCAACACAGCTCCAGCCGTTAATTTCGGGCAATGAAAATTAATTTATCCTGCGTGCCGCTTGAAGTGATTCTTTTGACAAAAGATTATTTCGAGGCAGAATACGGCGAAACGTTGACTTTGAATTACATTGAAAATGGCGTTGAGATTATTTGCAGAGACGCACAGCACGAACAACTCTTTTTGGATGAAATGCACGATTTCATAAAACGCAAAGCCGTCCTTGAGCGCACGCGGGTCGTTAAGGAAATTATAATCGGGCGAGCCCTTTACGGGTTGGCTGAAAGATGTAATTGAATCAAGAAATTTTGACCGTCTGCAAGGGCGGTCATTTTTTGACGGAGGAAGTAAGATGTTGTTGCCGTTTTATTTCAAGCGTATATCGGAGAACCGTTATTTGGTTTCAAATCTGCTGAGGAAATTTCAATTTGTCGACAAAGCACAACTTGAAAAACTTTGCACGGGAGAGTTTGACGAGCCTTTGAAAGATTTTTTTTCGTCGGAGGCGGAGCTTGATTCGTCTGTTGAAAAGTATCGAAAAAATAATTTGGGGCTTTTTCACGGGACGACTTTACATATTTTTGTTTTAACGCTTGCTTGCAATTTGAATTGTCTTTATTGCCAAGCGGAATATGATCGCGGCGATAAAACTTTTATGAGTTTGGAGACTGCGCGGCGGGCGGTTGAGTTTGCGCTGTCATCGCCGGAAGAAGAATTGACTTTTGAATTTCAAGGCGGCGAACCGTTGCTGAACTTCAAAACGTTGAAGGCGATTATAGAATATGCCGATGAGCGGCGCGGCAATAAAATTATAAATTTTTCACTGGTCACGAATGCGCAGGCAATGACGGAAGAAATTTTAAATTATTTGGCGTCGCGGGAAGTGAGAATTTCTTTTTCGATTGACGGACCGAAATTTATTCACGATGCCAATCGCCCGACAAAAGACGGTTCGTCAAATTTCGACAGAGTTTTTTACCGGTTTAAGAGGGCTCGCGTCTTATATGCCAATAAAAATTTTGTAACTGCTCTTCAGACGATGACACGCTTATCTTTGGCACATGCGAAAGAAATTGTAGATTTTTACTGTGAGCTTGGCGTTAAACAAATTTCTCTTCGGGAACTGTCGCCGTTCGGGCGCGTCGGAAAAAATTTTGATAAAATTGCTTACACGCCGCAGGAGTTTCTAAAATTTTATCGCGAGTGCATGGATTACATAATTGCACTTAATCTCGCGGGCAAGACGGAATTAACAGAGTCTCTTTCAAAAATAATTTTGCAAAAGATTTTTGGGAGATATGTCGTGAATTATCCCGATTTACGTTCTCCTTGCGGCGCGACAACAGGGCAGATTGCTTATAATTGGAACGGAAACATTTATACTTGCGATGAAGGGCGCATGATGTCTAATCGCGGTGTGGAAAATTTTTGTGTCGGCAACGTCTTTAAAAATTCCTACCGTGATTGCCTGCTGTCGGAGGCAACCTGCGCGGCTTGCAACGCTTCTTGTGTCGAAACAAATCTTTCATGCGAAAGTTGTGTTTACAATCCGATTTGCGGGCTGTGTCCTGTCTACAGCTTTTTCACGCAGGGAGATTATGTCGGCGTGCCCGTCAAGCAGGCGCGTTGTCGAATTCTGCAAGGAATTTATCAATATTTGATCGAGTGGATTTACTCCGAAGACGCGGCGAAAAAATCTCTGTGTAAACGTTGGGAAAACGAACTTTGAACTTGGAAGATTATTTTAATCTTGACGAATGCCCTTCTGTCGGAAATTTATCGGCGGCGGAAGTCAACGGAATTTGTTCTCACGTACAGGCTCGGATAAAAATCGACGGACTCAAAATTTTATCATTGGGTTGCGGCGACGGCAGATTGGAAGAAGTTTTGTTGGCGGGAGCTCGACCGAAAAAATTAACTTGCGTAGATCTCTCGGAACGAAATTTGAAAATTGCTCGTCGCCGCTTGCCCGAAGTCGAATTCATTCAAGCGGATTTGAGAAATTTTTCTGCAGAGGATTTTGATACATATGATTTAGTTATCACCATTTCCACAGCCCAATATTTAACGGCAACGGAATTAAAAAATCTTCACGAGAAACTTTTTGGGCTGTTGGAGACGGGCGGCAAGATTTTTCATTTCAATGTGCCCGACAAGCGACGACGATTTTTGTATCGGCTCAACAACTCAATCTTCATGGAAGATTGGAAATATCTTTTGCCGAGCCGGGATTTTATCGACAAATTCAGTCATTGGCACTGCAGGGAGGCTTTTTGTGCCGAAGGTTTTTCAACAAAATTTTTTACGCCGTCGTATCATTGGGAACGGTTTGACGCACTGTTGGAGAAAAATAATATCTCGCGGCTTTAAAAGCGGCGGGATTTTTTAATTGCCTTTCAATCGCCGTTGTAGTATATTGACGGGCGAAACTGAAATTTGAAGGGAGAAAACTTTTGGTGAGGACGAACAGCTTAATCAAGTTGCTAATCTGTCTCGGAGTGATCGTGGCAGTGTTTGTAATTTTTATTCGCCCGCTGGCACATTCGATAAGGCAAGGGCTGGACTTGCAGGGCGGAACACATGTTGTTTTGCAGGCAGAGGATACAGAAATTGCTTTGGTTGATGAAGATGCCATGCAACGGGTAGTTTCGATAATGGAGCGGCGCATTAACGAATTGGGTTTGACGGAGCCGATAATTCAGCGCGAGGGGGAACGCCGAGTCATAATCGAATTGCCGGGCATAAAAGATCCCGACAAGGCGATTGAGACAATCGGCAAAACGGCAATGCTTGAATTTAAAGACGAAGAAGGCAATACGCTTTTGACGGGCACGGATTTAAAGGACGCGCAGGCGGCGATGAATCAGCAAAACGGACAAAGCGTCGTCAATCTGGAGTTCAGCGACGAGGGCGCACAAAAATTTGCCGACGCGACTTTGGAAAATGTCGGGCGGCAAATTGCAATTTTACTTGACGGAGAAATTTTAACTAATCCCGTCGTTCGCGAGCCGATTTTGGGCGGCAGAGCAGAAATTTCCGGACAACGTGACTTGGAAGAGGCGCAACGGCTGGCAGTGCTTTTGCGGAGCGGCGCATTGCCCGTGAAGGTCAACATAATCGAAACGCGGACGGTCGGTCCTTCGCTCGGACAAGATTCAAAAGACAAATCGGAGTTTGCATTTGTTATCGGCATTGCGGCGGTTTTAATCTTCATGCTTTTATTTTATCGCTTGCCGGGCTTTATCGCCGACATAAGTTTGATGGCTTATACAATGATGCTTTTGGGAACATTGAAAGGGCTTGACGCAACTTTGACGTTGCCGGGCGTCGCGGGAATAATTTTGTCAATCGGTATGGCGGTTGACGCGAACGTTTTAATCTTTGAACATTTTAAGGAAGAATTTCGATTGGGAAAATCAATTCGGCTGGCAATGGACGCGGGCTTTAAGCGGGCGTTCACGACAATTTTTGACTCGAACATAACAACGATAATCGCGGCAGGCGTTTTGTTTTTATTCGGCACGGGCACAATTCGCGGCTTTGCAATAACTTTGGGGCTCGGAGTTTTGTTGAGCATGTTCACGGCGATAACTTTAACGCAATTCATGTTGAAACTTTTGGTCAATGCGAAAGTTGTTGAAAGTCCTTCGGCTTACGGCGCGGACGGTTTTGTTTTGTTCGACGTGGCGGCTGACGGAAAGGCGGTGAAGAAATAATGCCGAGTTTTGACATTGCCGGGCGCGGCAAAATCTGGTTTATAATTTCACTGCTCGTGATTGTTCCCGGTTTAATTTCAATGGTGACTCGCGGATTTAATTTCGGAATTGATTTTACGGGCGGCACGATTATTGATTTGAAATTTGAAAAGCCCGTAGCGATAGCGCAGATTCGCGAGAGTTTAAAACCTTTCGGGCTTGACGGCGCGACGATTCAACTTTCGGGCGAAAGTTCGGACGTTGAGACTTCGACGGACGTAATGATTCGCACTGTCGATTTGGAAGAAGTTCAGCGCAAAGAAGTTATGTCTTCAATCAGAGAAAATGTCGGCGGCTATGAAGTTATGCGCGAAGAAAAAGTCGGGGCGACAATCGGCGGCGAGCTGATTTTGAACGCGGTACTTGCTCTGGTAGTTTCTTGGGTGCTGATAATTTTATATATCGCTTATCGTTTTGAATTCCGATTCGGGCTTGCGGCGGTTGCGGCTTTGATTCACGACATTTTAATTGTGCTGGCATTTTTCTCCTTCACACAGCGGCAAGTCGATTCGTCATTTGTGGCGGCACTGCTGACGGTCGTAGGTTATTCGATAAACGATACGATTGTTATTTTCGACAGGATACGCGAAAATTTGAAACTGCACTTCAGACGCGGCGGCAACGTCATTGAGTTAGTCAATCGTTCGATTTATCAAACCTTGACCCGTTCGCTTTATACGGTCTTTACTTGTTTGTTCACAACTTTTGCGCTGTTTTTCTTCGGCGGCGAGACAACAAAAGATTTTGCCTTCGCGCTGATTGTCGGTTTCTTCAGCGGTTGCTATTCCTCAATTTTTATCGCGGGACCTTTATGGATTGAACTTAGAAAATTCGGCAGCAAAACTTCTTCGGGAAAATAAGGAGGCTCTGATTTATGGCGGCTGATTTGTCGAAGAAATTGTACGTGGGAAATTCTGCGGATTGGGAAAAGAATTTAAATCAAAAAAGATTCACTGACAAGAAACTTGAAGTCAAAGTCATTGAACGTGGAATAATTTTACCCGCGCAGAAAACGGACGGAACTTGGAAAGGCGGCGTCTGCGACAACGATTTTAATTTTATTGCAGGCTTTACCAGAACAGATCCCGTCAGCAAAAAACGCGGCGAACGTTTTGCCACTGTCGAATCTTCTTATACCATTGACCGAAAAGAACTTGCTCAACTTGATGAAGATGTAATTTTCGGCGGCTCGTTAATCGGGCACTTCGGACATTTCATGTTGGAATGCTGGTCGCGTCTGTATTTCGTCATAAAATTTTCGGAGTTGCCTTTGAAAGTTTTATTCCTTACGACAAGTCACGGCGGCTATCAATCTTGGTTCGATGATTTTTTCCGATTGATGGGCATTGACAAGGAGCGAATTGTTTATGTTGACAAGCCGATACAATGTCGTTCAATCATTGTGCCGGAGCAATCGGCATATACGCCCGTAAGTTTTGCGAAAGAATTTTTGATTCCGTATCAGACGATAAAGGCGCATGTGGTTCCGAACAATCACAAAAAATTATATTTGACTCGAACTGAATTTGAGGCGGATGACAGTATCGGCGTACATTGCTACAATGAAAAATATTTTGAGGATTTTTTTGTTGCGCGAGGCTTTGAAGCAATTTCGCCCGAAAAATTCAGCGTTGACGAACAAATTTCTCTGATCATGGGCGCGGACGAAATTGCGGCGACAATAGGCACGTTGACGCATTGGGCAATGTTCTGCAAGCCCGATACAAAGTTTGTCATGCTTAACAGAACAGACAGCCATATATCAAGTTATCAATGTATGATTAACGAAGCTTTTAGCGTCAAGAATTTTTATGTCGTTGACATTTCAAGAAATTTTATGCATGCAAATCGAACCGTAGGCGTAATTATGCTCGGCTCGAATAAATATTGGAAAAAATTTGTGGCGGATTATTTCGGCGAAAAAATTGAAGAGGATGACGACGCTTTATATTTTGAAGAGGCTTTGGATAAATACATAAATTTTTGGTGCAGGAAATATTCTTCGACAAAAAATTTGGATCTGTATGTGAGTTCATTTAAGAATATGTGCCATAAGATTGTTGCGTTGGAGTCGGAAGCAATTAAAAAGCGTCCGATACTTACCTATCAAACACATGTTGCTCGAAAAGGTTGGAATTCGTGGATAAGCGAAAATCAAATCAGCAATTCGCTCGAACAAAATGACATTCAAGCGATAAAAATAAATTTCTCGGCGCACAAAGTTTTTTATTCGGTTTACTTCGACAAAACTTGGTCGGAAGAAGTCATTTCGCCAAATATGGCGGGCACAACGGGACAAAGTAAGCCAATCACCGGAATAAAAATGCGCCTCGACGAAGAAGGCGCAAAAAAATTCGATATTCTCTATCGCGTTCATAAATTCGACGGCTCTTGGTCGGCTTGGGCGAAAAACGGCGAGGCAATTTATTCTCACGGACAAAAACTCAATGCCGTTCAAATAAAGTTGGAAAATAAATCTCCTGCTTAAATTGCAATAAAAAAACCGTGCGGAAAAATCTGCGCGGTTTTTTTTGTTTCAGGAATTCAATTCGTCAAAAACTTCAAAGGCTCGCTTAACAACGTCGTCAATGTCAAAGTAACGATACTCCGCCAAGCGTCCGACTGCCGCAATGTTTTTAAAACGTGCAAGTTCGGCAGAATATTTTTCGTAAATTGTTCGCGCCGCGTCCGTGAAAATCGGATAATACGGCTCGTTTTTCCCAGCAACATATTCTTGAGGAAATTCTTTTAAAATAGTTGTGCGCGGAACCTGCGCGGGATGAATCTGTTTAAACTCTGTTATTCGCGTGAAATCGTAATTGTTCGGGTAGTTTACGACGGGAGCCGATTGAAAAATTTCTTTGTCAACCGTTTCAAATTTCATGTCGAGACTTCGATAGGGCAACTCGCCGAATTTTTTATCAAAAAGTTCGTCAAGTTGTCCCGTGTAAATCAATCGCCCGTCAAATTTTTTATCGAACAAAAAAATTTCTTCGCCGCGCAGATTCATAACCTCATGAAAATCCGTGTTCAAAAGGAGTTTGATATTTTTGTGATTCAACATGTTTTTAACGAGCTTCGTATAACCGAATTTCGGCATGGCTTGAAAACAATCTCCGAAATAATTATTGTTTCGTCCGATTGAAACGGGAACACGCGCCGTCACTGCTCCGGAAATTTTGTCGGGCGAAAGTCCCCATTGTTTTTCGGAATAGTGCAGGAAAATTTTCTCGTAAATAAAATCCGCCAAGAATTGCAACTCGGCATCGGAGGATTTTTTTAATTCCAAAATCGGAATTTTTTTCCCGTATTCAAAATTCCCAAGCAAAACCTCTTCCAATTTGTCAGCCAAATTTTTTGGAAAAACTTCCTGCAACGTGTTGAAATTGAAAGGCAACGGTACGGGCTTGCCGTCAACAATCGCCTCAACTCTGTGAAAATACAAATGCCACTCAGTGAATTGCGAAAGATATTTCCAAACCTGCTCGTCGTCGGTGTGGAAAAGATGCGGTCCGTATTTGTGAATCAAAATGCCGTTCGCGTCAATTTCGTCATAACAATTTCCCGCGACATGTTGCCGCCGCTCAATCAACAAAACTTTTTTTCCGCTCGACGCAAATCGCTCCGCCAAAACAGAACCCGCCATTCCTGCGCCGATTATCACAACGTCAAACATTCAATCTGCCTCCTCGTCCAAAGTTTCAATCAAAAAGCTGACGGGTCTGAAGCCGTCGTTGCAAGAGAGCATTGCAGACTTCGGATTTTTCATCCAGCCCGAATAAAAATTTTCCGCGCCGTGCGCCAATGCCATTACAAAAGGCGACAAAGTTTCCCATGCGCTGAGACAAAAATTTTCGGGGCGTTGCCAGCCGTTCGCGATAAAAATTTGTCCTTCAATCATGTTGCAAGCATTTTCAATCGGATTTTCGTAGCGGGAAATTAAATCGTCGTAACGCGCCTTTCTAATCACCGTGATTTTAACTTTCTTCATGCCGCAACCTCAATCAAAAAAATTTGCAAACACATTCTCCGAGTTTGATATTTTCATTATACAAAAACAGCCGACTTTTTCAAGCCGACTGTTTTTTTCTATGTCATTTGATTAATTCTTTTCAGCGAGGATTTTCCTCTTAAACGATTTTCAGCCCTTTGTACGGCGACGCTCCTTTGAGCCGTCCCGCTTTAAGTATCGGCATTTTCGGACTGTTTCTTTAAAATCAGATAAAAATTAATCGAATTTTAATCTATGGCGGCTTTCTTGAATTGACAAAAATTATTTGCGGCATTATAAATTACACGATGAAAGAATTTTTTTCTGTCTAATCAAAGGAGTGGTTTTATATGACACCGCAGGAAGTCATAAAAAATTTTATGGCTAAGCTCGCCAATCACGGCTACACGAGTTCCGATTCTGTCAGCGAAAAAATGTTGAACGATGCCGTTACCGCTTCGTCAAAATTCACGGGGATTCAAGACGTTATCGACAGCATGAAAGCCGACCAAGTCTCCGCCGAAAAAGAAGCCGTCGAAGAAATTCTCGGCAGTGATTACGCGGGAAAAACCATGTCGGAAATTTCTTCAGATATTTTGAGTGCCGACGCAAAAAATTATGACGGTACCAAAATCAGCAACGCTTATTTGAACGAGTGGAATGATCGGCGCAGTACGGTAGAAAATGCAATCAAGGAGCGCAAGGCTTACATTTTCTTGGAAAAATATTGCGGCGTTCAATTACCGAAAAAATATTGGTACAACGCAAGCAACGGTTATTGGACTTATTGGGGCGGCGACAGCGGACTTACCGGCAACGAAGACACAGGAGCCATCACGGGTTCGGATGCAAATATCACATTGAAAGCGGGCGACGTTGTCAACGGCAAAACTTTAACCGCCGAAGATTTGCAAACTCTCTCGAAAATGGACGGCTATTCCCTTTCGGGCGATACTTTGATTGTCGGCACGGGCACGGAAAAAACAGATCGTTCCGTCGTCCCCGAAATTGGAAACAAATACACCGCCACGACTTCGACGGCGCAAAACATTCAAACGGGCTCGAATGATTGGATTGTTGTTGCGACAAGTGCAAACGATACGATAACAACGAGCGGCGCAGATTCCGTCAACGCGGGCGCGGGCAATGATAAAATTTCTGTCGGAGCAGATTACGCCTCGATTCTCACGGGCGCGGGCAACGATACGATTGAAATTTCTTCCGAAGTCAAGGAAATTGTGCTCGGCGATTTGAATTCAAACGACGTTTTGAAAATCAGCGGAACTTTTGATGCCGCTTCCGCAAAAATTGAAGACACAATGCTTGTCGTCACCGATAAGACGGGCACGAGAAAAATTCGGCTCGGCGATTTCGACAACGCCAAAAATGCCAAAATCAATTCAACGACAATCGGCGATTGGCTCGCCAACGCAGGCATTGATCTTAACAATCTCCAAGCAACTTCTTCAAGCAATGTTGTTGAGGAATTGAACAGTGAAACCGCAACCGTCACAGGCGGAGAAGGCGGGCGAATCGAAATTGACTCCGATTATACGCCTTCGCCTTTGACTGCCGAGCCCGCCGCAAAAACTCAAGACTTGCAGAATCAAATTGCTACCGCAACGGGAGAAATTAATGTCAATCTGGACAACGTCACATTGCAAAGCGGAGATCTCGAAGTTGACGGCGCGACGGTCGGCACAATTTCAAACGAATTCCCGAACATTTCCAGTTTCACAAAGAACGGTTTGACGATTAATCTGCTCGGCGTGATGAATCAAAGTACCGGCAAAATTGAATCAAAAACTCTTGATGAATTGGACGATTCTCAAAAGACAATTCTCGCGGGGCTCTTCAAATGGTGGGCTAAAGAATGTCTTCAACTTACAGATGAAAGTTACGGAATCGGCTTCAATTCTTCCTCGACAATGGTTAAAGAAATCGGATTGTATTTTTCCAACACCCAAACAACCATTCTCGCATCGGCTCCCTATTCTTATTCCGGCAGCATAACTTACACTTTAAGTCTCAATATAAACATGAAATATTACGACGGAATTGCGGCGGATAATTTTGACGGCGAAAGTTCCGGGACTTCAGCTTTGCTTGACAGAACACTTGCACACGAATTGACGCACACGCTTATGGAAACGAATGTCAAATACTTCAGTACGTTGCCGCAATTTATCGTTGAGGGTTCGGCGGAACTTACGCACGGCATTGATGACGAACGCGGCAATGCGATTTTCGGCGTTGCATATGACGCAGACAGATTGGACAGCGTACTTGATTTGACAGATATAGACACCGGCAGAACCGATGCTTATGCGGGCGGCTACATGTTCTTCAGATATCTCGCCAAGCAAGCCGCTTTGCAAACTCTTTTTGACAGTGATCCGAAATCTATCACAGGCACAGAAGATGCAGACACAATAAATAACACGCTCGACGGCGCAACGATAAATGCGCTCGGCGGAAATGATACAATCACAAACAGCGGCGAAAATGTTCTGTTCAAATATACTTCGGGTGACGAAAATGATTTAATCAGCGGCTTCAATGACACTTCGACTTTGCAAATCGGCGGCGGCACGGGCACTTATTCCAAAGAAATTGTCGGCAACGATTGGATTTTGACTGTCGGCGAAGGAAAAATTTCTCTGCTCGGCGCGGCAACTCTTTCAGCTGTAAATATCGACGGCGAAGAAATTGATCCGACACTTTTAAAAATTACGGACGCCGATAATTCCGCCGTGACGATAGGCGCATCAATCAAAACTGTTGACGCGACAGAGCGCACAACGCCAATAACAATCACGGGAAATAATCTCGACAATACAATTACAGGCGGCACAAATAACGATAAAATTTACGGCGGCAAAGGAGCCGATTCAATCAGCGGCGGCGAAGGCGACGATTCCATTTTCGGCGAGGCGGGCAAAGATATACTTTTCGGCGACAACGGAAATGATTATCTCAACGGCGGCGCGGACGCAGATTCTATTTGGGGCGGCGCGGGTTCCGATACCCTTTTGGGCGACGCGGGCAATGATAAACTTTTCGGCGGCGAAGGTAATGATTCACTCTTGGGCGACACCGGCAACGATTCACTTTTCGGCGAGGCAGGCAACGATACTTTAACCGGCGGCTCAGGTAATGATTTGTTTATTCACAGCGCGGGCAATGACGTTATCACCGATTATGCAACGGGCGATAAAATTTCCGTCAGTGCGTCAATCGCTTCTTCTTCCGTGAAAGGTTCGGATGCAACCTTCAAAATCGGCTCCGATACTTTGACTGTCAAAAAAGGAAAGAACAAAGAAATCGTTTTCATACAAGCGGACGGCACAGAACGAACGATTTTGGGCGGAGCTTTCTTGGTTGACAATTCCACAAAATCAAAAGTGACACTTTCAGCGGCATGGAGAGAAATTGCCGATGCTGCCGAGCGGACAGATGCAATCAGAATCGTCGGCAATGCCAAAAACAATACGATACTCGGCGGAAGCGGCAACGATACTTTCTACGGCGGAAACGGCGCGGATTCACTTGTCGGCAACGCGGGCGACGATAAACTTTTGGGACAAAATGACAACGATATTTTGGACGGCGGCGCGGGCAATGATACAATCTACGGCGGCGCAGGTGCCGATACCCTTTCGGGCGGCGCGGGAGCTGATGTGCTTTTGGGCGACTCAGGCAACGATATTCTTGACGGCGGCAACGGCACTGATACTCTCAACGGCGGCTCCGGCAATGACACTTTGACGGGCGGCATAGGAAATGATGTCTTTATCTTCGATTCGGGCAACGACCTCATCACAGATTATTCAAGCGGAGATAAAATTTCCCTCAACGCGACAATCGCTTCTTCTTCAGTCAACGGCTCCGACGCCACTTTCAAAGTCGGAAAAAATACCCTCACTGTCAAAGACGGCAAGGGGCAAAAAATTACTTTCGTAAATGCCGAAGGCGAAGAGCAAACGATAATTGGCGGAGCTTATTTGATTAACAATTCTACTTCCGCAAAAGTTACGCTTTCAGCCGCATGGCGCGAAGTTGCCGACGCTTCAACTCGTACAAAAGCGATTAAAATCACAGGCAACACTCAAAACAACACGATTCTTGGCGGAAGCGGCAAAGACACTTTATATGGCAGTACAGGAGCAGATTCACTTGTCGGCAACGCGGGCGACGACAGGCTTTACGGGCAAAGCGGCAACGATATTTTGAACGGCGGCGCAGGAAATGATTATCTCAACGGCGGCGCGGGCGCAGACACTCTCGACGGCGGCGTAGGAAATGATTCACTTTACGGCGGCGACGGCAACGATTCTCTGAATGGCGGTACCGAAAATGATTATCTCAGCGGCGGAGCAGGTAATGATACCCTTCGCGGCGGCACGGGTGACGATACGGTTTACGGCGGCGCAGATAATGATAAACTTTTCGGCGACGCGGGAGCAGATACACTTTGGGGCGGAGCCGGCAACGATACCTTGACGGGCGGCTCCGGAAGTGATGTCTTCGTGTACAGCGCGGGCAATGACGTTATCGCCGATTATGCGAAGGGCGATAAAATTTCTCTCAATGCCTCGATAACTTCTTCTTCAATCGACGGTTCGGATGCCACATTTAAAATCGGAAAAAATACTCTCACCGTAACAAACGGCAAGAATAAAGAAATTGTCTTCACGGACAAGAGCGGCACGGAGCGGACGATTATCGGCGGAGCATACTTGATAAATGATTCCACTTCTTCCAAAGTAACACTCTCCGCCGCATGGCGCGAAGTTGCCGACGCTTCCGAAAGAACAAAAGCGATAACTATCACGGGCAACGCTCAAAATAATTCGATTATCGGCGGGAGCGGTAAAGATATTTTCTACGGCGGCGACGGCGCAGATTCACTCGTCGGAAATGCGGGCAACGATAAACTCTACGGACAAAACGGAAATGATACTCTCGTTGGCGGCGCGGGCAATGACAGTCTCTGGGGCGGCAACGACGCCGATACTTTCATTTACGAAAACGGCGACGGAAAAGATGTCATCTTCGGCTTTGAGGATTCCGACATGTTGAAAATCACGGAAGGTTTTTCCGCGTCTGTAAACAGCGCGAAGACAGAAATTTATTTCCAAATCGGCTCAACCGCCAATGCCGTTACGCTTAAAGACTTCACCGCCTCGACTTTCAACGTCAACGGAAAAAATTATCAAATCAGCGGCTCTAAATTAATTAGGAATTAGGAATGAGGAATTAATAATTAAAAAGCGGTTTTCATTCCTAATTCCTAACTCCTAATTCCTAATTGATAAAAATCTGTGCGGAAAATTTTGTGAAAAATTTTTTTCCCCGACTTCGGTCGGGATTTTTTTTGTGCAAAAAAGTTTTCTCAAATGCTTGACAATTTCGGGGGGGGGGCATTTATAATGGCAAAAAAGTTTATAGGGTTTTGGTTTATTGAAAGGATGATTTTCTATGAGGGTTTAAAATTTTTTCTCGGACGCGCAGGTAAAAATTTTTTCACTTAAGGGAGGCTGTAAAATGAATTACGTAATTAATCGAACAGGTGCTTCATTAAAAACGTCTGATGGCGACAATATTGTTTCGATAGCCGCTTCTTCAGACGGAGATAACTCGGTTAAGGCGGGTGCCGGCAACGATTCAATCTACGTCGAAGACCGCGACGAAACCGAAGAGCAAAGATACGGAAACAGCATAAATGCGGGCGACGGCGACAATTACATTTACAACAGCAATGTCGAGGATTCAACGATAATTGCAGGCTCCGGCAACGATACAATCATCACGGGCGGCGGCAACAGTGGAATGAATTATGTTACAATCAATGCGGGCGCGGGCAATAACCAAATCACTGTCAACACTACGCTTGAAGACGGAGAAATTTATGCGCTCGGCGGAAATGATTTTGTTTCAATCGCGGGCGACGGAAGATATAACTCAATTTCAGTCGGCGGCGGCGATGATTCGGTTATCATGGGCGGAAACAATTCGACAATTAATGTCGGCGCGGGAAATAATTTCGTGACGCTCAACGCGAACAGTTCAGTCAATCATATTATCGCGGGCAAAGATGATGACTTCGTCCTTGTAAATGATTCGGGAAATGATAATTACATTTCACTCGGCGCGGGCAACAATACCGTTCAAAGCGCGAGCGGTCGAGAAAATGTTTATTCGGGCGACGGCGACGATAAAGTTACTGTTGCGGGAGGCTATATCAGCGTCGGCGGAGGCAAAAATAATGTTTCGCTGAATTCAGGTTACTCAACGGTTATTGCGGGCGCAGGCGACGATACAATTATTGTTGCAGACGTTGACGAAACCGAAGAGCAAAGAACAGGAAACAGCATAAACGCGGGCGACGGCGATAATTACATTTACAACAGTAATGTTGAAGATTCAACGATAATTGCGGGTTCAGGAAATGATACGATAATCACGGGCGGCGGAGATTATTACAATGATACTTCAATCAATGCAGGCGCGGGCGATAATCAAATCACAGTCAACACCGCAATGGACGGAGGCACAATTTACGCTGGCAACGGAAATGATCTCGTTTCAATCGCGGGCGAAGGCTACGGAAATAATATTTCAGTCGGCGGCGGTGACGATTCGGTTATCATGGGCGGCGAACAATCGACAATTAACGTCGGAGCAGGTAAAAATTTTGTGACGCTCAACGCGAACAGTTCAGTCAATAATATTATCGCGGGCAAAGATGATGACTTCGTCCTTATAAATGATTCGGGAAATGACAATTACATTTCACTCGGCGCAGGCAACAATACCGTTCAAAGCGCGAGTGGTCGAGAAAATGTTTACATGGGCGACGGCGACGATAAAGTTACGGTTGCGGGCGGCACAATCAGCGTCGGCGGAGGAGCAAATAATGTTTCGCTGAGTTTGGGCAACTCGGAAATTATCGCGGGCGCAGGCGATGACACAATTATTGTTGCAGACGTGGACGAAACCGAAGAACAAAGATATTCCAACAACATAAACGCGGGCGACGGCAACAATTACATTTACAACAGCAATGTTGAAGGCTCAGATATAATTGCAGGCTCAGGTAACGATACGATAATCACTGGCGGCGGAAATTATTATTACGGAGATACTTCAATCAATGCGGGCGCGGGCGATAACAGAATCACAGTCAATACTGCAATGGGCGGAGGCACAATTTACGCGGGCAACGGAAATGATCTCGTCTCAATCGCGAGCGGCAGTACCAGTAACACTATTTCGGTCGGCGACGGAAGAAATACTCTTATCGCAGATCAAAATTTCGATTCAAATTCTCTCACGTCGGGCAAAGGCTCCGATATAATCAAAGTAAGCGGCGACAACAATTTCATAAATGCGGGTTCGGGAAGAAACAGTCTTGCTGTCAGCGGAGAATACAATACGATTATCACGGGCAAGGGCAATGATACAATCGCGCTCACAACGACTTCAAAAAACAACGTGATAACTTTCGGCGAAGGCAACGACATTGTTTATAATTATCGGGCGACAGATACAATCGTTTCAGCGAAGACACTTACAAAAAATGTTGTTGATGACGACGTAATTTTGACGGACGGCACAAGTTTTATGACTCTTGCGGGTGCCGCAAAAATATCTGTCAAAAAAAGCAAGCTCGGTTCAAGCGATAACATTTATAAAATTCTCGCGGCAGATAAAACAGTCGGCGATACTCTCCTGCCGAGCGGACTCCCCGAAGAGCCCGTTACCGTTCCCGCCGAGCCGAACTCAACCGCAATTCCCGATGACGCTTTGAGATACAACGGACACAGTTATTATATTTTTTCAAACGTCGGTCTCACATGGGCGGAAGCAAAATCTTATTGCGAATCGCTCGGCGGACATCTGGCGGTTATCACGGACGCGAACGAACAAACTGCCATTCAAAATTTGCTCGCCGAAAAAGGATCAAAGAACAGCTATTGGCTCGGCGGCTATAAAAATGATGACGGCTCTTGGCAATGGATAACCGATGAAACTTTCAGCTACACAAATTGGGGATATGGACAGCCCGATAATTCCTATGACTCGGAAAATCGATTGATGATGTATTTCAACACCAATACCAGTTGGAAACTCGGCGATTGGAACGATTTAAAGGAAGACGGGACTTGTAACAACGAAACATTTTTTGGAACAGAAAATTTCGGATTCATTTGCGAATGGGACAGCGAAACAAATCAAAAGGCACTCAACATTTCCAACAACGCCAACAACACTTTGCTGACGGGCTCTGCTCTCAATGATACAATCGACAACAGCGGCTCCAACGTGACGATAAACGCGCTCGCGGGCAACGATTCAATTCATAACTACTACCGAACAAATGTTTCAATCGACGCGGGCGACGGAAATGATGTCGTTGACAATCAAGGCTCGAAAGTCACAATTCGCGGCGGCGAAGGAAAAGATTATGTCACGAACTTTGGCAAAAATGTTTTGGCGGACGGCGGCGCAGGCGAGGACGATCTCAACAATCACGGCGCGAAGACAACAATTCTCGGCGGAGACGGAAACGATATTATTCGCAACTGGGACGGAGATAACGGTTACGGCTCGGAAGTTTCAATCAGCAGCGGCGCAGGCAACGACACAATTTGGAATAACGAAGGCGAAGATGCCACGATAAACGGCGGCACGGGCGATGATTCAATTTACAACGGCGGAGAAAATGTTTTGTTTGAATACGTCGAAGGCGACGGCAATGATTTTATCAGCGGCTTCAACGCGACAAGTACTCTCGACATTTCGGGCAACACTTTTTCCACAACAAAAAGCGGCAATGATATTATCGTGACGGTTGGAGAAGGAAAAATAACTCTCTTGGGTGCGGCAAATCTTTCGACGCTGAACATTGTCGCAACAGATCCGACGCTCCTTACTTTCAATGATAAATCTTCGGCGATTGTTACGCTCGGCGCGGCGATAAAAACTGCCGACGCCTTAAAGCGCACAAAAGCAATTAAAATTGTCGGCAACACTCTCGATAATGTGATTTACGGCGGCGAAGGTTTTGACACTTTGTCGGGCGGCAAGGGCGCAGATACAATTTTTGGCGGCAAAGGTGACGATTCACTTTTGGGCGGCGCAGGTAACGATTTTCTTTTCGGCGAAGTCGGAGATGATTATCTCGGCGGTGACGCGGGCGACGATACCTTATCGGGCGGCAACGGAGACGACACAATTTTAGGCGGAACAGGAAATGATTCACTTGTCGGCGGTAAAGGCGATGATTCACTTTCGGGCGAAGACGGCGCAGATACGTTGTCGGGCGGCACGGGCGACGACACACTTTTTGGCGGAGCAGACAACGATCAAATTTTCGGTGAAGGCGGCGATGATTTACTGAACGGCGAAGACGGAGCCGATACGTTAAGCGGCGGCAACGGTGACGATACTCTCACAGGCGGCGCGGGAAATGATTCGCTTATCGGAGGTAAAGGCGACGATTCAATTTCAGGCGGAGCAGGTAAAGATAAAATTTTCGGCGAAGTCGGAGACGATTATCTCAGCGGCGACGCGGGCAACGATACTTTATCGGGCGGCAAAGGCAACGATACCTTGCTTGGCGGCACGGGTAATGATTCACTCGTCGGAAATGAAGACGAAGATTATCTTGACGGCGGCGCGGGAAATGATACTTTGACGGGCGGCACGGGCAATGACATTTTCATTTACAGCGGCGGCAATGACGTTATCACAGACTATGAGGCGGGCGAAAAAATTTCCGTCAATGCGGCGATAACTTCTTCTTCCGTGAAAGGTTCCGACGCCACTTTTAAAATCGGCGCGAACACTTTGACTGTCAAGAACGGCAAAAGCAAAGAAATTATTTTCGCAGACAAAGACGGTAACGAGAAAACGATAATCGGCGGTACATTCTTGGCGAATGATTCCACTTCGGCAAAAGTGACGATGTCCGCCGCATGGAGAGAAATTGCCGACGCTTCCGAAAGAACAAAGGCAATTAATATTGTCGGAAATGCAAAGAACAATTCAATCTTCGGCGGGCGCGGCAACGACACGATTTACGGCGGCAAGGGAAATGATTATCTTGTCGGCAACGCGGGCGATGATGAACTTTTCGGCGAAACAGGAGACGACACTTTGATTGGCGGCGCGGGAAACGACACCTTGACGGGCGGCGACGGAGAAGATTTGTTTATCTTTGACGAAGGCGATGACATTATTTCCGATTATGCGGCAGGAGATAAAATTTCTCTCGGCGGAAAAATTTCCGAAACGTCACTCGCGGGTTCAGATGCAATTTTCAAAATCGGCGAGAATACTCTCACCGTAACGGACGGCAAAAATAAAAAAATCGCCTTCATAAATGCTGACGGCACTAATCAAATGATAATCGGCGGCGCACTTTTGATAAACAATTCGACAGCCGCGAAGGTAACTCTCTCAGATGAATTTGAAGTTGCCGACGCTTCCGCAAGGACAAAAGCCGTGAATATCACGGGCAATTCAAATGATAATTCGATTTTCGGCGGGAGCGGCAACGATACAATTTACAGCGGCGACGGCACGGATTATTTGGTTGGAAATGCGGGAGCCGATAAGCTTTACGGGCAAGCCGGCAACGATACTTTAATTGGCGGCGCAGGTAATGATTCTTTGTGGGGCGGCGCGGGAGATGATTTATTTATTGTCGACGCAGGAAATGATTTTATCGTTGATTATGCGAAGGGCGACAAAATTTCCGTCAACGCCGAAATAATTTCTTCTGCAGTCAGCGGCTCCAATGCAATTTTCAAAATCGGAACGAGAACTTTGACTGTAACGAAGGGCAAAAACAAAGAAATTACTTTCATACAAGCAGACGGCTCCGAGCGGACGATTTTGGGCGGTGCATTTTTGGCGAATGATTCGACAGCCGCGAAAGTAACGATGTCCGCCGCATGGAGAGTAGTTGCCGACGCCTCCGAGAGAACAGCGGCAATTAATATCGTCGGCAACGCAAATGATAATTCTATCTTCGGCGGGAGCGATAACGATACTTTTTACGGCGGCGACGGCGCGGATTATTTGATTGGCAATGCGGGCGACGATTTGATTTACGGACAAGCGGGAGCAGATAAAATTTTCGGCGAAAACGGAGATGATACTCTCAGCGGCGGCAAAGGCAATGATTCACTTTGGGGCGGAGATGGAGCCGATAATTTCCTTTATGCGAGCGGTGACGGAAAAGATGTCATCTTCGGCTTTGAGGATAATGACATGTTAAAAATCACGGGCAATTTCTCCGCAACTTATAATGAAACTTCCAAAGCAGTTACGTTCAAAGTCGGTTCAACGGCAAGCGCGATTACGCTTAAAGATTTTTCGGCAACGAGTTTCAACGTCAACGGAGATTCTTATCAAATCAGCGGCTCTTCTCTCGTCAAGAAATAAAAACCTGCGCGGAAAAAATTTTTTAATCTCGTCGAAAAACTCGGCGGGATTTTTTTTGCAAAAGCTTGATCCGCAACTTTGAATGAGCTAAGATGATAAAAAATTTTAAGGAGGAATTTTCTGTGGCGAAATTTTCTAATAACAAGTCCGACACCCTCATAACGGGGACAGCCAAAGCTGATTCGATTTTTAACAGCGGCGACAACGTGACAATCAGCGCGGGCGACGGCAACGACACAATTATTTTCGACGACAGCGAAGTTGCCGGAACACAATATCATGGTTTCGTAAGCGTGAAGGGCGGCAACAATTACATTGAAAATCCTGTTGAACTTTCGACTATAAGCACGGGCGACGGCAACGATACGATAATCACGGGCGGCGGCACAGGCAGAAATAATCATTGGGATGTTTATGATGTTTAGCATGAAAATGATCAATGGTACGCCTCAATAGTTGCAGGTGCAGGCGATAACAAAATTTCCGTGACAAGTTACATGAAGGAAGGCGAAATTTCTACAGGCAGCGGAAAAGACTTTGTTTCTATATCGAGCGGATCAAATAATGGAATTTCAGTCGGCGGCGGCGATGATTCGGTTATCGCGACAACGGACGATTCTACAATTAATGTCGGCGCAGGTAATAATCGCGTGACGATTAAAGGAGACAGCTCAGGCAACAGTGTCTTGGCGGCTAAAGGCGATGATTATGTTTCAATGGCAAGTTCCTCGACCGGCAATTATCTCCAACTCGGCAACGGCGTCAATACAGTTTACGGCGCGGGAGAAAATCAGAGCATCTACGCGGGCGACGGCGACAATAAAATTACGTTCGGGAGCGGCTATGTAAATGTCGGCGGCGGCAAGAATAATATTGCGGCACTTTCAAACGGTTATGTAAGTGTTTTTGCGGGCACGGGCGACGATACAATTAATATCGGTGAAGAATCTTTTGGAACAGATTATCACAATTTGGTGAGCATGAAAGGCGGCAACAATTACCTTAACAATGTTGCGGAACTTTCGACGATAATTGCGGGCGACGGCAACGATACAATCATCACAGGTGGCGGATATTATTATTATGGAGATGGCACTTCAATTAACGCAGGTGCGGGCGATAACCAAATTTCCGTAACAAATTACATGTCAGAAGGCGAAATTTATTCGGGTGACGGCAACGACCTTGTTTCTGTCGAAAGTGCCGAAAAATCTTTGATAAATGTTGGCGGCGGCAGAAATACAATTCTCGCGGAAAACACTCTCAACGACGGCAACACCGTTCTTGCGGGGAGCGGCTCCGATATAATCAAGGTAAGCGGCAACAATAATTTCGTCAGCGCAGGTTCGGGCAAAAATATTATTTCGGTCGGCGGCGGAGAAAATAATACTCTCATTTCCGGCGCGGGCAACGATACAATTACACTTTCAAGCAGTTCAAGCGGAAATGTTATCGTCTTCGGCGGCGGCAACGATATTGTTCACAATTACAAATCAAACGACACCGTCAAGGCGACCAGCAATCTCATTCAAAACACTTTGGGCAGTGACGTAATTTTAACAGACGGAAAAAGTTTCATGACTCTCAAGGGCGCGGCAGATAAAGACATCAATACGGGAAAAATTTCTTCGTCCGAAGATGCTTACAAAACTCTTGCCGAAGATAAAACAATCGGCGATACTCTCCTGCCCGACGGAAATATCGATACCGTTTCGACAGTCAACATTTCCAACAGCCGCAATTCAACTTTAATCAGCGGCACGGCTGCCAACGACAACATTTATAACACGGGCTCCAAAGTCACAATCAGTGCCGCCGAAGGCAAAGATCAAATCTTCAACTTCGGCAAAAATGTTTCTGCAGACGGCGGCGCGGGAAATGACTCAATCGAAAATTACGGTGCGAACACGACGTTACTCGGCGGCGCAGGAAATGATGTCATTACCAATTACGAAGGCGAAGACGGCAACGGCTCTGAAGTTTCAATCGCGGGCGGTGCGGGTGCGGATACAATTTTCAACAATGAAGGCGAATACGTCACGATAACGGGCGGCGCAGGTAACGATTCGATTATCAACAGCGGCGAAAATGTTCTGTTCACTTATGCCAAAGGCGACGGCAACGATAAAATTTTGGGCTTCAATGAAACTTCAACGCTTTCAATCAGCGGCGGAAATTTTTCCACAACAAAGAGCGGCTCGAATATAATCGTAACGGTCGGCACGGGCAAAATAACTCTTTTGGGCGCGGCAAGTTTGGATGCCGTCAATATCATCAAGGCAGACCCGACACTTCTTACACTCAACGAAAAATCTTCAAAAAGTGTGACGCTCGGCGCGGCGATAAAAACTGCCGACGCTTCAAAACGCTCAAAAGCAATTAACATTATCGGCAACAGTCTCGACAACGTCATTTACGGCGGCGAAGGCAACGATACTTTATCGGGAAATGCGGGAGCAGATACAATCAGCGGCAACGACGGAAATGATTTTCTCATTGGCGAAGACGGCGACGATTTATTGAACGGTGAAGACGGCAACGACATTTTATCGGGCGGTGCAGGAGATGATACTCTCAGCGGCGGAAACGGAAATGATTCGCTTATCGGAGACGCGGGAGCCGATTCTATTTCCGGCGGCGCAGGATCCGACACTTTAAGCGGCGGTGACGGTGAAGATATTTTGCTTGGCGGCGCAGACAATGATAACCTTTTCGGCGACGCGGGCAACGACACCATAAGCGGCGGCACGGGCGATGATACAATCGGCGGCGGAGCAGGCAATGATTCGCTTAAGGGAGATAAAGGTGACGATTCACTTTTGGGCGGTGATGGTGACGACACCTTATTGGGCGGCGCAGGAGATGACACTCTCAACGGCGGCAACGGAAATGATTCGCTTAAAGGAGATAAAGGCGACGATTCACTTTCGGGCGGTGATGGTGACGACACCTTATTGGGCAGTTCAGGCGATGATTATTTGAGTGGCGACGCGGGTAACGATCTTTTATCAGGCGAAGACGGCGACGACACCTTATCGGGCGGCACAGGCAAGGACTCGATGAACGGCGGCGACGGCGACGACACCTTATCGGGCGGCGCAGGCAAGGACTCGATGAACGGCGGCGACGGTGACGATTCACTTTCGGGCGGCGCAGGAAACGATAGACTCTACGGCTCGGACGGCAACGATATTCTCCGGGGCGACGAAGGGCAGGATGTACTTTATGGACAAAACGGAAACGATAAACTCTACGGCGATGCGGGCTCTGATATTCTCTACGGAGGCTTTGGTGACGATACCCTTTGGGGCGGCGAAGGAGATGATACTCTCACGGGCAGCGAAGGCACAGATGTTTTTGTTTACAGTTCAGGCAACGATCTCATTACCGATTTTGAGATCGGAGAAAAAATTTCTATCAATGCGTCCATAACTTCTTCTTCAATCAACGGTTCAGACGCCATATTTACAATCGGAAAAAATACTTTAACCGTCAAAGACAGCAACGGCGAAGAAATAACTTTCATACAAGCGAACGGCACGGAAAGAACGATAATCGGCGGAGCATTTTTGGCTGATAATTCTACAACGGCAAAAGTTACTCTCTCGTCCGATATAACGGTCGGCGACGCAACGGCTCGGACGAAGACAATAAATATTACGGGCAATGTTCAAAACAATACGATACTCGGCGGCTCGGCAAACGATTTTCTTTACGGCGGCGAAGGAGCAGATTCACTTGTCGGCAATTCGGGCGCGGATAAACTCTACGGGCAAAACGGCAACGATATTTTGAACGGCGGCGCAGGTACAGATTCACTTTGGGGCGGCACAGGCAATGATTCTTTGAACGGCGGCGCGGGCAATGATTATCTGAGAGGCGGCACGGGAGCCGATGAACTTTTGGGCGGCGCAGGTAATGATAAAATTTACGGCGACGAAGGCGACGATACCTTGATTGGCGGCGCGGGCAATGATTCTCTCTGGGGCAACGACGGAGCCGACACTTTCCTTTACGAGAGCGGCGACGGTAAAGATGTCATCTTCGGCTTTGAAGATACCGACATGTTGGAGATAACAGAAACTTTCTCCGCAACTTACAATTCGTCCAAGAAAACTGTCGCCTTCAAAGTCGACTCGACGGCAAGCGCAATTACGCTGAAAAATTTCACGGCAACAACTTTCAACATAAACGGCGACTCCTACGCGATAAGCGGAACAAAATTAATTAAAAATTCGTAATGCGTAATTCGTAATTAAAAATTTTCTCCCGATTTCGGTCGGGATTTTTTTTGCAAAAATCTTCGCGGCAGAATTAACAAAAAAAAAACAATTATTATAATGCCGGAAATAACATTTAAAATTTTTCCAAAGGAGATGAAGAGCTATGGCGAATATTTCCAATCAAATTCCCAACACTCTGATTTCGGGAACAAGCAAGGAAGATTCACTGATCAATGTTGCCGCAAATGTCACAATCGAAGCCGGCAAGGGTGAAGATACCGTTTCAAACAGCGGAGACACCGTGACAATCGACGCGGGCGCAGGAGACGACTCAATCAGCAACAGCGGCAAAAACGTTTCCATTTACGGCGCGGGCGGCAGTGATTCCATTTGGAACACGAGCGCAAAAGTTACAATCAACAGCGGAATTGATAATGATTACATCAACAACAGCGGCGCAAGTGTCAGCGTCGACTTGGGCACAGGCAATGACACAATCACAAACAGCGGCGCGTCGGTCACAATCGATGCCAATACGGGCACAAACAAAATTACGAACAACGGTAAACTTGCCTCGATTGTCGCGGGCGTCGGCAATGACACAATCACCAATAACAAAAAAGCCGCCGAAGCGATTATTGACGCAGGCGCGGGCAACGACAGAATTAACAACTACGGCAAAAATGTCACGATTTATGGCGGCGAAGGTGCCGATAAAATTTATAACAACGGCAATGTCGACTACAGCGACGGTAACGGCGACTATGGTTTAATCGACGGCGGAGCAGGCAACGATTCCATTAACAATGAATTGGGAGATATTTTAACGATAAGCGGCGGCGACGGTAACGACACTATTAAAAGCTGGGGAGCCGGCAATACTATTTTCGGCGGCGCAGGCAATGATTCTATTTTAAATTACAATAGCGACTCTGTTTCAATCGCGGGCGGTGAAGGCAACGACTCCATTGAAAACGGCGGCTATTCACCTCGTTCAGCCACAATCGAAGGCGGCGAAGGGAATGATTTAATTTCAAACAGCGGAGCTAATTCCAAAATCGACGGCGGCGCGGACGATGACACAATAACAAATTCAGCCGACAGCGTTTCAATCGACGGCGGAGATGGCAATGATTACATTTCAAACAGCGGCGCGAGTGTAAAGATAACTTTGGGCGCAGGCGAAAATTCAATCGGCAACAGCGGCAAAAAAGTTACGATTGAAGACGGAGCCGACAACGATTTAATCACAAACAGCGGCTCCAACGTTAAGATTTACGGCGACACGGGCGACGACTCCATTTCCAACACGGGCGCGAGCGTAACCGTTGACGCGGGCGACGGCGACGATACAATTATTTTGGGCAATGCCGAGACTTCAGTCGACGCCAAAAATAATGTCATCCTTTACTACGAAGGCGAAGGCAACGATATTATCAGGGGCTTTAACGCGACAAGCACACTCAGAATTGAGGACGGCGCAGGAAAATATTCGACGGTAAAAGTTGAAGATGACATAATCGTCACGGTCGGGAAAAATAATATCACGTTGGAAGGCGCGGCAAGTGTTTCGGGGCTCAACATTGACGGCGAAAACATTAATCCTTCCGAACCGAAAACAGAGACTTTTAACAATAAATCTGCCGCAAAAGTTACGCTTGCTTCCGACACTGAAATTTCTGATGCGTCAAAAAGAACTTCCGCGATTAGAATTGTCGGAAATACTTTGGACAATTTCTTTTTCGGCGGCACGGGAAAAGATACGCTTTACGGCGGCGACGGAGCAGATACAATTTTTGGCGGCAAGGGAGCCGATAAACTTTACGGACAAAACGGAAATGACGTTTTGAACGGCGGCGCGGGCAACGATACACTTTGGGGCGGTCTCGGCAATGACAGCTTGATCGGCGGCGCAGGCGCAGATGTTTTCCTTTATGAAAGCGGCGAAGGCAACGATACAATCAGCGGCTTTGAAAACTCCGACATGCTTTTAATCACGGGCGCATTTACCGCCTCCTACAACAAGACTTCAAAAGAAGTTTCCTTCGCGGTTGATGACGGCTCCATTACTTTGAAAAATTTCACGGCGAAAACTTTCAACGTCAACGGTTTTGAATATAAAATCAGCGGAACAAAATTAATTAGGAATTAGGAATGAGGAATTAATAATGAAGAAACGGCTTCAATTCCTAATTCCTAACTCCTAATTCCTAATTGATAAAAAATCTGCGCGGAAAATTTTGCGGAAAAAATTTTATCCCTTCCAAAAACGGAGGGGATTTTTTTTTGTTCAATGCTGTATAATGAGAAAAAAATTTTTTTGGAGATGATTTTTCATGGCGAACAATGAAACGAGTTCGGACGAAAATTATTCCACAATGAAAAGCGGCGAGGATATTATCTTGATAATCGGAGACGAGAAAATAATTTTGCAGGGCGCGGCAAATTTGTCGGAAATTAATATTTCGCCGTATGAGAAAATTATTTGCGGCGAAGGAACGGATGTCATTTGCAATAATTATCGCGGCGGAGGTTCCTCAATTATTTTTGAAGACGGCGGCGACGGCGACGATTTAATTTACAACCACGAAAATTTTTCAACCGAAGAAGACAACGCTTATATTTGGAAAAATAATTGGAGACAAAATGACAATCGGAGCCCCAAGCGACAATTTCCTTTGCAAAAAAGAAAACAATTTCACGGCAGACGAAGACGCAGATAATCGGAAAATTTTCAATCACCTGTTCAAGGAGCAGGGGATTTTTTTTTGCAACTGTTGATTTTGAAGTATCTACGTGTTAAACTTAAATAAATCGATTCAAGAATAATTATAATCGCTGATTATGAAAAGGAGGATGAGATTTTAATGATCGATATTACCGACAGAGTCCGCAACAAAGATTTGCTGGGCAAAATTGTCAGCGCGGAGGAAGTGGCGAATTGGATTCAGCCGAATTGGACAATCGCTTGCAGCGGCTTCACGGCTAGTGCTTATCCTAAAGCTGTTCCGCTTGCTCTTGCCGAACGCATGAAGAAGGAACCTTTCCAAGTCAACATTTGGACGGGAGCTTCCACAGGTCCCGAACTTGACGGCGCACTTGCCGAAGTCAAAGGCATCAAACAGCGTCTGCCCTATCAAACGGACAGCAAACTTCGCCCCGAAATTAACGACGGCACAGTCGATTATCTCGATTTGCATTTGAGCGAATCCGCGCAGTTGACGCGCACGGGCTTTATCAAAAAGAAAATTGATTTTGCATTGGTTGAGGCTTGCGCCATAACCGAAGAGGGAAATTTAATCCCGACAACTTCGCTGGGCAACGCGGCAAGTTATGTTCAAAGTGCGGATACGGTTGTTGTCGAAGTCAATACCACACAGCCGCTTGAGCTTGAAGGTATGCATGACGTTTATGTTCCGCTTGACCCGCCCAATCGTCTGCCCATTCCGATTGTCCATGCCGACGACAGAATAGGCACAACTTTTATTCCCTGCACGCCCGACAAAATTAAATTCATTGTTCCATGCGACATAAAAGATCATACTCGCGACCTTTCGCCCATTGATGAAAACTCAAAAAAAATGGCGGCGTTTACTCTCGAACTTTTGAAAGCCGAAATTAAAGCGGGAAGAATGCCGAAAGGACTTTTGCCGCTTCAATCGGGCGTCGGCAACGTTGCAAATGCGGTTTTGGAAGGTTTTGTCGAAGGCGACATGAGCGATCTCGTTGTCTATACCGAAGTTATCCAAGACGCAATGCTTGATCTTATCGACGCGGGAAAATTGAAATTCGCAAGCGGAACGGCATTCAGCCCGTCGCCCGCCGGCATGGACAGATTTTATAAGGACATTGACAAATATCGCAAATACATTTTGCTCCGTCCCGAAGAAATTTCCAATTCGCCCGAAGTTGTCCACAGACTCGGCGTTATCGCCATGAATACCGCGCTTGAAGTCGACATTTACGGCAACATTAATTCGACGCATGTCACGGGAACAAAAATGATGAACGGCATCGGCGGAAGCGGCGACTTCGCCCGCAATGCTTATCTGACAATTTTCTACACGCCGTCAACCGCAAAAGGCGGAAAAATTTCTTCAATCGTTCCTATGTGTTCGCATATTGATCACACCGAACATGACGTTGACATTATCATTTCCGAATACGGCATTGCCGACCTGCGCGGCTTGGAGCCGAGAACTCGTGCGCTTGAAGTCATCAACAAATGCGCACATCCCGATTATCGTCCGCTTCTTCTCGATTATTACGAAAGAGCACTTGCCGCGACAAAGAAAGCGGCGACTCCGCATCTTCTCAACGAAGCATTGAGTTTCCATACTCGTTTCCTTGAGACAGGCGACATGCGCAAATAAAATTGATTAACTCGGCAATCGCTACGGGCGCGAAGGTAAAAGACATTTAAAAAGTGGTTAGTGGTTAGAGGTTAAGTGATAAGGAGAAATTAAAATGAACAGTTATCAAGAGGCAGTGACAAATCGCCGTTCGATTTACAAACTCGGCAGAGAAATTCCCGTCCTTCAGTCGCAAATTATCGCGGCGGTCGAGCGCATGACAAAAGACATTCCTACGCCGTTCAACATGCAATCGGCGCGTATCGTCGTGACAATGTTGGATCATCATGAAAACGTTTGGCAAATAACAAAATCCGCGCTTAAATCCATTCTTCCGCCGCTCAAATATGCAGAGACGGAGGCAAAACTCAACGGCTTCGAGGCGGCTTACGGCACGATTCTTTTCTTTGAATCCAGCAACATGATTAAGGCGATGCAGGATCAATTCCCGCTTTACAAAGACAATTTCCCCGGCTGGGCAATGCAGGCTAACGGCATGTTGCAATTCGCGATTTGGACGGCACTTGAGGATTTGGGATTGGGCGTCAACATTCAGCATTACAACCCGCTGATTGACGAAGACATCAGAAAAATCTTTGACTTGCCCGACAGCTGGGATCTCGTTGCGCAAATGGTTTTCGGCGAAAAATTGGAAGACCCGGCACCTGTTCCCAAAATCCCGACGGGTTCTCGCGTTAAGATTTTCAGAGAAGTTTAAAAGGCAATGAGGAATTAGGAATGAGGAATTAGTAATGGAGAGAATTTCAATTCCTAATTCATAATTCCTAATTCCTAATTAAATTTAGGAGGCTTAACGAAATGTTTAAAGTTCTTGGCGTTGATCATATCGGCATAGCGTCGACGAGTTTGACTGACGGCGAATTCTGGAAAGCACTCGGCTTGGAGTGCACGGGCGAAGAGACCGTTGCGGAGCAGAAAGTTACGACAGCTTTTTATCCCACAACCGCCGACAAACAACACGGCGAAATTGAATTGCTCGTGGCGAGCGAGGCGGGCAGTCCCATTGAAAAATTCATTGAGAAAAACGGTGGACGCGGCGGCATTCAACATATTGCACTGCGCGTTGACAATCTCGAAGCGGCTCTTGCCGATCTCAAAGAAAAAGGTATCAAACTCATTGACGAAAAACCGCGTAAAGGTGCGGGCGGCGCGTCCATTGCCTTTATTCACCCGAAGGCAACTCACGGCGTCCTCCTCGAACTCTGCCAACGATAGGAACTAGTAATTAGGAACTAGGAACGTAGTAGGGACGAGTAAAGTAGTTCCTAGTTCCTGGTTCCTAGTTCCTAAGCGACTGAAAGGAGCGTAATAAATGGCGACAGTTCAAGAAAAAATTGCCTTAATGCACTCCAAGAAGGAACATATTCTTCAAGGCGGCGGCAAGGCAAGAATTGATAAGCAACATGAAAAGGGCAAAATGACTGCTCGCGAACGTATTGAAATGTTCTTCGACGAGGGAACTTTCATTGAACTCGATATGTTCGTTAAGCATCGTTGTACAAATTTCGGACAGGATAAAAAAGATCTGCCCGGCGAAGGCGTCGTAACGGGTTACGGCACTGTTGACGGACGTTTGGTTTATGCTTTCGCGCAGGATTTCACTGTTGAAGGCGGCTCTCTCGGCGAAAAACACGCTCACAAAATCTGGAAAGTTATGGATTTGGCAATGAAAATGGGCGCACCTTTAATCGGCATAAACGATTCGGGCGGCGCACGCATTCAAGAGGCTGTTGACGCACTCAGCGGCTACGCGGGAATTTTCTTCCGCAACACGGCGGCGAGCGGCGTTATCCCGCAAATTTCCGTTATCATGGGTCCCTGCGCGGGCGGCGCGGTTTATTCCCCTGCCATTACCGATTTTATCTACATGGTAAAAAATACCAGCCAAATGTTCATCACGGGACCTGCGGTTATCAAATCGGTTACGGCGGAAGAAGTTACGGCTGAAGAACTCGGCGGCGCAATGACTCATAACAGTCGTTCGGGCGTTGCACATTTCGCGGCGGAGAACGAAAAAGATTGTATCGAACAAATTCGTTATCTGTTGAGTTTTCTGCCCAGCAACAATCTTGAAGATGCTCCGCTTGTCGAAACAGACGACGATCCCGACCGTCAAGACGAAGAATTAAATACGATTATCCCCGACAATCCCAACGCGCCTTACGACATGAAAGACGTTATCAGAATGATTGTCGACAACGGCGAGTTTTATGAAGTTCATCAACATTTCGCAACGAACATTATCACATGCTTTGCTCGCTTCGGCGGACGAAGTGTCGGCATTATCGCGAATCAACCTGCGGTAATGGCGGGCTGTCTCGACGTTGACGCTTCGGATAAATCTGCGCGGTTCATAAGATTTTGCGACGCCTTCAATCTGCCGCTCGTGAATCTCGTTGACGTTCCGGGATTTTTGCCGGGCGTTGACCAAGAATATAACGGCATAATTCGTCACGGCGCGAAAATGCTTTACGCTTATTCGGAGGCAACTGTTCCGAAAGTTACGGTTATCACGCGCAAAGCTTACGGCGGCTCTTATATCGCGATGTGCTGTCGCGAACTCGGCGCGGATCAAGTTATGGCTTGGCCTTCAGCTGAAATTGCGGTTATGGGACCTGCGGGTGCGGCGAATATCATTTTCCGCAAAGATCCCGAAAAGGACAAGAAAACTGCCGAATACGTCGAAGAATTTGCGACTCCTTACAAGGCGGCTGAACGCGGTTATGCAGATATGGTTATCGAGCCGAAAGAAACTCGTCCGCTTGTCATTACCGCGCTGAATGCTCTCGCCAGCAAACGCGAAGTCGGTCCCGCCAAAAAACATGGCAATATTCCGTTGTAAGGTTATAGGTTATGGGTTTTAGGTTTTAGTTGATGCCTTACACCTAAAACCTAAAACCTAAAACCTAAAACCTAAAACCTGACACCTAAGGAGGAATTCCTGTGGCAGAAAAAATTAAACCCGAAATAATCGCGGCTATCACGGCGGCTGTTCAAGCAATGTGCGGCGGCGGAAAAGTCGTTTCGGTTAAAATTAAACGCAATGAAACTTGGGCTCTCGCGTCCAAAATCAAACGCTGATAAATCTTGGAGGGAAAATTTCAATGGCAATGAAAAAATTTAACGTCACCGTGAACGGCACGACTTATGAAGTCGAAGTTGAAGAAGTAAAAGCGGCGGGCTCGGCTCCGAAAGCGGCTCCCGCTCCGAAGGCGACGGCTCCTGCTCCGGCACCCGCTCCAAAAGCGGCGGCTCCTGCAGCGGCTCCGAAAGTTGCGGCGGGCGCAGGCGAACATTCGATTGATGCTCCCATGCCCGGCAAAGTTATTAAACTCGTCGCCAACGAAGGGCAAGCCGTCAAAGCGGGCGATGTCCTTTTGATTCTCGAAGCAATGAAAATGCAGAACGAAATTACTGCCGACGCTGACGGCACGGTTAAAAAATTCAACGTCGCGGCGGGGCAATCCGTCAAAGCTCGCGAATCACTCGTTATTCTCGGCTAAAATTTTTCAACGACAATAAAAAGAGTGCGTCTCCGAATCAAAGGCGCACTCTATTTTTTTTAAGGTGACAAAATGGATTTTGAAAAAATTTTTAAAGCGTTCAAAGCGGCGCAGGCGTCCGATGATTTTGAAAAGCAAAGCGAAATTATCGCGCAGGTTCATGAA
>CALFJC010000169.1 GCA_937877655.1 uncultured Selenomonadales bacterium
ATATTTTTTGAAGTTTGGAAAGAAAATCGCGTTGCTGATGATCTTGGCGGCGATACAAATTCCCTGCGCGGTACACGCGGCGGAAGAAGATAAAGAATTGGCACTGATAGCGGCGGAGCAGGAAAAATCGGACGAGGAAGAACAACTCAACGAAATAAATCCCGCGCTGACCGAGAGCATTTCGACGGAGCCGACGCAGGAGACAGATAAAGAAAAAAAGGCGCGCAAGAAAAAATTGGAGCAAACACGCAAGGAAAAGGAAAAAGATAACGAGCGAAAACTTACGGAGAGTAAAAGACGCAGTGAAAATTCTGCGCGGCGCGAAAAAGATTCGGAAATAATAATTAATCCGAATGAGCCCGAAATAATTTCTCCGCCGCCCGAAGTTCCGATAAAGGCTCCGACGCCGCCCGAAGTTCCCATAACAACTCCGACAACGCCGTCCGAATCGATAAAGCCGTCCGTTACGCCGCAACCTACTGAAACTGTCGCGATACCCGACCAAAAAAATATCTACGCGAATTTTTCCGAAGTTGCCCGCGCAGTTCATTTTATTCCGTTGTACATGCCGAGAAAATCGGGCTATGAAATAACCGCGCTTTATGCCGAGCCGGGCATTGTCGAAGTTCGTTACGGGCGCAGATGGGAGCCGACGGTTTCATTATCGGTAAGAACTCACAAGCGGGCGGACGGCGAGGCTCTTAAAGACATCAGCGGCGTTACGGGCGTAAAGTGGCGCGTGGACACTTCGACGGGCACGACGATTTACATTGCAAAAATTTCCGAGACACAACAAGTGGCGGCTTGGGCGGTCGGACATTACACTTTCTCCGCGCAGGCAGAAAATTTATCGTTCGCAGGTTTTCATTCGCTCGTTGCCGATGAATTGGTTGAACTTTCGACACATTATTATTTGGACATATAAGGAGGAAAATTTTTTTATGATCAATCGTTACACTTTGCCCGAAATGGGAAAACTCTGGTCGATTGAAAACGAATGGCAGACGATTCTTGACGTTGAACTTGCCGCTTGCGACGCGATGGCTGAACTCGGAGAAATTCCCGTTGAAGCCGCAAAAAATATTCGCGCCAAAGCAAATTTCAATCTCGAACGCATTCACGAAATCGAATCGGTTACGCACCATGACATTATCGCTTTTCTGACTTGCGTCGGAGAATACGTCGGCGAAGACTCGAAATATATTCACAAGGGCTTGACTTCCAGCGACGTTAAAGACACGGCGATTTGTCTCATGATGAAAAAATCTGCCGAGATTATTCTTGACGATCTGAAAAAGTTCCGCGAAGTTCTCCGCCGCCGCGCAGTCGAATTTAAACACACGGCTTGTATCGGCAGGACGCACGGAATTCACGCGGAGCCGATGACTTTCGGCTTGAAACTTTTGCTTTGGAGCGCGGAAGTCGAACGGGATATTGAGCGCGTCGAACATGCAAAAAAAATTGTCAGTGTCGGGAAATTGAGCGGCGCGGTCGGAACTTATTCAAATATCGATCCGAAGATTGAAGAATTGGTTTGCAAGAAATTGGATTTGACGCCCGTCCGCTTGGCAACGCAAGTTATTCAAAGAGATCGTCACGCCGAATATATGACGACTTTGGCGATTGTCGCGAGCACTTTGGAGAAAATCGCAACCGAAATTCGCAACCTTCAACGCACGGACATTCGCGAGGCTGAAGAATATTTTTCGCCGGGACAAAAAGGTTCTTCGGCAATGCCGCATAAACGCAACCCGATTAATTGCGAGCGCGTGGCGGGAATGGCTCGGCTTGTCAGAGGAAATGCACTTGCCGCAATGGAAGACATTACGCTTTGGCATGAACGCGATATTTCTCACAGCTCGGTTGAGCGCGTGATTTTGCCCGACTCGACAATCAACGTCGACTACTGCACGAAAAAAATTACAAACATTGTCGACAAACTTCTTGTTTATCCCGAAGCAATGTTGCATAATATGAATCGGACAGGCGGCTTGATTTACAGTCAACGCCTCATGCTGGAGATCGTCAGCAAAGGAGTTTTGCGCGAAGACGCTTATAAATGGGTTCAGCGCAATGCAATGAAACGCTGGATGGACGGCGAAGATTTTCAAACCAACGTTGCCAATGATCCCGACATTACGAAATATCTCAGCGCGGAAGAAATTGCCGATTGTTTTAACTACAAATTTTTCCTGCGCCATGTCGATATGATTTTTGAACGCTTCGGACTTTAAAAGATTTTTGGGAGGTAAAAGTATGATTAAGGGCAATATGCTTTACGAGGGCAAGGCGAAAACCGTTTTCGAGACCGACAACCCGAATGAACTTCTTGTTTACTTCAAAGACGACGCAACGGCGGGCAACGGCGCGAAACATGACATCATTGAAGGAAAAGGCGTTATCAACAACAAAATCAGCGAATTTTTCTTCAAGCAACTGAAAGATCGCGGCGTCAAAAGTCATTTCGTTGAAAAAATCGGCGAACGTGAAATGCTCGTCAAAAAGCTCGACATGATTAAATTGGAAGTCGTCGTTCGCAATATCGTTGCGGGCTCGTTGGTTAAACGTCTCGGTCTTGAGGAAGGCACGCCGCTCACGGTTCCGATTGTCGAATACTATTACAAGAGCGACGAACTCGGCGACCCGATGCTCAATCGCTATCACATTATGGCTTTGGACTTGGCGAAAATCGATGAACTGAATCAGATGGAGCACATAGCTTTTTCCGTCAATACGATTCTGCGCAACCTTCTTAAATCCAAAAACGTTGACTTAATCGATTTCAAATTGGAATTCGGACGCTTCGACGGCGAAGTTATTTTGGCAGACGAAATTTCTCCCGATAACTGCCGCTTTTGGGATACCGTGACGCATGAAAAATTGGACAAAGATCGTTTCCGTCAAGATTTGGGCGGCGTCAAAGAGGCTTATAAAGAAATGCTCGATCGTTTGACTTTGTGAGGCGTCGTTCATGATTAAAAAATTTTTGGCGGCGGCGATTGTCGGAGTGATAATCTGCGCGGGCGTGAAGGTTGAGGCGGCTGAAATTTTTGCGGGAACTTCGCCCGCAACAGGTTATAATTGTTACGTCTTGACAAACACAATCAGCCGCAAAAACGAACACCGAATGCTTATAATTTCCGCGACGCTCAAAACGGTTGATCAATACGGCGACGCGCATTATCTCGATTATAAATTTTTTGATCTCGACGGCGACTCAATCGATGTGGATTTTACAAATTCTCAAGGTTTTTCCGGGAAGGCGACGGCAGAAAATACGCCGATTGAATGGGCAATGTACACGATTATCAGAGAGTATTAAAATTTTTGGGGATAAGGGATTTAAAATTTTCCCTTGTCCCCTGTTTGATTATGGGAGGCAAAAATTTTGGGAAAAAGAGTTTTGGTGACGGGCGGCGCGGGATTTTTGGGCTCGCATCTTTGTGACAGACTTATTGCCGACGGACACGAAGTAATTTGCTTGGACAATTTTTTCACGGGCAAGAAAAAAAATATCGCGCATCTTATGGGCAACCCGAATTTTGAACTGATGCGCCATGATGTTGTTCAGCCGATTTATGCCGAAGTCGATTGGATTTTCAATTTGGCATGTCCCGCGAGCCCCGTTCATTATCAACGAGATCCTGTCCGCACGATTAAAACAAATGTTATGGGCGCGTTGAATTCTCTCGGTTGTGCGAAACAAAACAATGCGCGAGTTTTGCAGGCGAGTACTTCCGAAGTTTACGGCGACCCGAAAGTTCATCCTCAGCCCGAAAGTTATCGCGGCGCAGTCAATCCGATTGGAATTCGCGCCTGCTACGACGAAGGCAAGCGCACTGCCGAAACTCTTTTCTTCGATTATCACAGGCAACACGGCTTGGATATTCGCGTCGTGAGAATTTTCAACACTTACGGTTCGCGCATGACGGCTGATGACGGGCGCGTTGTCTCAAATTTTATCATGCAGGCTCTTCGCGGCGAAGACATTACGGTTTACGGCGACGGAAAGCAGACGAGAAGTTTTTGTTACGTCGACGATCTGATTGACGGCATTGTTAAAATGATGAACGCAGAAAATTTTACGGGACCCGTGAACTTGGGCAATCCCGGAGAATTTACGATGTTGGAGCTTGCCGAGTTGGTTTTGAAATTGACGGGGAGCAAATCGAAAATAGTTTATCGCCCGTTGCCTTCGGACGACCCGACGCAACGTTGTCCCGTAATTGATCTCGCGAAAGAGAAATTGAATTGGCAACCGAAAGTTAATCTTGAAGATGGCTTGAAAGTCACGATAAAATATTTCAAGGAAAATTATTAACGGAGCAGATGATTGATGGAACAAATGACTTATAAAGATTCGGGCGTTGACATTGACGCGGGCAACGAATCTGTTCGCTTGATAAAAAATTTTGTCCGTTCGACTTATCGCGAAGAAGTTTTGGGAGACATCGGAGGTTTCGGCGGACTTTTCGCGCTGAAAAATTATGACGAGCCGATTTTGGTTTCGGGCACGGACGGCGTCGGCACAAAATTAAAAATCGCATTTCTTCTCGACAAGCACGACACAATCGGGCAGGACGCGGTTGCAATGTGCGTCAACGACATTTTGGTTCAAGGAGCCGAGCCGTTATTTTTTTTGGATTATCTGGCTGTCGGCAAATTGAATCCCGCGCAGGTTGCGGAAATTGTTCGCGGCGTTGCAAATGCTTGCAAAGAATCGGGTTGCGCGTTAATCGGCGGCGAGACGGCTGAAATGAGCGGCTTTTATTCTGCGGGCGAATACGACATTGCAGGTTTTGCGGTTGGTGTTGTCGAAAAAAAATCTCTGATAACTCCTGCGCGGGTTAAAGTCGGAGATATTTTAATCGGCTTGCCGTCGAGCGGACTTCATTCAAACGGTTTCAGTCTTGTTAGGAAAATTGTTTTCGACAAAATGAAATTCACGGGCGGCGAAAAATTTTCCGAAGAAAAAACTCTCGGCGAAGAACTTTTGACGCCGACGCGTCTTTATCCCGCAACTTGTCTTCCGATTATAAAAAAATTCGGCGAAAAAATTCACGGGCTGGTTCACATAACGGGCGGCGGTTTTTACGATAACATTCCCCGCGCCTTGCCAAAAAATTTTGGCGCGACGATTGACGCGGACGTTTGGGCTGTCCCGAAAATTTTTAAGCTGTTGCAGGAATGGGGAAATGTTCCGCGCCGCGAAATGTTCAGAACTTTTAATTGCGGTATCGGCATGATTTTGATTGTTGACGAAGAAATTATTGACGATTTGACTTCGCATCTCAACGAAAACTTTGAAGAATTTTATAAAATCGGGCGCGTCGTCGAAGGTAGCGGCGTTGAAATTTTTGGAGGTGAGTTTTGTGATTAAATTGGGCGTCTTGTGTTCGGGGCGCGGCACGGATTTACAATCGATAATCGACGCGATTCAGCACGGATTTTTGGCGGCTGAAATTTCAATCGTGTTGACGGACAAACCGCAAGTCCAAGCTTTGGAGCGGGCGGAGGCGGCGGGAATAAAAAATATCTGCGTCGACCGAAAAAATTTTTCCGACCGCGCAGATTTTGAGGCTGAACTTTTAAAAAACCTTAAGGGCGTCGACTTGGTGATTTTGGCGGGCTTCATGCGAATTTTGAGTGCGGACTTCGTCAAGCGTTTTGAAGGGCGCATAATGAATATTCATCCTTCGTTGTTGCCGTCATTTCCCGGAGCCCATGCGCACAGAGATGTTTTGGCTTACGGCGCGAAAATTTCGGGTTGCACGGTTCATTTCGTTGACGAAGGCACCGACTCCGGACCGATAATTTTGCAGGCGGCGGTTGAAGTCAAAGAAGAGGACACGGAAGAAACTTTGGCGGCGCGAGTTTTGGAGCAGGAGCACAAAATTTATCCTCTGGCAATAAAATTGTTTATCGAAGGGCGATTAAAAATCGTCGGGCGCAAAGTAGAGATTGGAGGCGGAAAAATGAAAATCAAGCGGGCATTAATCAGCGTATCGAACAAATTGGACGTGGTGGAATTTGCAAGGAAGCTCAGCCGTTGCGGCGTCGAAATTATCAGCACGGGCGGCACGGGCAAAGCAATTCGTGCGGCGGGCATTCCCGTTACCTACGTCAGCGATTTGACGGGCTTTCCCGAAATTATGAACGGGCGCGTCAAAACTCTCAATCCGAAAATTCACGGCGGCATTTTGGCTGTGCGCGACAATCCCGAACACCTTAAACAAATGGCGGAAAACGGTATCGAGCCGATTGATCTTGTCGTCGTAAATCTTTATCCTTTCAAGCGGACGATTCGCAAGCCGAATGTCACACTTGAAGACGCGATAGAAAATATCGACATCGGCGGCCCCGCAATGATTCGGGCGGCGGCGAAAAATTTTAAATTTGTGACTGTCGTAACCAATCCCGACCGCTATGACGAAATTGCAAAACTTATCGCAGAGAAGGGCGAAGTTCCGCTTGACGTGAGAAAAAGTTTGGCGGCGGAAGCATTTGCGCACACGGCGGATTACGATTCGGCGATTACAAATTATCTTTCGGAAATTTAATCGGGAAAAATTTTTTGACTCGGACGAAAATGTTCGAGTCATTTTTTTTGCAAAGAAAAAAACCCCTGCCAACTGACAAGAGCCGCTGAAATGCAATTAGGAATTATGAATTAGGAATTATGAATTAGGAATTAGGAATTAAAAATTCCCCTTGAAAAATTTTTTGCAAAGAAAAAACTCCTGCCAACCGACAAGAGCCGCTGAAATGCAATTAGGAATTATGAATTAGGAATTAAAAATTCCCCTTGAAAAATTTTTTGCAAAGAAAAAACCCTTGCCAACCGACAAGAGCCGCTGATTCCTCAGCAAAGAAATGTATGAGCAATGCTCCCCGCAATGGGGAAAACTTTTCGCCAAAAGAAAAAGCCTCGACTGCGAGGACGAGACATCAAAAAAACTTTTCGGAATATGAATCGGCGAAGAATTTTCATTCCTCATTCCTAATTCATAATTCCTAATTGAAAAAAAATCTCCTTCCTGTCGCTCGCAGGTCAAACGGTGATTGTTAATCGGGCAATTCTCCCGGCTCCGAGTCAACACTCCGCCGCGCCTTCCCAAGAAATTTTTCCCAGTGACATAATTGCGGCATCGCTCGTCGTTACGGTGACGTGATCGCTTCGGCTTATACCGAATTCCTTATTGAGGCTTGCGCCACCCGATCCAACCGATATTCAATTTTCAACGCGCATATAATCTTACAAATCGCCGCTTTTGTCAATAAAAAAATCGTTGACAGCGATAAAATTTTTATGTTAGACTTTGCAAACTGTTGAGGCGTTCCTCTGCGTGCGGGCAAGAACGTCGGACAAAGATGGGAGGACTAAATTTGAATATCATTGAACTTTTGGAGAAGGAACAACTTCGCGATAACATTCCGCAATTTGCGCCCGGCGATACCGTCCGCGTTCATGCAAAAATTGTTGAAGGCAACCGCGAGCGCATTCAGATTTTTGAAGGCGTTGTTATCGGTCGTCAAGGCAGCGGCGTCCGCGAAATGTTCACCGTCCGCAGAATTTCTTACGGAGTCGGCGTCGAAAGATTATTCCCCGTGCATTCGCCCCGCGTCGAGAAAATTGAAGTCGTTCGTCGCGGCAAAGTTCGTCGTGCCAAACTTTATTATCTGCGCAAACTTAAAGGCAAGGCGGCGCGCATCAAGGAGAGAAAGCAGAAATAATTTTGAACGAAAATTTCGGGCAGTCGCAGAATTTTTTGCGGCTGTCTTTTTATTTCAATGGAAAAAATCTGCGCGCTTTGATATAATGCCGAAAATTTTTCATTGGAGGAGCATTGATGGGAAGAAGTATCACGCCGACGATTGAAGGCGGCTTGTTGGTTGCGATAACGGTAATTTTGGGGCTCGTGACGGTTTATGTTCCGCTTATCGGCATGTTGGTTGAATTTTTCTGCGCGGTACCGCTCGCAATTTTGACGGCGCGTCAAGGAGCGGGCAAAGGCTTAACCGCGCTTGTCGTGACATTTATTTTGTTGTCGATTTTAATCAGCCCGCTGTTGTCAATCAGAATTGTTTTGAGTTTCGGCATTTGCGGAGTAGTTTTGGGTTGGTGCGTGAGGAAAAATTTCAACGCGGTAAAAATTTTTTTCATGACTTTGGTCGTCGCGTCCGCCGCGCAGGTTGTCTCGCTGTATTTCTTGATCATAATTATGGATGTGAATTTAATCGAAGAACAAATAGAAATGGTTCGCGAATCTTTCGACGAGTCGTTCAAACTTTATGAAGAAATGGGCGTCGAGCAGGAAAGAATTTCCGAAGCGAAAACTCAAGTCGAGCCGGCACTTCAAATGCTGGTATTTTTAATGCCGACGTTGATAATGTTGACGGCTCTGATAAATTCTGTGGCGGCTTATCTCACGGCGCAATGGATTTTCCCTAAATTGCAAATGAAAATCCCGAAGATGCCGCCGTTTGCCGAGTGGAAATTTCCTTCGCTGTTCCTGTACACGGCAATAATCGGCGGGCTCGGCTTGTATTGGGGATTCACGCGAGGTTGGACGGAGATTTACGAAATATCTTTGAACTTGCTGATTGTCTCAATGATAATCGGCTTGATTCAAGGGCTCGCGCTGCTGTCATTTCTCTTCGACCGTTGGAAAGTTTCAAAAATCCTGCGGCGGATTTTTTACGTGATTTTAATTCTGAACATGCTCCTTCTCCAAATTGTGGCGATAACGGGCTTGATGGATATGATCTTCGATTACAGGAAAAGATTTTTCGGCAGGAGGGAATGAGTTGCAAACAAATTGTTCGGAAGGACATGAAGTTCCGAGAAATTTATCTGCGTGGCCCGATTCGGTAATAAATTTGTCGGTCATGTCGGTTATGGTTGTGATAATCACACAGTACAACAAAATTTTGGGCGCAATGGCATTTTTGGTTTGGGCAATGTTGATTTGGTTTGCTTACGTCCGACAAAAAGATCGCAAAAAAAAATTCAGGGAGTACGCCGAAAATGTCATTGGGAATTTCAACGACATGATGTATTACGCAATGACGAAGTTGCCGGAAGGAATAATGGTCGTTGACGAAAACGGGCGACTTCAATGGTGCAATTCGGTCATGCAAAAATTTTCGGAAGTGATCCCGCAACAAGGCATGGACATTGAGGAATTTTGGGAAGGATTGATACCGCAAGAAATTTTATCGCTCGCTCCCAACGGCAACGAACCCGCGCCTATGGAAGGAGAATATCCCGTCAAGTCATTGCGGCGCAGGACAAATGCGGACGGCGAGCCCGAAGAATTTTATCGCCATTTTTTGGTGAAATATCGACACTTGCAAGCGAACGAAGATTATTCGCGGATGATAGTTTTGTTTGCGCGGGAAGTCACGCCTTACGAAGAATTAAAAATCGAATACGCGCAAAGTCGGACGGCGATAATTTATGTCCAAGTCGACAACTACGATGAAGTCATGCAGGGGCTGAGCGAGGCGGAAAAAACTTCTTTAATGTTGTCTGTCAGCGAAATTTTGGAAGAATGGGTTGCGTCATTGGCGGGTTTTATTCGGCGGGTGTCGAGCGATTTATTTGTTGTGGTGTTGGAGCGGCGAGCTTTGGACATTGCGATTGAAAAAAAATTTATCGTGTTGGATAAAATTCGTCGGCTGGTCAACAAGCATCAACTGCAAGTCACGTTGTCAATGGGAGCATCAGCCGCCGATAAACCTTCTGCCGAGCAGTCGATAGGCGAATTGGGCACAAAGGCAATGGCGGGCTTGAATTTGGCATTGGCACGCGGCGGAGATCAAGTCGCTGTGAACTTGGGCGACAAAATGCAATTTTTCGGCGGAAAGTCAAAGGCTGTCGAAAGAAATACTCGCGTCAAAGCCCGCGTTATGTCTCATTCGATTCGAGATACAATGTTGGCGGCGGACGAAATTTTTATCATGGGACATGCCCGCGAAGATTATGACGCCTTCGGAGCGGCGGTGGGCGTCGCGCTTATGGCAAAAAATTTGAACAAGCCCGCGCACATTGTTTTAAGCACTTGGCTTGACAGCGTTGAAAAAATTATCGAGCTCCTTGACAAGGACGAGAATTACAAAAATCTTTTCGTCAGCGCGAACGAAATTACAATCTCTACAGCATTGGAACCGCTTTTGATCGTCGTTGATACTTTTATTCCGCATCTTGTTGCCGCGCCGGTTTTGCTTGAAAGGATAAAAAAAGTTATCGTCATAGATCATCATCGCCGAAGCGAAAACACGATTAAAAATCCCGCGATAACTTATCTTGAGCCCGGCTCCAGTTCAACCTGCGAAATGGTTACGGAACTTTTGATGTACTTCGACGACAAGATTAGGATTGGGAAATTGGCGGCGACGGCGATTTATTCGGGGATTGTCGTTGACACGAAAAATTTTTCAATACAGGCGGGCGCGAGAACTTTTGAGGCTGCGGCTTATCTTCGCAGGAGTGGCGCGGATCCCGTCGTCGTGAATTATCTTTTCAAATCGGATTACGAAACGACAATTTCCCTTGCCAAGACGAAGGCGCAATCGGAATATTTTGAAGGCGGGCTGGTTGTCTCTTTCATTGATAAAATTATTCCGAATGTCCAAGCCATTGCGGGGCAGGCGGCGGATTCTCTGTTGCGCGTCGAAGGCGTTCGCATGACGATTATTCTTTTCCAAATAAAAAATGATACCGTCGGGATAAGTGCGCGGTCGAGCGGCGATTTAAATGTTCAAGTTATCATGGAGAAATTCGGCGGCGGCGGACATCAAAACGTTGCGGGTGCGCAGGTTAAAAATGTTCCGCTTTTGGAATTGAAAAAAGCCGTTGTCGAGGCGGCGCGAAATTACATTGCCGAAAATGACAAGCCCGCCGAAAAATAACATGAGCAAATTATTTAACGAAAATTCGCGAGTAAAAATTCCCGCGCTCCTTCACTTAACGCGCTTGAATTACAAATACCTTTCGCTGAAAAAAATTGAGCGGCAAATTAACGGCGAGACAAATATTTACAAAAAAATTTTCCGCGCCGTTTTGAACAAACTTGAGTGAAAAATAACATGAGCAAATTATTTAACGAAAATTCGCGAGTAAAAATTCCCGCGCTCCTTCACTTAACGCGCTTGAATTACAAATACCTTTCGCTGAAAAAAATTGA
>CALFJC010000170.1 GCA_937877655.1 uncultured Selenomonadales bacterium
CCAGAACCTTGAACATGGTAGCTGAATTTGCGGACGGCGATACCCGCACAATCACGGTTAATCGTCCCGATACGTCCAAAAATCTCGTGTCGCTCGTCAACGACCTCAGCACCCATTGCCAAACCTATGAAATCCTGCTCGGCGACAAGGACAGCGCGGACTTCACCAAAATCGGTTCGGCGAAACTCAACAACAAAACCATTACCAATCTCGACTTGGCTTAATCAATGAGTAATTAGTAATGAGTAATGAGTAATTAAATTTGCCTCCATTGCTAATTGCTAATTCCTAATTAAATAAGGCAGTGCGCTCTCTCATGTGTTTCAAGTTAAGAAAAGGAGAAATGACAATGAAAACGACATTGGCAGTAAAAACGACGGACACCGCCGGCAAAGCTCAGCAAAAAGCGGTAACGTACATTAATCCTGCGGCGACGAACGCGGCATTGAAGACTTTCGCGCAGAAATTGGCAGGCTTGACGACCGACAACTACGTAGACGCGGAAAGAATTAACACAATGAGTGTGAACGAGGCAGATTCAACGCCCGCCGCCGCGAGTAAAACTCAACCGACCCTTTCACTCGGTGTTTGGACGAAAAGCGGTACAACTTATTCCGCCACAATCACCTATAACGGCGACGGCACTTTATCTTCGACGCTCGGAACAATCAGCGGAACAACTCTTTCAATCACTGACGCCGACGGCATTTTCAGCGGAGTTATTTCAGCGTCCGAAGGAACAACCTACGCGGCGGGCAAATTGGCTTTCTCGTATAACACGGAAGAAGTTCAGACGGGCAAAACCGAAGGGCTTTTCACTTATGATGGCGGCGACCTTACTTACAACGGTGACGGACAAGTTTATGTATACGATAGAGCAGGAGGACTTGCAGAAGTTGTGAACGACATAAGCGAATTTAGGAATCCTGAAGAAGACCAATATTTTTTCGCCTCCGAGACCAACAACTTCACCGCCGCCTTTATTCTTATCGAAAAGGGAGAATAAGGAGGTGATAACATGGAGCCTGAATTTTTAACGAACATTTTAGGGAATATCGGAATCCCCGCCGCGCTGTGCTTTTACACGCTCTTTGAGGTCAACAAGAATCTGAAGAAATTAGCTGATTCGATAAACAATCTGTCGAACGACGTAGACAAGCGGTTGGATAAGATGGAAAGCACGGTGGCGGAATTGAATTTCAAAGTGAATGCGATGAAAGGCGGGGGACAATGAAAATATTTCTGAACGCAGGGCACGGCGGCAAAGACCCCGGGGCAATCGGGAACGGTTTAATGGAGCGGGATGTGGTTTTGAGCATCGCGCAACGCGCCGAGAAATATTTGCGCGACGTCGGCTTTGAGGTAAAAACCTTTCAATACGACGGCTTGCAAACCATCTGCGACGACGCCAACGCCTTTAAAGCCGACATTTTCATTTCAATCCATTGCAACGCGGGCGGCGGCAA
>CALFJC010000171.1 GCA_937877655.1 uncultured Selenomonadales bacterium
CGCCGGCAACGAAAACAGGATGTTTTCTTGCCGGTCTAAGCGCGTTTCTTTTTGCAACTTTTTCTTTGGCGCAACAAAGAAAAAGTTGATCCTTTACATAAAAATTATTTTGAAAGAATCGAAGTCACGAATCGCCGAGATGGTTTTGCGTCGTCCACTTTAGGAAAAAGGGGACGCCTAAATTCCTTTGATGAACATGAAGTTTAGTTCCTTGATTCTCAAGCGATTTTTTCTCAGCCAAATCGTGAGCATCCTCTCCGCCAAAAAAGCAATTAACCTGCGCGGCGAAAACGGCATCTCCGAAAGATTGACCGTCCGCAAAATTTCATCCGTCGCATCAAGATAAAACGAGAACAACCATTTGCAATACGCCTCAAAAATATTTCGGCGCGTAATAAGCAAATGACATTTGTAAATCGCCAGCGAGTCCATAACCGTTTTAAAAGTTTCCAGATAATCGGGTTGCGCCTTCAGCAAATGCTTTTTGATAATTTCTTCGGCAAAAGTCGCAAGCTCCACGCCGCAATCATTTCTGATCAAATCATGCTGCGTCATCATTTCGTAGCCAATCGTCGAAACAATTATGTCGTAACGTTCCAAAATTTTCAGCGTGGCATCCTTAGTCAAAATTTTTTCGGGAGAAAAAGTTGCGTCGTCCGCTTCGGTAAAAAATCTGCGATAGTGACAAAGCCCGACCACCGAGTGAGAAGTATTCTTCCAAATCCAATACAGCGCAGTAATTTCGTTCAGATAAACATTCAAATGGCTGATATTGTCGCCGGTATTGTCGCCGAGATAGCCGAGATCTTCGCTGAGAGCACGCCCCGCATGAATTATCTTGTAATTTTCGGGCGGCTCCTCAATTTTTTTGTCGCCGTAAGTCACAACATAAATGCAAAAATCTTCGGGCTTGGAATGCCTTTTGCAAAAAAACCATTTGACGGCTTCGGAATTCGTCCCGTAAACTTCTTCAAAGTTATTCAGGTTGCCACGAATATATTTTTCCAATTCGCCGTCCGTCCGAGAAAAAGTTATGACAAGCTCGGAAAAATTTTCCAGAAATGAAAACGTGCTTATGAAGTCAACCGATTTTCTTTCGATAAGAAGTGCAGCGTCGTAATGTTTGTAACCGACCTCCGAAAAATTTTTGTAAACATGGCTGTAAAGATTTTCCGCAATCGGCGGCAAAGATTTTTCCGAAATGCAATCAATCTCCAAGTCGGGATTGTAGATTTTTGTAAAAATATTTCCGCGAACAAAATAGCCGTCAACGTCGAGCAAAGTTTTTATCGGCAAATCCTTCAGATAATCCAACAACCTTACTTCCGCGCTGAAATCGTAAAAAAATTCCTTCGACAAAGTTTTGAAATGATTTATCGTGATAATTTTCGGCGAAAGAAATCCTTGTTTCAAAGAATAATTTCTGTAGACAACGAACTCTTGGAAGTCTAAGAAAAGCAGATAATCCACTTCGCCGCCGTGCAAAAAATTCGCCAGAGCCTCCCAATCTTGGAGCTTGTCATTGAAAAAAATTTTGGCGTCCTCTCTGAAATTAAATTTTTGCTTGCCGACTTTCCCCGAAAATTTTACTTGCCCGATGATTTTATAAGGACGCTCGCCCGCTTGCGCAAAAAATTCCTGCTCGTCGCCGCAAAGCAAAATTCTCGGCACGAAACTTAAATTGTTCATAAAAATCTCCTCTCAAAATTTTTAAAATCATTATTGCATTTTTCCCGCGCAAAAACAATGCCTTGATAAAATCGCGCAAATAAATTATCATTGCCGAATCAAAGGAGGAATTTTTAAAATGCTTTATCGCAAGGTTGAAACCAATTTGAACTTCGCGAGTCGCGAGAAGGAAGTTGAAAACTTTTGGGCGGAAAAAAATATCGCGCAGAAGGCAATCGACAATCGCGAAGGTTGCAAAGCTTACACTTTTTATGACGGACCGCCGACGGCGAACGGGCAGCCGCATATCGGGCATGTCTTGACGCGAGTTATCAAAGATTTGTTTCCGCGCTATCACTCGATGAAAGGCGAAAAAGTTTTGCGGAAGGCGGGCTGGGATACTCACGGCTTGCCCGTCGAACTTGAGGTTGAAAAACTTATCGGCATTAACGGCAAAGAACAAATCGAAGCTTACGGCATGGAGCCTTTCATAAAAAAATGTCGAGAGTCGGTTTGGAAATATAAAGCGATGTGGGAAGAATTTTCGGGCGTCGTCGGTTTTTGGGCGGACATGGAAAATCCTTATATCACTTACGAAAATTATTATATCGAGTCGGAGTGGTGGGCTCTCAAAAAAATTTGGGAGAAAAATCTTCTCTACAAAGGACATAAAGTTGTGCCGTATTGCCCGCGTTGCGGCACGCCGCTTTCAAGTCACGAAGTCGCGCTGGGCTATAAAGATGTCAAGGAGCGTTCGGCTGTCGTCAAATTTAAAGTCGAAGGCGAAGATTCATATTTCTTGGCTTGGACAACGACGCCTTGGACGTTGCCTTCCAACTTGGTTTTGTGCGTAAATGCCAAAGTCGATTATGTAAAAGTCGAAGTGGACGGCACGAAATATATTTTGGCTGAAGCTTTGGTTGAAAAAAATTTCGGCGACGCCGAGAAAAAAATTTTGGCGAAGTTCAAAGGCGCGGAGCTTGAATATAAAAAATATGAGCCGCTTTATCCTTTCGCTGAAGAGATTGTAAAACGTTCGGGCAAGCGGGCGTTCATTGTGACTTGCGATGATTATGTTACGACGGAAGACGGCACGGGCATTGTTCATTGCGCGCCGGCTTTCGGCGAGGACGACAATCGCGTTTGCAGAAAATATGACATTCCTTTCGTGCAATTCGTTGACGGCAAGGGAAATATGACTGCCGAGACAAAATGGGCGGGAATTTTTGTTAAGGACGCCGACCCGCTGATTCTTAAAGATTTGAAGGAGTCGGGAAAACTTTTCAAAGCTCCGCCGTTCGAGCACAGTTATCCGCATTGCTGGCGTTGCGATACTCCGCTGATTTACTACGCCCGCGAATCTTGGTTTATAAAAATGACGGCAGTCAAAGATGATTTGTTGAAAAATAATGCGAAGGTAAATTGGATTCCGCCGACAATCGGCAAGGGACGCTTCGGCGATTGGCTCGAACACGTTCAGGATTGGGGAATTTCTCGCAACCGTTATTGGGGAACGCCGCTGAACATTTGGGAGTGCAAATGCGGGCATCAACATTCTGTCGGCTCGATTGAGGAATTAAAATCTCTGTCAAAAAATTGTCCCGATGATATTGAGTTGCACCGCCCGTATATCGACAAAGTAACTTTTCCTTGTCCGAAATGCGGCGGCAAAATGCACCGCGTCCCCGAAGTTATCGATTGCTGGTTTGATTCGGGCGCGATGCCTTTTGCGCAATGGCATTATCCTTTTGAGAACAAAGAAATTTTCGAGAATCATTTCCCCGCAGATTTTATCAGCGAGGCGGTTGATCAAACTCGCGGCTGGTTTTATTCGTTGATGGCAATTTCGACTTTGCTTTTCGACAACACTTCATTTAAAAATTGTATTGTGCTCGGCTTGGTTTTGGATAAAGACGGACAAAAAATGTCGAAGTCGAAAGGCAATGCGGTCGCGCCAATGGAAACTTTAAAAAAACACGGCGCGGATGCAATTCGCTGGTATTTTTACGAAAACTCCGCGCCTTGGCTCCCGAATCGTTTTCATGATGATGCGGTTGTCGAAGGGCAAAGAAAATTTTTGGGCACGCTGTGGAATACTTACGCCTTCTTTGTGCTTTATGCGAACATTGACGACTTCGACGCAACGAAATATCAACTTGATTACGAAAAACTTTCCGTTATGGATAAATGGTTGTTGTCAAGATTAAATACAATGGTTAAGACGGTTGACGACGCCTTGACGAATTATAAAGTTCCCGAATCTGCGCGGGCGTTGCAAGATTTTGTTGACGAGCTGTCTAACTGGTATGTTCGCAGAAGTCGGGCGCGTTTTTGGGCGAAGGGCATGGAGCAGGATAAAATCAATGCTTACATGACGCTTTACACCGCGCTTGTAACTTTGGCGAAGGCGGCGGCTCCGATGGTTCCTTTTATCACGGAAAATATTTATCGCAACTTGGTTTGTTCAATCGACGCGACTGCTCCCGAAAGTGTTCATCTTTGCGATTATCCCGTTGCCGACGAAAAATTTATCGACGCCGAACTGGAACGCAATATGGATTTGGTTTTGAAAATTGTTGTGCTCGGACGCGCTGCCCGCAACGCCTCCAACATTAAAAATCGTCAGCCCGTCGCAAATATGTTTGTCAAGGCGGAGACTTTGCCGGAATTTTTCGTTGAAATTATCGAAGACGAATTGAACGTTAAGAAAGTTGAATTCCGCGCAGATATGGGCGAATTTATCAAATACAATCTCAAGCCGAATTTCCGCGTTTTGGGTAAAAAAGTCGGCAAACGCATGGGCGAAGTTCAAAAATCTCTCAAAACTCTTGACGGAGCCGCCGCTAAGCTTGAACTCGACAAGACGGGCGAACTTAAACTCGGCGACATAATTTTGACGCCGGAAGACATTGAAATTACAATCACGCAGAGCGAAGGTTTCAACTGCCAGAGCGATAACGATATTTCGATTGCGCTTTCAACGACGTTGACACCCGCGCTGATTGAGGAAGGTTTTGTCCGCGAAATTATCAGCAAACTTCAAGTCATGCGCCGCGAAAGTAATTTTGAAGTCACGGACAAGATAAAAATTTTTGCTTCTGACAATGACAAACTCGCCGACATTATCAAGCGCAATTCGCAGGAGATTCAAACCGTCACGCTTGCGAATGAAATTATTTTCTCCGCGAACGACAACGCCAAAGTTTGGGACATCAACGGCGAAAAAATTTCTCTCGCCGTCGAAAGGATTTAATTCATGCTGAAAATTTTGATTTGGGTTGTCTCGAAGGATACGCAATTTCTTAAAGACGCGATAAATATTTTGGAGCGGCAAGATAACGGCATTGAAATTGTCGGGAAGGCGGCGGGCGAAAATATTTCTTCGGCTGACAAAAATTTTGATGTCCTCCTTGTAATCGGCGCAAAAAAAATCGGCATGAACAAAATCTCGCAAGTCGCCCGCCAACTTAATTTGCCCGAAGAAAAACTTTTGGGCGATTGGATTGTCTGCATTCCCGGCTTCACGCTTGAAAAATATCGCCACGTGCAATGCTCGCGCCTGTCTGTTTTTACAATGAATTGTTTTGGCGGCGTGCTGTTGCATACTTTGGGCTTGCCGTTCAATTCGCCATTTGTAAACATGTTTTTTGACGAGCAAGATTATCTGCGTTTTCTGCATGAGCCGCAAGCTTATTTGGAGAAAGATTTAATTTTCAAAGAGACAAAATGGCAAAATGAATTGAAATTTTATTATCCCGTCGTCGAACTCGGCGACATTGCCATTCACATGAATCATTATCGGAGTTTTGATGAGGCGGTTGACAAATGGAACAGGCGTAAGGCTCGAATTAATTGGTATAATCTTTTCGTGACAATGTACACCGAGCGCGAAGAGATTTTACAGGAATTTGATGCGCTCCCTTACGGCAAAAAAATTTGTTTCGTGCCCTTCAAGTCTGATTTGCCTTCGGCATGGCAAATCAATTCGACAGTAATAAAAAATGCACCGCCCTTTTGGGATGTCGTGAATCGTTTCGGATTCGGAAACCCGTTTTGGTACGACCCGTTTGACATGTTGCTTTACGGCAAAAAAACTCCGCTGATTGAAATATAATTCGGCAAAAAAAATCTCCCGCTCGTTTTGAACGGGAGGTTTTTTTATTTGACTTCGGGCAAAATTATTTGAATGCCGTGTTCAGCCAAAAAATTTTTCTTGTCGTCCGAAATTTTTTCGTCAGTGTAAATCGAGTCAATTTCTTTGTAAGGCAAAAGCGGCACTATGCTCGCCGATGAAAATTTTTTTGAGTCGGTCAAAATTATTTTCCGCCGCGCAGATTCAGCCATGTTGCGAACGGCTTCCGCCCGCATTAAATCGCCCGACATTGCGCCCGCCTCGTTAAAGCCGTCCGTTCCCATGAAAAATTTTTCCACAGAAAAATTCTCCGCGCATTTTTTTATCAAAGGACCGACCATAACTTGTGATTCGTTTTGAAATTCGCCGCCGAGCAAAATTATTCGCGTCCCGATTTTTTCTCGGAGAAAATTCGCTATGAAAACCGAATTGGTTATAAGCGTCACGCCGCGTCTGTTCAAAACAATTTCTTCCGCCAGCAGAGCGCAACACGAGCCCGATTCAATCATAAGCGTTTCTCCGTCCGTCACAGACTCCAGAGCTTTTTTGGCAATGCGTCTTTTGGTTTCGTAATTGAAAAGAAGCCGCGTGCTTATGTCGTCGCTTTCCGGCAACGTTGCAAAGCCGTGTTCGCGTTTCAAAAGCCCTTTCTCTTCCAAAACCGCCAAATCTTTTCTTATCGTAACGTCCGAGACTTTGAACTGCTCCGCCAATTCGAGCACCGTTATTTTTTTCTTCGCGCCGAGTAAATCTAAAATTTGTGTTTCTCTTTTCCGCATTAAAAATCTTCCTTTGAACTTATTTGGCGCATTGTAGCACAAAAAATTTTTTCCATAAAGTGATATAATGTTTGAAAAAACTAAGGCAGGGGAAAATTTATGCATAAAATTTTGGAGGCGGCACTTCGCGACGAAAATTTTCGCGAGGCGGCAAAAAAATTTTTAAAACACGGCGAGTTTTTGCTTTACGGTTTGGCGGGCTCGCAAAAAATTTTGACGGCGGCGGCTGGTTTTGCACTAAGTCCGCGCCCGACGATAATTTTGATAAGCGGCAGAGAAAAAATGTCGGAGTGGCGAGATGACTTCGCGGAACTTTTGCCGAACGTCGAAGTTGTCGAGTTGCCCGAATTGGATTTGCTGGACGTGCAGGCAAGTACTGTCGGCGTCGAAAGGCAGGCAAAGCGTCTTGAAATTTTGGCGCGACTTCTGCGCGGAGAAAAATTTATCGTGTTGGCTTCGGCGGCGGCGGCAGTCAAAAAAGATTTTTCGCGAGGAGATTTTTTGAAATTTCAACTGCGCGTCGAGCTCGGCGAAAAAATTTCGCGAGAAAAATTTTTGGATAAACTTATCGAGTTCGGCTACGAGCGGGCGGATGAAATTGACGCGATAGGAAAATTCAGCGTGCACGGCGGCATTGTCGATATTTTCCCGATAAACGAGCCGACGCCTTATCGCTTGGAATTTTTCGGCGATGAAATTGATTCGATTCGCTTTATAAATTTTGAAACGCTTCGTTCGGGCAGAAAATCTCAAGTCGTTTCGATTCTGCCGATAAAAAATTTCGGAGCGGCAAGCGAATCTTTTTTGAGTTGCGCGGGTGAAGACGGCACGATTATTTTTGATGAACCTGCGCGGATTTACGAGGCGATTCAAAATCTGATTCACGAAGACGCGGAGATTAAGAAAAATATTTTCACATTTGAACAGCTGATAAAAAGTTCCCGCGCAGGCAGTTTGATTTATTTTGAGTTGATGCTGAAAAATGTTCGCGGCGTGGAACCGACGGAGACAATCGGGATAACCGCCGCCAACGTTACGAGTTTTCAAGGGCAGACGAAATTTTTTCTGGAAGAAATGGCGCGTCTTCGCGAGCGCGGGCAGAAAATTTTTATCCTGTTCCGAAGTGATGCGAAACTCAACGGCATAATGAAACTTTTTTACGAAAACGATTTGACAGGCATAAATCTTGAGCGCGGCACTTTGAGCGACGGCTTTACTTTTCCCAATGCGAAACTCACGGTTTTAACGGAGAAAAATATTTTTGGCGGGCAAGTCAAGCGGCGTGTCAAAACTTATTCGGAGGAGTCGGGCGAAAAAATTCGGAGTTTCAGCGACATTCATCCCGGCGATTATGTCGTTCACGTCGAAAACGGCATCGGAAAATATCTCGGCATTGAAACGCTTGAATTCGACGGCGTGCACAAAGATTTTATGCAAATTCAATACGGCGGCGCGGACAAACTTTTTATTCCCGTCGAGCAAGTTCATTATCTGCAGAAATATATTTCGGGCGATAATTCGACGCCTAAACTTTCGCGGCTTGGTTCGGGCGATTGGAGCAGGGCGAAGTCGCGAGCTTCGGCGGCGGTCGAAGACATTGCGGAAAAACTTTTGGAGATTTATGCGCGGCGAGAAAAATCTCAAGGTTTTGCTTTCGCCGAAGATGACGCAAGCCAGCGCGAGTTTGAAGACGCTTTTCCTTACGAAGAAACTCCCGACCAGATTCGCGCAGTTTCGGACGTAAAAAAAGATATGGAGCAGGCGCGACCAATGGACAGATTGATTTGCGGCGACGTGGGATTCGGTAAAACGGAAATTGCAATTCGGGCGGCTTACAAGGCGGCAATGAACGGCAAGCAATGCGCGGTTTTGGTTCCCACAACGGTTTTGGCGCAACAACATTATCAAACTTTTTCGGAAAGATTCACGGGGTTTTTGCCGACGGTTGATGTCATTTGCCGCTTCAAAACTCCGAAGGAGCAACGAACAATTTTGCAAAAAGTCCGCGCAGGGCAAATTGATATTTTAATCGGGACGCACGCAATTTTATCGGACAGAATTCAATTCAAAGATTTAGGCTTGCTGATAATCGACGAGGAACACCGCTTCGGCGTCAAACAAAAAGAAAAAATTCGCGCAATGAGTGAAGGCGTTGACGTTTTAACACTTTCGGCGACGCCGATACCGCGAACTTTGCATATGTCATTGGTCGGGGCGCGTGACATGAGTTTGATAGAAACCGCGCCGGCAGAAAGATTTCCCGTGCAAACTTATGTTATCGAAGACGACGATGAAATAATTGCGGAGGCGGTACAGAGAGAAATTCGGCGCGGCGGACAGGTTTATTTCGTCTACAATCGGATTGAGACGATAGACATCATGCGCAAAAGATTGATTGAACTTGTGCCCGAAGCAAAAATCAGAACGGCGCACGGGCAAATGTCCGATGATTTTTTGGAAAGCGTCATGATGGATTTTTATGAAGGCGCGTTCAATGTTTTGTTGACGACAACGATAATCGAGAGCGGGCTTGACGTTGCCAACGCGAACACGATAATAATTTATGACGCGGATAATTTCGGGCTGGCGCAACTTTATCAAATGCGCGGGCGGGTCGGACGTTCTCACACAATGGCTTTTGCATATTTCGTTCACCGCGCAGAAAAAATTTTGGGAGAAAATGCCGAGAAAAGACTTCAGGCAATGCGGGAATTTGCACAACTCGGCGCGGGCTTTAAAATCGCAATGAAAGATTTGGAAATACGCGGCGCGGGAAATTTATTGGGCGCACAACAACACGGGCACATTGCAAGCGTGGGCTTTGAAATGTATTGCAGACTTTTGGAAGACGCGGTAAACAGACTTCAACATAAAAAAATTGAAAATGTCGAGGAACCCGATCCGATAATAAATTTGCCGGTCGAGGCGTTCATAGACAGAGAATATATCGAAAACGCGGGAGACAAGATAGAAATTTATCGGCGGCTGGCGGTTATGCGTGATGATGTGGAAATAAAAGATTTGCAGGAAGAATTGCAAGACAGATTCGGAAAAATCACGGAGCCCGTAGAAAATCTTTTGTCGGTTACGAGAATCCGAATTGCCGCAAAAATTTTGGGCGTGAAATCGATTCAAGAACAAAATTTGCGCGTCGAAATAATTTTCAACGACATAAAAAAAATCTCCGCGCAGGGAATTATCGGCTTGTCAAAAATCTTTCGCCGAGATTTAAAATTTATCGAGAGCGCGTCGCGAATTTTCCTGACATTCAAGACGAAAAAAAATCTCTTAAGCCGAATTTTGAACGTGTTGAAGAGTTTGACGCCGCGTTGAAAATAATTCTTGCAAACAAGAATTTTCTCTGATAAACTCAATCTGTTTCATGAAATTGACAGGTGAGTTTATCTGCTTTGAAACAAATACGAAATTGGCTCCCAATGCGAGCAGAAAAAACTCAAGCCGTGCGGTTTGAGTTTTTTCTATCTGTGGAACGTTTTAGAATTAAGGAAGTGACCGAAAATGTTTTTGGAAGAGAGACAAGCAAAGATTTTGGAAATGTTGGAGCGCGACGGAAAAGTTTTGGTAAAAGAACTTGCAGAAATTTTCGGCGTGACGGAAGATTCAATTCGCAAAGATTTAAGTTCGATGGAGTTGGACGGGAAATTGAGACGCACTTACGGCGGAGCAGTTTCGATAGAAGAAAAATTGCAGATGACGGAGGCGAATCGGCGCAGAATTTCGGACGTGGAAGCCAAGAGAAAAATTGCCGCCGCCGCCGTCAAACTCATGAAGCAAGGGGATTTAATTTTCCTTGACATCTCGACGATAAGCATTGCCATTGCGCAGATTTTGGAAAAAACTGAGACGCCTTACAAAATTTTTACAAATATGGTTGACGTATTGGTTATGCTCGCTCGCAACCCGAAGATAAATTTATTTTTTGCGGGCGGGCAGATTAATCAGAGCCGCGACGGATTTTCGGACGTCTTGAACATGGAATTCATTTCAAAATTCCGTCCCGACATTGCGTTTATCGGCGCGTTCGGTGTCGACATCAAAAAAAATTCTTTGAGTTCGCGTGACATTGCCGGCGGAATTCACAAGGCGCGCTTGATTGAAATCAGCAAAACTTCCTACGTTATCGCCGAGTCGCGCAAAATCGGCGTCGAAAGCACTTACAGTTTCTCAACACTCGAAAAAATCAACGGCATTATCACCGATTCAAAGCTCCCCGAATCTCTTACGACTGCCGCCGAAAAACTCGGCACGAAAATTATTGTCGCGGAATAAGGGGAGAAAAATTTTGCTGAAGAAAAAATTTAAAGTGGTCTCCTCGTTCAATCCGACGGGCGACCAACCGCAAGCGATAGAATCATTGGCTGAAGGGCTCGCGGACGGTTTGAAGTCTCAAGTTTTACTCGGCGCGACGGGTACGGGAAAAACTTTTACGATAGCCAAAGTGATAGAAAAAGTTCAGTTGCCGACATTGGTTATTGCGCACAACAAAACTTTAGCCGCGCAACTTGCCGCCGAGTTCAAAAGTTTTTTCCCGGAAAATTATGTCGGCTATTTCGTCAGCTACTACGATTATTATCAGCCCGAAGCTTACATTGCGGCGACCGACACCTACATTGAAAAGGACGCGGCGATTAACGACGAAATTGATCAGATGCGGCATTCGGCGACGTGTTCGCTGTTTGAAAGGCGCGACACGATCATTGTTGCAAGTGTCTCGTGCATTTACGGCTTGGGCTCGCCCGAAAATTATTCCAAAATGCTTTTGCACTTAAAAATTGGGCAGAATATTTCTCGCGAAAAAATTTTGCGGCGGCTGATTGAAATTCGTTACAATCGCAATGACATGATAATTGAGCGCGGAAATTTTCGAGTTCGCGGCGACGTTATCGAAGTGACTCCGGCGGGCTACAACGGGCGGGCTCTGCGCATTGAACTTTTCGGCGACGAGGTAGAAAGAATTATCGAGTTTGAAATTTTGACGGGGAAAATTTTTGGCAAGCGCAATGAAATTTTTATTTTCCCCGCTTCTCATTACGTGACGGATTATGAAGATTTGGAGCGGGCAGAAAAAAATATTCGCGCAGAGATGTCCGCGCAGGTTGAAAAATTCACGGCGGCAGGAAAATTAATCGAAGCGCAGAGGATTGAACAACGGACACGTTTTGATTTGGAAATGATTCAGGAAATGGGCTATTGTTCGGGCATAGAAAATTATTCGCGGCATTTGACGGGACGGGCGGAAGGCGAGCCGCCTTTTACGCTGATAGATTATTTCCCAAAAAAATTTTTGACGGTGATAGATGAATCGCATGTAACGTTGCCGCAACTTCGGGCAATGTACGCGGGAGATCAATCGCGAAAAAATTCTCTGATAGAAAACGGCTTCCGCCTGCCGAGCGCAAGGGACAATCGCCCATTAAAATTCGACGAGTTCAACGAAAAAATTTCGCAGATAATTTTTGTCTCGGCGACGCCCGCAGAATATGAACTTACCGAATCACAAAACACGGTCGAGCAGATAATCAGACCGACGGGGCTTTTGGATCCGCTTGTCGAAGTGCGTCCGATAGAAAATCAAATCGACGACTTAATTTCGGAAATAAATCTGCGCGTCGAGGCGAAGGAACGAATTTTAATCACGACGCTGACGAAAAAATTTGCGGAAGAGTTGACGGATTATTTAAGCGGCGTAAAAATTCGCGTGAAATATTTGCATTCGGACGTAGTGACTTTGGAGCGGGCAGAAATAATTCACGATCTCCGCGCAGGAAAATTTGACGTATTGGTCGGAATAAATTTATTGCGCGAAGGCTTGGACATGCCCGAAGTTTCGTTGATAGCGATTTTGGACGCGGACAAGGAAGGATTTTTGCGTTCGGAAACTTCGCTTATACAGACAATCGGGCGGGCGGCACGAAATGTTCACGGAAAAGTTATTTTATACGCGGAAAAAATTACGGACTCAATGCGGCGGGCAATGGCTGAAACTGCGCGGCGGAGAAAAATTCAGGAAGAATACAACGCGAAATTTCACATAACGCCGAAGACGATAGAAAAACCTGTTGCGCCGCTGATAGAGTTGCCGCTAAAAAAATCGTCTAAGAAGCCTCAATCGCCGAGCGAGCTGATAAAAAAATTAAGCCCCGCGCAGAAGCGGAACTTAGTTAAAAGTTTAACCGCCGAGATGCGGGAGGCGTCCAGAAATTTGGAGTTCGAACGAGCCGCCGAGTTGCGAGATATTATTTTAAAGTTGGAAGAGCATTTATAAAAAAAATCAGCCCCGCCGCCTGCGAGACTGATTAATTTTTTTGCTCCAAATCATTTTATCGAGTTCAAGTCGTAGAAAAACCCGAATTCCTCTTCCAGTTGTTTTTTTGTTATGTCGTCAGTGGTCAAAATCTTTGAATGGGTGATTCCTTTTGGGCGTTCAGTATACGGCTTGCCGTTATTCATCCACGTGGCATCGTGTCGAAAATAAATGAAGGCATTGGTGGTGATATTGTTTTGGTACATATTTTCAGAGAATTCAAAGCCGTTTTTTTCAAGAAACTCTTTCAAAAAGGGTACGATTTTTGTATGCTCACAAGGATAGGCACTTACATAAGGAATTTTTTTCGCAAAGGACGATTTGATTATCCAAGATTGAAACGGTGACCTTTGCCCTCTTTTAGCATATTTGGGAGCAGGAAAATCATATAAATCTTCATTAAAATACATATATCCTTTGCTGTAACCGTATGACAATATGCTGTCGCACTCATTGATTTTATTTTGCGTGTCTGCGACGGCGTCTTTATACATGAAATCATCAAAGTCCACCCTCGTTTGAATGACAAAATCGTAATTATTATATGCGTCTTGAATCGAAGGGTCGCTTTTTTTTCTTATAAATTTAATCGTCAGCGGCGAATCGCTGAGCTCTGTAAAAATGAATTCGTATTTCGGATTATCGAAGTACTTGCCATTTGCCAAAAAATAAATCTCAAAATTTTTGTCAGTCTGATTCTCAAGAGACTTTAGAAGATTATTTTTAGCCAATGACACCTGTGTTGACAGAAAATCCGTATCGAAAATATCACGTTGAAAATCCGGACGTTTAAAAGGAAAAAATCGAACAACAACAAAATGCTTAATTTTTTTGTCCGACATTTTTTTACCTCCTTAAATAATTTATGAACTGTTCGCCCCGACGTTGATAATACACGCACACAGACGCAACAAGAAAAATTTTTTTATTAATTATATCCCCACCACAAGCCGTCTTGTCAAGCACTTTTTTAGAAAAAGTCGCCCGAAAAAATTGGGCGGCTTAAAATTTTTTTGTACAAAATCGGCGGGCTGTGATATTATTGCAAAAAATTTTTCATAGAGTCTGTTGACAAACTTTGACAGTGACGGTTATTTTTCCAATCGAAAAAATTCCTCGTCACACGATAGTTTCAAGTTTACCGACACGCTCTAGTTTTACGGGTGAGGAAATGGCGAGAGATAATTTTTTGGGCAAAAAATATTTGTACGAGGTTTTGCCAATGTTGAAGTGGGTAGCGGAACAAGTGCCGGGCGGATTCTTTGTCTATTCGGCGAAAGAACCGTTTGAACTTTTCTATGTGAACAGCGCGGTTTTGGATATTTACGGTTGCGAAAATCTTGACGAGTTCAAAGAGCTTACGGGCTACACTTTTCGCGGCATGGTTTATCCCGATGACTTCGCCGCAATTCAAGAATCAATCGAGGAGCAAATTGCCGACCCCGATAATGATCATCTTGATCATGTGGAATATCGAATCACGCGCAGGGACGGAGAAATTCGTTGGATTGACGACTACGGGCACTTTGCTACATTTCCGGAGCACGGAGATGCTTTTTATGTTTTCATCAGCGATATAACCGAGCGGCGACTTATTCAGGAGGAAAAATTGCGAATGGAAATTGAATTGGAGAAGGAAAAGCAGGCAAGCGAAGTTAAGGCAACTTTTTTATTCAACATTTCACACGACATCTTGACGCCGCTGAATTCGATAATGGGCTTTACGGATTTGGCAAGGCGACATATAAACGAGCCCGAACTTTTGAAAAATTATCTGGCGAAGGTTGACGAAAGCAGCCGACAAATGCTTGACTTGGTTAATAATCTTCTCGACATGAGCAAGATAACTTACGGCAAAACTCAACTGCGAACAGAAATTTGCGATTTGGAAGAACAAGTTTTGGTCGTCTTGCACGCCTTCAAATCGGCGGCGGAAGCAAAAAATATTTCTCTGGAAAATGTGTTGAATTTGCCGCGTGAACTCGTTTATACCGACGACGTGAACTTGAGGAAAATTCTCTCCGGCTTGATTGACAACGCGATAAAATTCACGCCGCCGGGCGGGCACGTCAAAGTTTCTGCGCGGAAGAAAAAAATTTCCGAAGATGCCGGCTATGTCCGTTGCGAATTTGTTATTTCCGATGACGGCGTCGGCATGACGGAAGAATTTATGAAACGCATGTATGAAACTTTCGAGCGCGAAGAAACTTCGACTAAAACCGGGCATATAAGCGCGGGGCTCGGCTTGGCGATAACCAAAAAACTTCTTGACGCAATGGGCGGTTCAATCGAAGCTGTCAGCAAAAAGGGCGAAGGCACAACTTTTACTGTCGGCTTGCCGTTCAAAATCGCTCGCGAAGGCGACGACAAAAATGAAGTCGAGGAAATTAAAGCCGTCGCCGCCGATGACAATTACAACCGCAGAATTCTTTTGGTTGATGACATTGAACTTAATCGAATGCTCGCCGAAACAATTTTGGAGGAGTCAGGCTTTTCGGTTGAAACTGTTGCGGACGGCATTGAGGCGGTTGAGGCTTTTTCAAAACACCCGCCGGGATATTATGACTTGGTTTTGATGGATATACAAATGCCGATAATGAACGGCTACGAGGCAACGCGGGCAATTCGTGCGCTTGATCGTCCCGACGCAAAAGTTTTGCCGATAATCGCGTTGAGTGCCAACAGCCGCGACGAAGATAAACGCATGAGCATGGAAAGCGGCATGAATTATCACATTGCCAAGCCTTTCGACGTTGTGCAACTTATCGCCGCCGTCAACAAATACATTGCCGCGAGGAAAGATTTTTGAATCATGAACAGTAAAATTTCCGAACTGATTAAGCTGAAAAATTCGCCCGTTGCGGTTGTGCAATCGGAGATTTGTCCCGAAAAAGTTTTGCAGTTCAAAGAAAATCATTGGGGTTGCGTAATCGCAATGCTCTCCGCCGCCGCGAACGGGAAAATTGCCGCCTTTACAAAAGAAACTGCGACTTGTCTCGGCGGACGCGCAGGGCTCGGCTTTGAAAAATATCCGCTCGGTTGGATTGAATATTTTTTGTCGTGCGGCGGCGAAGGCGTCGACCGTTGCGAACATTATAAAAAAAATCCCGTCTTTGCACGGGATTTTATTTGCGGAGTTTCAAATGCTTTGATTGAAAAACTTCCGCCGCGTAAAAAATTTTTGTTGTTTAAGCCGCTTGCTCTTGTCGAAGAGGAAAAGCCCGAAGTCATAATTTTTTTGATCAACGCCGACCAACTTTCGGGCTTGGTTACGCTTGCAAATTACGATTCGGCTCGTCATGATGCCGTGAAAATTTTATTCGGCGCGGGCTGTGCACAGACGATTCTTTATCCTATGAGCGAAAAAAATTTTTGTTTCGTCGGCTTGACGGATCCTTCTGCGCGGAAATTTATCGATAAAAATCTTTTGGCGTTCGGCATGTCTTACGAAAAATTCTTGCAACTTGAAACTGTCGCCGAAGAGAGTTTCCTTACTGCCGACGCTTGGCAAAAAATTTCTCGCCGCATTTGAATTTTTATTTTCGCCAATTATAGTCGCCGAGAGTGTATTTGCTTTTGCGCTCATTTTTTTCTTCTGACGAATTAAAATTCTGTCGTACATTCTTTTTCCGTTGATATAAAATCTGCCGGGATTTTTTTCAACTTGCCGTCAATGACAACCTCGCCTGCAAACATTTGACTGTTGCCCAGAATTTCAAATTGTTCGGGGCAATATTTATCGAGAAAAGTAATCGGCACGCCCATTACTCCTTCATAATCGTCGGGTATTGCATCGACAAAAGGAACTTCAATCGCGTCATAGTTATCATATTTCGGATAACCTGTGCCGCGTATTTCTTTGTGTTTGCTGTATCGAAAATTTTGCTCCAAAGTCATCAATCGCAACGGCTCATGTCTTTTTCCGTGCTCCAAATTTGTCAGCCACAGACATTGATTCGTTGCAACAATTCTTCTGCCCCATTCGTCAATCCGAGTCTCCGTCCCGTAAAGTTCATAATTTTCCGGAACGATAAAGCCCGATATCCATCTGCCCATCCCGTTGCCCAGCCAAATTTTGTTCGCCATTATCAAAGGAAAAACTTCTTTGTAGGTTATGCAATTTATGTTCCCGATTATCAAAAATTTTTTGTCGAACTTCATGAGTTGCGCGACATATTCTCTGAACAAAGAAAACGGCGGGTTGGTAATGATAACGTCCGCTTCGTCACGGAGTTTTTTTACTTCCGCACTGCGAAAATCTCCGTCGCCCTCAAGATAATCGAAAGTCAAAGAGTCGGGCGCATAAGGTTTGCGGCTCCGCGTCTCCATGTCCAATGTAAAAATTTTCCCGTGTGAAAAATTTTTTTCATCGGCGGCGTAACTCGTCGAAATTAATTTCTTCATTTTGTAAAGCGGCAAGTTCAATGCAAAAAATTTTGTAAAATTGCTCCACTCCGGGTCGTCGCACGGCAAAAGGACGGTTTTATCCTTGAGAAAATTTTTGTCCCAAAGATAATAGCAGTTCATTTCGCGCTGAATGTCGCTGAACTGTGTATAAAATTCGTCGTTCTTGTTGCGCTTCGCCGAATTCATATTTTCATTTTTTGCCATGAGATTTCCTCCGAAATTTTTAAGCGGGCAAAATTTTTGCGAGAGTCTCCAACATGTTCGGCACGTCAATAGGTTTGGCAATGTGCGCGTTCATGCCCGCATCAAGCGCAGCTTTTACGTCCTCGCTGAAGGCGTTCGCCGTCATTGCGATTATCGGAACATTTGCAAGTTCGGGATTTTCCAGCTTGCGAATTTTTTTTGCCGCCTCATAACCGTTCATTATCGGCATCTGAATATCCATCAACACGCAATCGAAATCGCCGGGCTTGGCGTTTGCAACTTTTTCGACAGCTTCGGAGCCGTCGCTTGCCGTATCGACTATAAAACCTTCACTCTCAAGGAGCATTTTGGCAATTTCGCGATTAACTTCAATGTCATCGACGAGCAAAAGTTTTTTGCCTTCAAAGTCGATAACCTGCGCGGAATTTTTATTTTCGGCGGAAAGATTTTCGGGTTCTTCGGCGAGTTTGAAATTGACGTTCACAACAAATTCCGTGCCTTCGCCGGGCGCGGTGATAACTTTGATTGTGCCTTTCATAAGCTCGACGATACTTTTCGTAATTGCCATGCCGAGCCCCGTCCCTTGAATTTTGCTGACGGTCGAAGTTCTTTCGCGTTCAAATGCCTCAAAAACTCTCGCGGCAAATTCGGGCGTCATACCTATTCCGCTGTCTTTGACATGCAATTCATAATCCGCCGAGTCGTCGTGGCTGTCGCCGATTTGTTTAAGCGTCACGGAAATTTTTCCGCCTTCGGGCGTGAACTTGTAAGCGTTGCTCAAAAGATTCAGCAAAACTCTGTTCAAACGATTTTTATCGAAGACGGCATATTTATTTTTAATCTCGGTGCTGTCGACGCTGAAAGAAATATTTTTGCCCTTCATCTGCGTTGCAAACATGTCTTGAACTTCATCCATAGTTTCAGCCAAATTATCGGGCAAAAGTTCAAGCTCCATTTTGCCGCTCTCGATTCGGCTCATTTCCAAAACGTCATTAATCAGCGCGAGCAAATGTTGACTTGAGGCGTCGATTTTTTTAAGGAAATCATACATTCTGTCGGGAATTCTGTCGGGGCAAGGTTCATTTTTATACAACGGACAATTTTCGCAAACCCTGTGCAAATCTTTTGCGAGATTGAGATAACCTACAATCGCATTCATCGGCGTCCTTATGTCGTGGCTCATGTTTGAAAGGAAAGTTGATTTTGCTCTGTTGGCTTCTTCGGCGCGTTCTTTTTCGGCAATAAGTTCAGTCTGCTGACTTTTAAGCCGCTCGCTTTGTTCTTTAATCGTCTCGTAATTTTCCTGCAGTTGTATTGTGTATTGTTCCTGCGAATGTGCGTAGCGAACTTGCATGACGGTATAACCGATTAAAAGAATCACGAAGAGTGCGGACGACAAAATCAGCGCGATAAGCCACGGGCGACTTGTAACCATTTCTTCAAGCGTGATATTTTCGTAGCGATTGATAATCCATTTTTTGGTTAAAGCCTCAAGGCGTCCTTCCTGTTGCATTTGAATTAAAACCGCATTGACTTTCACGCGCAACATTGTATCTTCCGAGTGCAGGGCAAGTGTTCCGTAAACGTGTTGAACGGCGTAACTTGGAAAAACGTCATCGAGATCATTTTTTTCGATAAAAGCTCCGCCGACTTGAATCGGACAAATAGCAAATTCGTATTCGCCGCTTTTCAGCCCGTCAAAAATTCTTTTGTAGGAATGAACGTAAGAAATTTCATCGTCAAGACCGAGCCCGGGCATTCTGTGAAGAGAAGCAACTCTTCTGCCGTAAAGTTCGGCGACGGACGAAATTTCTTTGCGCCCGTAAACAACATATTGCTTTTCGGTCGTCGGCAAGGTTGCAATAATGTCGGGATTGTTTATAATCAAATCGGATTCCATATTCATGATAATATCCGCGCCGCCGCCGTGAAAAATTTTGTTGGCGGAGTTCCAATCCATCAACACCAAGTCAAGATTCATCTGCAGACGGTTTGCAATTTCATTCATCATTTCCACATCATAACCTTGATAATTTCCTTGCTCGTCAATGTAGGAATAAGGCGCGTAGTCATGATCCGTGACAACGTGCAAAGTTTTTTTGAAATTATTCTGCGGCTGAATTTCAACTTTTGGCGGCTCTCGGAAGAAGCCCGATAAATTGAAATAAATTCCCGCGAAAATAATTGCGAGAATTATCGGGAAGGCGACGGCGAATTTTACCAGAGAATTTTTTGTGCCGAAGAATTTTTTTTGCGGAGCCTGTGTGTTCATAAATTTATCCCCTTCAAGCGGATACCTTTCAAAAATATTTTCAAGTCGATTGAACTATATCAAAAAAAATTTTAAATGACAATGATAAAAGGAGCGGAAGTTTCATGAAGAAAATTTTTGGGAGTTTGATTGCGCTGATGATTTTTGCGGCGGCGAATATTTCCGAAGCCGCGCAGATTTCGAGCGACGGATATTTTAACGGGATAAAACTTTGCGGCAGAGTTCGGGTTGTCGAAAGTTTCGGCGACATAAAAGTTCAAGTTGTGGACGCCTTCCCCGATCTCCGCGTCAAAAAAGTTTCGAGCTTTCCGAGCGACATCGGCGAATGGGAATTTGTGACCGGCGGCGAAGATTTCACTATTGAGTTTGTCGATTCTTTTCCCGACATAAAAATTAAATTCGTGGATTCTTTTCCGGGTCTGTAAAAATTTTTCTTGACAGTTTTTAAATCAGCGATTATAATTCGGCTTGTCTTGAAAGAGACTTGGGGTTGTAGCTCAGATGGTTAGAGTGCCTCGTTGACATCGAGGAGGTCACAGATTCGAGTTCTGTCAGCCCCACCAATTTTTTTTTAGGGCTCGCTTAACTCAGTTGGTAGAGTATCTCCGTCACATGGAGGAAGTCGAGGGTTCGAGTCCCCCAGCGAGCATAAAAAAATTGCCTTCCGAAAATCGGAGGGCGATTTTTTTTTCGTTGCGTGATAAAATATCGCGACAAGGAGTTGAAATTTTTATGTTCGATAATTTTATTGTGGCAGTTAGCGCGATTGTTCCAATGTTTTGCTTAATGGCGATAGGGGCGTTCGTGAAATTTCAAAAGTGGTTGACGGACGAAGAACTTTCGCACATGAACAGAATGGTTTTCCGAGTTTTTTTCTGTTGCATGATGTTTTATTCGATTTACACAACGGAGCTTGCAACGAGTTTTCGTCCGAATTTAATGTTGTTCGGCGCGGGCGGCGTGTTGATAATTTTTACCTTGCTGATGATTTTTGTTCCGCGAATTGAGCCGGATAATCGGCGGCGCGGCGTGATAGTTCAAGCGATTTTTCGGAGCAATTTTGTTTTGTTCGGCATTCCGATTGTCGGAAATATTTTCGGCGACAAAGAAATTGCCGTAGCCAGCATGATGATTGCGATTATAATTCCGATTTACAATATCCTTGCCGTGTTTGCACTGGAAACTTTTCGCGGCGGGAAATTTGCGTTGCTTCCGATTTTGAAAGGCGTTTTAAAAAATCCCATGATTTTGGGAGCGATTGCGGGCGCGACGCTCTTAATTTTGGGCGTCGAAGTCCCGAAACCCGTTTTAAAACCAATCGGACAAATTTCGGCGGCGACAACTCCCGTTGCGCTGATAATTTTGGGCGCGTCTTTTAAACTCGGCTCGACTCACGAACACAGAAAACAACTTCTCGGCGCGATTTTCGGGCGATTAATTTTGGTGCCCGCAATAACTTTATCGACGGCGGCATTTATTTTCGGCTTCAGAGGAATTGAATTCGTTACATTGGTTGCAATTTTCGCTTCGCCCTGCGCGGTCGTAAGTTTTGCAATGGCGCAACAAATGGGCGGCGACGCGGATTTAGCGGGAAATTGCGTTGTATTCACGTCGGCTCTGTCGTGCTTTACAATGTTTTGTTGGATATTGCTTTTCAAGACGCTTGGAATTTTTTAAATGTCGAGCCCAAGATATTTCCCGCGTAGCCAACGAGGATTGTAGAAACTTTCAGCTTGCCGAAAACGTAACGTTCGGCTCGGAGACTTGCCCGCGCCGCAATTTTTTTATAAACGTGTTCAAAGTTATTCGCTGAAATAATTTGCGCGGCGTCTTCGGTCGTATTGGCGTTGAGAATTTTTTGAACTTCGCCTGCAGGTAAACCTTCCGCCGCCGCATATGCCGCCAATGTTTCAAGGCGACAATCGGCAACGCGGTTATGTGTGTGAAAAACTCCCGCCGCAACTTTTGCCAACTTGCCGAGATGCCCGCATAAAATTATTTTTTTTATCTGCCGTTCAGCCGCCGCCTCCAACATGAATCCGATAAAATTACTCGTTTGAATTATCGCGCCGTCCGAAAAGCCGAGTCTCTTCGCGATTGTTTCGCCGATTTTTCCTGGCACAAAAATTAATTCGTCAAAGCCCGCCGCCTTCGCCACGTCGATTTGCGGCACAAGAGAATTTTTAAAAGCTTCTTCCGACATCGGGCGCAAAACTCCCGTCGTGCCGATTATCGACAAGCCGCCTTCGACGCCCAAAATCGGATTCAAAGTTTTTTTCGCAAGCTCGACGCCCGCAGGAATTGAAATTTCTATCTCAAGCCCGCCGAGTTTAAATTCTTCCGCGACATTTTTTATCAATCTGCGCGGACCGGGATTAATCGCGGGTTCGCCGACGGGCAGTTGAAGTCCCGCCTTTGTAATTTTTCCGACTCCGACTCCTGCGCGGAAAATAATTTCTTCACCAAAAATGCGGCGCACCGTCGTGAAAACCGATGCGCCGTTTGTGATGTCGGGATCGTCGCCAGAAAATTTTATAACTTCTGCGCGGATGCCGTCGGAAATTTTTTCAACACTTTCAACGGGAATTTTTAAAATCGTTCCGTCAAGCGCGGTAATTTCAACTTCCGAAACAACTTTGTCTTCAGTCAAAAAAATCAAAGCCGCTTTGACGCCCGCCGCCGCGCAGGCACCCGTTGTGTAGCCGCTCCGCAAAAATTTTTTACTCATTGTTAAGATAAAGTTTCCTGTAAGCGTCGGTGTCGGCTTTAATCAGCGTGACGAACGCGCTTGTCGAAAATTCATCGGGCTCGGCTTTGACTTGTTCAATAGGCGTCGGCTCAACAATGCGATTTTTCATCGGCAACTTGGATTTTCCCGCTTTAAAATCTTCCCAGCAAACCAACATTCCCGTAAGCGCGTCCTCTGCCATATACAAGGCCTCGTAAAGCGAATATCCGCAAGTTGCCGCACCTTCAACGTCAGGAAAATAAACACACCAAGTATCAGGCAGATTTTTATCTTTCTGAAAAATCGCAGGGTAAACATACTGCATAAAAATACCTCCTTAACGTTTTTTCGGAACGCCCGCTTGTTTACGAAGAATTTTTTCTGTTCCAAGAGGAACTTCTTCTTGATTGTGACGTCCCATTTGAAATCTTTCTCCTGTTATTGGGCTGAACCACCATTCATGTCCGCTACCTTCACACTCTTTGTAGCAACCGGCTTTTTTAAATTCGCGTTTGAGTTCTGCAAACTTTGGCATAAACTTTTCTCCTTACCGATTGTCGTACATTTTGGCGTAATAATTTTTGTACTCGCCGCTGATAATTTTTTCCCACCAAGCGCGATTTTCAAGATACCAAGCAACGGTTTTCTTTATGCCGTCGTCGAATTTTGTTTGCGGCGTCCAGCCGAGCTCGTTTGAAATTTTTGTCGGGTCAATCGCGTAACGTTGATCATGCCCTTTCCTGTCCGTCACGAATTCAATCAAGTCTTCGCTCTTGCCAAGAATTTTTAAAATCGTCTTGACGACTTCAAGATTTGTGCGCTCGTTGTGCCCGCCGATATTGTAAACTTCGCCGACAGTGCCCTTGCGAATTATCAAATCAATCGCCGCGCAGTGATCCTCGACAAAAAGCCAATCGCGGACGTTAATTCCCTTGCCGTAAACGGGCAATTTTTTATCATGGAGCGCGTTGATAATCATGAGCGGAATTAATTTTTCGGGGAAATGATAAGGTCCGTAATTGTTGGAGCAACGGCTGATTGTCGCGGGAATTTTATACGTCCGCTGATAAGCTTGAACCAATAAATCTGCGGCGGCTTTGCTGGCGGAGTAGGGGCTCGACGTGTGAAGATTTGTCGTCTCGGTGAAAAATAAATCGGGGCGGTCAAGCGGCAAGTCTCCATAAACTTCGTCCGTCGAAACTTGATGAAAGCGTTCAATCCCGAATTTTTTACAGGCATCAAGCAAAACGCTCGTCCCGATAATATTTGTCCGCAAAAAAAGTTCGGGGTCTTCAATCGAGCGATCAACGTGACTTTCAGCCGCAAAATTCACGACGACATCGGGCTTTTCGTCTTCAAAAAGTTTGTAAACCGCCTCACGGTCGGCAATGTCGCCGCGAATAAATTTAAAATTTTCATTGCCCTGGGCGTCCGCCAAAGTTTCAAGGTTGCCCGCGTAAGTGAGTTTGTCAAAGCAAATGATTTTGTCGGCAGGATGATTTTTCAGCTCATAATAAACAAAATTGCCGCCGATAAAGCCCGCGCCGCCCGTTACAATTATTTTCATGAAATTTTTCCCTCCAAAAGTTTTTTTGATAATAACAAAAAAAAATCCCCGCGACAATACGGGGAAATTTTTTTATTATCAGCCGAAATAATCTTCAATGCCGTCGAAAATTCCTTGCGCCGCCTTTATGACGCCTTCCGCAGAGTCAAGGAGTTTTTCTTCTTCCTTATTTGAAATGAAACCTAACTCAATCAAAGTGGCGGGCATGTCGGTATTTTTCACAACGTAGAAATTGCAAGGTTGAGTTCCGCGACTCGGCGTTCCAAGTTGTTCAATTAAATTTCTGCGAATGCAATCGGCAAGTTTCTGTCCTCTGCCGGTTGTACTTTTGCTGTAATAATAACCCGTCGTGCCGCGAGCTTCGGGGCGCGTAAAACTGTCCGCATGAATCGAAATGAAAATATCTGCGCCCGCCCTGTTGGCAACTTCGCAACGTGCGCCGAGCTCCTCAATGTCGGAAGCTTTGGCTCCTTTATATGAAACTGTTGTATCCGTTTCGCGAGTCATGATAACCGTTGCGCCTTCAGCCTTAAGCAATTTCTGAAGTTCAAGTGCAACTTTCAGCGTGACATTTTTTTCCATGACGCCCGTCGGACCGATTGCGCCCGCGTCATTGCCGCCGTGTCCGGGATCAATGGCAATGATTTTTCCGCGCAGATTTGTCAGCGTATTCAAATCGTCTTCCAAATCTTTGAACGGAGTATCAACAGTTTTTTCGTCGTCCTTGTCTTTGGACTTCTTCTCTTTATCTTTTTTCTCTTTTTCCTTCTTCTCGCGTTTTGCCTGTTCTTTTAAAGCTTTTTCGCGCTCGCGTTGTTCACGAATTTCCCGTTCGCGTTTTTCCTTAAGCTCTTTTTCCTGTTGTTCCTTCAATTCCTTTTCGCGTTTTGCCTGTTCTTTAAGCTCGCGTTCTTGTTGTTCCTTAAGTTCTTTTTCTCGTTCCTGCTTTTCTTTGAGTTCGCGTTCTTGTTGTTCTTTCAGAGCCTTTTCGCGCTCGCGCTGTTCACGAATTTCCTGTTCCTGCTTTTCTTTAAGTTCGCGCTCCTGTTGTTCCTTCAAAGCTTTTTCGCGCTCCTGTTGCTCACGAAGCTCTTGTTCCTGCTTTTCTTTAAGTTCGCGCTCTTGTTGTTCCTTTAAAGCCTTTTCGCGTTCCTGTTGCTCCCGAAGTTCTCGTTCCCGTTTTTCTTTAAGTTCAAGTTCACGTTGCTTAGCCAATTTTTCATCTTCGGGATCGACGATCTCGACGTTGGAAGGAATTTCTTTAACGGTCGGTTCATTCGACGGCGGCGGTTCCGATTTCGGAGGATCGGATTTTTTTTCTGCATCTTCCTTGAATTCCCCAACGTCGATAACAAAACGATAAGCTGCCGCGCCGCCGTTTAAATAAAACGGGTGAATCTCCGCCATTGTCTCGATAACAATTCTTACGGTTGTAGGATCAAATTGCGCGACGCGAAGTTTTTTTGCCGCCAAAGATTTTAGTTCGGCTTCGCGCTGAACTTTCGGATTGAGCCAAGCATTTTTTACGTCGATTATGACTCGCGAAGGATTTTCGGCGTAAGATTCGGTGAACACGACTTTTTTTGTGATGTCGGCGACAATTCGGATTGTGCCGGAGCCGTAACCTACTCTTATCGCTTGAATTTCTGCAAGATTAGCCGTGCGCTCTTTGAAAGTCGGCGCGTCTTTTATCGGCTCGGCTTTTTGTTCTTCAGCCGCCTCAACTGCCGCAGTCGCCGCAATTAAAATGAGGAGACTCAGCAATATTTTTCTAATCAATCCAAAGCCCCCTCTTTTTTTAATTAGGAATTATGAATTAGGAATTAGGAATGAATTTTCATTTCTAATTGCCTTTCAGGTTTCGTAAGAGCCGTAACGTTGTTCGAGTTTCTTGAAAATCCACGTCAAGACCGCCGTCATTCCCAGATAAAATATGCCCGCGATAACAAAAGGCGTCATGTCAAATTCTCTTTGAACGATTGTCCGCGCAACTCTCAGCAAATCATTCATTGCCAAAATGTAAATCAGCGAAGTATCTTTGACGAGATTTATTGTTTCGTTTGAAATCGGCGGCAGGACAACGCGCAACACTTGCGGGAAAATTATGTAGCGCATCATTTGCCAATGCTTAAGCCCCAATGCTTTTGCCGCCTCGTATTGCCCGCGCGGTATCGCTTGAATTCCTGCGCGGAAAACTTCCGCAAAATACGCCGCGTAATTCAGCGTGAAGGCTAAAAGTGCCGCCGCCACGTCCGGCAACATTATTCCGACCATCGGCAAGGCGAAGTACACGAATAAAAGTTGCAACATCAGCGGCGTCCCGCGCATTATCCAGACATAAAACTCCATCAAGTAGCGAATCGGCGCGAAACTCGAAATTCTGCCCAATGCCGCCAATGCTCCGATTGGCAAGCTTAAAATTAAAGTCACGAAGAAAATTTCTAACGTGACTTCTGCGCCCTCCATGATAAGGACGGTCATATCCAAAAATTTTTCCATTACAGATATTCCCTAACTCCCATCAAATGCAATTAGGAATTATGAATTAGGAATTAGGAATGAAAATCGTTTCTTCATTATTAATTCCTAATTCCTCATTCCTAATTATTTTGACGGCGGTCACTGTTCACAAATTAGTAATCGCCGATTATTTTTTTGCTTTAATCAAATCTGCTCCAAACCATTCTTGAGAAATTTTCTGCGCCGCGCCGTCCTTAACCATTTCATCGAAAACGCCTTGAACTTTATCGCGCAACTCGGTATCGTCTTTGCGGAAGGCAATTCCAAATTCGGTGACGGGTCCGACGGTAACTTCAAGTGCTTGGAATTTATCGCCCTGTTTGCTCATCGCATAACGCCCGACAATTTCGTCACAAACAAGCGCGTCAATTCTGCCGTTCTCCAAATCCATGAACGCACTTACATAATCGCCGTAAGTTTTGAACTCGCTGAAACTGTTCTTAAGCTCTTCCGTACTGTCAATGTAAGTTTCGGCAGTGGAGCCGGCTTGTGTTCCGACGGCTTTGCCTGCGAGATCTGCTTCCGCCGTAATTCCTTGATCGTTTCCGTTTTTCACGAAGACGATTTGGCGATTGTCCATGTAAGGATCACTGAAAAGCATGTTTTGTTGACGTTCGGGCGTGATGTCGAGTCCGTTCCAAATTATGTCAATGCGCCCCGATTTAAGTTCCGCCTCTTTGCTGTTCCAGTCAATGGCTTTGAATTCAACTTCCGAGCCGAGACGTTTTGCCGCCTCTTTCGCAAGATCAACGTCGAAACCGATAATTTCATTTTGTTCATTCTTGAAACCCATCGGCGCATATTCATCGTCGAGCCCGATTGTAATTTTTTCCAATTTCTTGGAGCCGTCTTCGCCGTCTTTTTTGGCAGGTTCATCTCCGCCGCCGCATCCCGCAAAAACCATCGTCACGAGAAGAAGGACAGCCATAAAAATTTTTCTCATACCTCTGAAACATCCTTTCATAAAAAAAAATTTAATAAACCGCGTTGCATTATACTTTATCGGCAATTTCATTGCAAGCGCGCCATTAAATTTTTTGAAAACAATATGGAAACCTTTAGATTAATTTTGCCCGATTAAATCATCGCCAAACCATTCTTCGGAAATTTTTTTGGCGGTACCGTCTTTTACAATCTCATCAAAAGCTTTTTGAACTCTGTCGCGGAGCTCGACATCATTTTTGCGAAAACCGATTCCCATCTTACCGGCAGAACCGACCGTCGTTCCCACAACTTCAAATTTGCCGCGTTGTTTATTCATTAAAAAACGTCCGATAATTTCGTCGCAGACAAGCGCATCAATTTCGCCGTCCTCCAAAGCTTTGAAAGTTTCTTCGTCCGTTTTGCAGGTTTTAAATCCTGCGAGACTGCTTTTGAGTTTTTCGTTCTTGTTAATGTAATTTTCGGCAGTGGTGCCGGCTTTTGCGCCGATAGTTTTTTCCGCAAAGTCATTTTCGCTTTTTACATTTTGCGGGTTGCCCTTAAGCACGAAAATAACTTGGCGATTGTCCATGTAAGGATCGCTGAAGAGCATAATTTCTTGACGTTCGGGAGTAATGTCGAGCGCGTTCCAAATCATGTCAATTTTTCCCGAATCGAGTTCCGCTTCCTTTTTATCCCAATCGATTAATTTGAATTCTGCTTTGACGCCCATACGTTTTGCCGTCTCTTCGGCAAGCGATACCTCAAAGCCGACAAATTTCCCCTGTTCGTTGCGATAACTTATCGGAGATTCGGCAATCCCGATAATGACTTTGGATTGTTGGTTGCCGCCGCATCCCGCAAAAATCATCGTCGCAAAGACCAATGCCGTCATTAAAAATTTTTTCACGCCACAAAACCTTCTCTCATTCCTGCTCCGCTTTTCAATAAAAAAATTTTTCACTGCAAAAAAACGCGGAGATCATCTTTCCGCGCTGATTAAATCGGCTTGAAACCATTTCACGGAAATTTTCCGCGCAGTGCCATCTCTTATCATTTCGTCAAAAACGTCTTGAACTCTGTCGCGAAGTTCGACATTATCCTTGCGAAAACCAATGCCCGTTTCCGTAATGATTCCAATTTTTATGTTGATTATTTTTAATTGATCGGGGCAAGTGTTCATTTCGTAGCGCGCAACAAGTTCATCACAAACCAGAACTTCAATTTCTTCCTTTTTCAAAGCGTCAACAACTTCGCTAAACTTTGTGTAACTTTTATACTCCGCGAGAGAGTTTTTGAGTTTCAAGTTTCGATTTATGTAATCGTCGGATGTGGAGCCGGCTTGCGTCCCGACAATTTTCCCTTCAAGATCATATTCCGAGTGAATATCAAAATCGCTGTCCGCCTTGACCAAAACTATTTGCCTGTCTTCCATGTAAGGCTTGCTGAAAATCATATACTCTTTGCGCTCGTTGGTTATGTCCAAGCCGTTCCAAATAAGATCGATACTCCCCGAAGTAATTTCCTTCTCTTTGTTGCTCCAATCAATCGGCTTGAATTCCGCCGCAACGCCCAAACGATTCATCGCTTCTTGTGCAAGATCAATGTCAAAGCCGACAAGTTCATTTTGTTCGTTGTGAAAACTCATCGGCGCAAATTCGTCATCAATCCCGATAATGACTTTGGATTGTTGATTGCCGCCGCCGCATCCCGCGAAAATCACAGCCGCAAATAAAAATACTGCCACAAAAATTTTTCTCATACAGAAAAACCTTCTTCAGCTTAAGATATTTTCAAAACTCATTTTCCCGACTTAATCAAGTCGGCTTGAAACCATTCGATAGAAATTTTTTTTGCCGTGCCGTCCTTAATCATTTCGTCGAAAACGCTTTGAACTCTGTTGCGCAGTTCGACATCACTTTTGCGAAAACCGATGCCGAATTCCGTTGCCGCTCCGATTGTCAATTCAACGATCTTAAATGCACCGGGATTTTGAATCATCTCGTAACGCGCCGCAATTTCATCGATAATTATCACGTCAAGTTCTCCCCTGCTTAAAAGATAAAAACCTTCCTTGACGTTGCGATAAGTTTTGAACGCGGCGAAACTGTTTTTGAGTTTCTGATTTTGATTTATGTAATCTTCGGAGTTCGAGCCGGCTTGAGTTCCGACAATTTTTCCTTCCAAATCATATTCCGAATAAATGGGTTGAGAATTATTTTTGGCGACCAAAAGTATCTGGCGATTGTCCATGTACGGCTTGCTGAAAATCATATACCTTTTGTATTCGTCGATGATGTCGAGCCCGTTCCAAATTATGTCGACATTCCCGGACGTTATCTCTTCTTCTTTTTTATCCCAATCGATTGACTTAAATTCTATCTGAACCCCAAGTCTTTTCGCCGCCTCCTTAGCCAAATCGACATCAAAGCCGACAATTTCTCCGCGCTCGTCCTTAAAGCCCATAGGAGCGAATTCATCATCAATTCCTATGACGAGTACTTTTCGGGAGTTTATGTCGTCGATATTTTTCGAGTTATCTCCGCCGCAAGCCGTAAAAATTAATGTTGAAAGGATAATCGCCGCCGCCAAAAATTTTCTCATGTTTCAATCTCCTTTCCAACGAAAAATTAAATGATTTGAATTATATTTTCCCTTAAGCATTTTGTCAAAAACTTATTCGACGAAAAAGCATTTGTTTGTTATAATTCGGACGGGTGATTGAAAATGAATGAAACTTTTTGGGCGCGTTTGACGAGCATATTATTTTTGGTTTCATTTTTGTTCAATGTCATTTTCGGCAAGGGCATAGAAAATTGGAGTGAGTTTATGTTCGGCTTGGTGTTTGCAATATCGATTTATAATTTTGCTCCGATTTTCAAGAAATATTTTCGGCGATAAAATTTTTCGGCAGGAGGATTGAATGTGAGCAACAAAAAATTTTACAGGATTTTGTGGAACATAACTTTTTTGGTCGTGATTGGGATTTTGATTTTTCTCAGCAACAGGGAAAGAAATTGGTTTGACATTTTCACGGGCTTTGTTTGCGGGATGTCTCTTTGGGAAATAGTTTACCTGCTCCGCGACGTGCAACGCGAGAAGAAAAAACTCAGATAAAAATTTTAAAGCGGCGAGAAATTTATCCCGCCGCTTTTTTGTCGAGTATTAGAGCGAGTTGGTAAATTCAAAATCAGAAAGTGACGAGGAATTTTTTCGGCTGACGAGGCGTAAGCGCGACGGCGTAGTTCGCTACGTCTAGCGCGCAACAACGAAGTCAGACGGAAAAAGAACCGTCACCTGTAAATTTTACCGACAAACCATAAAAAATTTTTTTACAGATTAAGGAGTTGTTTATTTAAATGGCAAAGCAAAAATTTGATCGCAGTAAACCCCACGTAAATATTGGTACGATCGGTCATATCGATCACGGCAAAACCACTTTGACTGCCGCTATCACAAAAATTCTCTCGGAAAAAGGTCTTGCGAAGTATGAATCCTACGATAACATCGACAAGGCACCCGAAGAGCGCGAGCGCGGCATTACGATTAACACTGCGCACGTTGAATATGAAACTGCGAAGAGACATTATGCTCACGTTGACTGCCCGGGTCACGCCGACTATATCAAAAACATGATCACCGGCGCGGCACAGATGGACGGCGCGATCCTCGTTGTCGCAGCTTCCGATGGTCCCATGCCTCAAACTCGTGAACATATCCTTCTTGCTCGCCAAGTCGGTGTTCCCGCTATCGTTGTTTTCCTCAACAAAGTTGACCAAGTCGATGACGAAGAACTTCTTGAACTCGTCGAGATGGAAGTCCGCGAACTCTTGAGCAAGTATGAATTCCCCGGCGATGATATTCCCGTTATCGCGGGCTCGGCTCTGTTGGCTCTTGAAGGCGACGAAGAACAAAAAGCCAATATCATGAAACTCCTCGACGCTGTCGATGATTATATTCCGACTCCTGCGCGTGATACCGATAAACCGTTCCTTATGCCTGTTGAAGACGTTTTCACAATCACAGGACGCGGCACGGTTGCTACGGGTCGTGTTGAACGCGGCATGTTGAAACTCAACGAGCCTGTTGAGATTGTCGGTCTTCGTGACGAACCCCGCAAAACTGTTGCAACGGGTATCGAAATGTTCCGCAAGCTCCTCGACAGCGCGGTTGCAGGCGACAATGTCGGCGTTCTTCTGCGCGGCGTAGATCGTAAAGAAATTGAACGCGGTCAGGTTATCGCAAAACCCGGCACGATTCATCCCCACACGAAATTCAAAGCACAAGTTTATGTCCTTACCAAAGATGAAGGCGGACGTCATACTCCGTTCTTCGCAAATTATCGCCCGCAATTCTATTTCCGTACAACCGACGTTACGGGCGTCGTCAGCGATCTTAAAGACACCAACGGCAACGCCGCCGAAATGTGCATGCCCGGCGATCATATTGAAATGACGGTCGAGCTTATCACTCCGATTGCTATTGAAAAAGGTTTGCTCTTCGCTATTCGTGAAGGCGGTCATACAGTCGGTTCGGGTCGTGTTATCGAAATTCTTGAGGCGTAAAATTTTTTTGACACCAAGTCAATAAATCGGTTAGGCGGTCGGCAGTCAGCCCAAAAACTGATTGTCGGCCGTCATTGCTGATAATTTAGGGACTAGGAACAAGGAACTGGGAACTGGTTCCTGCATTCTTAAATACTAGTTCCCAGTTCCTAATCACTAGTTCCTATCAACATGGCAGATTGCTCGGCAGAAAAATTCCGTTCGGTCGAGGGAACTGCCGCGGAGGCAACGTGACGTTGCATCCAAATGTCGCGCTTCAACGTTGCGATAAATTTCAGCAGGTCACCGCGCCTTTAGGGAGCTTGACTCTCAAATAAGGAGGAATTGTTTTGGCAAAGCAACAAAAACTCAGGATTCGCCTTAAAGCCTACGATCACAAATCGTTGGATCAGAGCGCGGCGAAGATTGTGGAGACCGCCAAAAAAACGGGCGCGTCTGTTTCGGGACCAATCCCGTTGCCGACGGAAAAAAATATCTACACAATTCTTCGTTCGCCGCACGTCAACAAGGATTCGCGTGAACAATTCGAGATGCGCACGCACAAACGCTTGATTGACATTCTCCAGCCGACGCATAAAACGGTTGATGCGCTCATGCGGTTGGATTTGCCCGCCGGTGTTGACATCGAGATTAAGGTTTAATCGGGAGGTGAAAACATTGGCAAAAACAATTTTGGGAATTAAACTCGGCATGACGCAGATTTTCACAGAAGAAGGACGCGTTATCCCCGTGACGGTCGTCGAGAGCGGCAACAACATTGTTATTCGCAACAAAACTGTCGACACGGACGGCTACTGCGCGGTTCAAATCGGTTTCGGCGAAGTCAAAGAAAAAAAAGTCAACAAGCCCGACATGGGGCAGTTCAAAAAAGCCGAAGTCAAGCCCGTTAAATTTATTCGCGAAATTCGTTTGGCGGCGGAGTCCGAATACAAAATCGGCGACGTTCTCGGCGTAGATATTTTTGCGGCGGGAGAATTGGTTGACGTTATCGGCACGTCGAAGGGTAAAGGTTTCGCGGGCGGCATTAAACGTCACAACTTTGCACGCGGTCCTATGGGGCACGGCTCCAAATCTCATCGCGAACCCGGCTCGACAGGCGCAATGCTCTCCGGTCCCGGCGGACGCGTCATTAAAGGCAAAAAACTTCCGGGACGCATGGGCGGCGTTCGCACGACAATTCAGCGTTTAACCGTTGTCAGAGTAGATGTCGACAGAAATTTGCTTCTCATCAAAGGCGCAATTCCCGGTCCGAAAAAAGGTCTCGTCGTTATTCGCGAGACGGTTAAGCCGACTAAGGTTCACAGAAAATAATTGAAAGGAGGAAATGCGATAATGCCAACTGTAGCAGTTTACGATATGACGAATAATAAAGTCGGCGACATCGAACTCAGCGAAGAAATTTTTGGCGTTGAGATCAATGAGGGTCTTGTTCATCAAGCGGTTGTCATGCAAATGGCTTCGTGGCGTTTGGGAACTCATTCGACTAAAACTCGCGGCGAAGTTCGCGGCGGCGGCAAAAAGCCTTGGCGGCAAAAAGGTACGGGCAGAGCCCGCGCAGGTTCCCGCAGAAGTCCTCTGTGGCGCGGCGGCGGAACAATTTTCGGACCGCACCCCCGCGATTATTCTTTCTCCATGCCGAGAAAACAGCGTCGCCTTGCTTTGAAGTGCGTCCTTACCGACAAAGTCAACGAAGGCAATTTGATTGTTCTTGACGAATTGAATTTCGACGAACCCAAAACGAAAAAATTTGTCGAGTTCCAAAAAACTTTCGGCGTTGACGGTTGCAAATCGCTTTTCATCACCCGCGAGCTTATCGAAAACGTAACGCGCTCTTCAAACAATTTGCAAAACGCGAAGGCAATCGCCGCACTTCAACTCAACGTCTATGACATTCTCAACAGCGAAAAACTCTTCCTCACGAAAGACGCGGTTGCGAAGATTGAGGAGGTGTACATTTGATGGATGCCAGAGACATTTTGATTCGCCCGCTCATAACCGAGCACTCAACGGATCTCATGCAGGAAAATAAATTCGTGTTCGTTGTCGACAAGCGCGCCAATAAAATTCAAATCGCGCAGGCAGTCAAAGAAATTTTCAAAGTGACTGTCGAGGATGTCAACACGATTAACGTTAAGGGCAAAACCAAACGTCGTGGTCGCACGGTCGGCAAGACGAACAGTTACAAAAAAGCTATCGTCAAGCTCAAGGCGGGCGATACAATCGAATTCTTCAGTGCATAATTAGGTTTTAGGTTTTAGGTTTTAGGTTTTAGGTTATAGCTTATAGGAAAAAAACTATCAGCTATCAGCTATCAGCTATAAGCTAGAAAAGGAGGTAAAACGTAAGTGGGCATTAAATCTTTCAAGCCGTATACTCCCGGTCGCCGTCACATGACGGTTTCGACCTTCGAGGAAATTACGACAAGCAAGCCCGAAAAATCTTTGCTTGCTCCGCTGAAAAAACACGGCGGCAGAAATCAGCAGGGAAAATTGACGGTTCGTCATCAAGGCGGCGGACATAAACGTCGCTACAGAATTATTGACTTCAAACGCAACAAAGACGGCATCCCCGCAAAAGTTGCCACGATTGAATATGATCCCAATCGCAGTGCCCGAATTGCTCTGCTCCATTACGTTGACGGCGAGAAGCGTTACATTATCGCGCCGAACGGTTTAAAAGTCGGAGACAAAGTCGAGTCGGGAGCCGAAGCCGATATTAAAACGGGCAACGCCCTTCCGCTGAAAAATATTCCCGTCGGCACGCTGATTCATAACATTGAAATGAAAATCGGCAAAGGCGGACAACTCGTTCGCAGTGCGGGCGCGGCGGCTCAACTTATGGCTAAGGAAGGAACTTACGCCACAATCAGAATGCCGTCAGGCGAAGTCAGAAAAATTCACATCAACTGCCGTGCAACAATCGGGCAGGTTGGCAACCTTGATCATGAAAATATTACAATCGGCAAAGCCGGACGTTCTCGCTGGCTCGGAATTCGTCCCGCAAATCGCGGCGTAGCCATGAACCCTGTAGATCATCCGCACGGCGGCGGTGAAGGTCGCTCGCCCGTCGGTCGCAAACATCCCGTTACCAAATGGGGCAAATGTGCTATGGGTGCCAAGACTCGCAAGAAAAAAGCGTCCGATAAACTTATTGTTCGTCGTCGCAAATAATCTCGGCGAAGGGAGGAAATTATTTTGTCAAGGTCTGTTAAAAAGGGACCGTTCGTGCAGGAAAAACTTTTGGAGAAAATCGAAGCTCTCAACGCCGCCAACGATAAAAAAGTTATCCGCACTTGGTCGCGCAGTTCAACTATTCTTCCTGCTTTCGTCGGACATACAATCGCCGTTCATGACGGCAGAAAACATGTTCCGGTTTACGTCACGGAAGATATGGTCGGGCATAAGCTCGGCGAATTCGCTCCGACTCGCACTTTCAAAGGTCACGCGGGCGAAGAACGCAAAATGTCTTTAAAGTAGGAACTAGGAATTAGGAACCAAGAACCAGTGGAAAGGAGGAAATGATGTGGCAGAAGTCAAGGAAGCAAAAGCAATCGCCAAATTTGTAAGAATTGCTCCGCGCAAAGTTCGTATCGTCATGAATTTGATTCGCGGCAAAGATATTGCGGACGCCTTCGCGATTTTGAAGTTCACGCCCAAACGCGGCGCGACGCTCATTGAAAAAGTTCTCAAGTCCGCCGTCGCCAATGCAGAAAATAATTTCGACATGGACGCCGATAAACTTTTCGTCTCAACTTGTTACGTTGATCAAGGACCGACACTCAAGAGGTATCATCCCCGCTCCAGAGGACAAGCCTTCAGCATTTTGAAACATACCTCGCACATTACGGTTGTCGTCAGCGAAAAGGCGGACGAAAATAAAGAATAAAAGAAGGAGGGAAATAATTTGGGTCAAAAGGTACATCCTCACGGAATAAGACTCGGTATCGTCAAGACTTGGGACGCAAAATGGTACGCCGATAAAGATTTTGCAACCAATCTGCATGAAGATATTAAAATCCGTAAGGCGATTAAAACCGATAAGCAACTGTCGGCGGCGGGCGTCTCGCGGGTCGAAATTGAACGCTCCGAAAAACGCCTTAAACTCACAATTCACACCGCTAAGCCCGGTATGGTCATCGGACGCGGCGGCACTGGTATCGAAGAGATTAAAAATAAACTCAAAAAGCTCACCGAAAAAAGAGTCGACATCAATATCATGGAGATTCGTCAGCCCGATATGGATGCTCTCCTCGTCGCGGAAAATATCGCTTCGCAGTTGGAACGCAGAATCGCTTTCCGCCGCGCTATGAAACAATCCGTCACAAGAACTATGCGTCTCGGCGCAAAGGGTATCAAAATCGCTTGCAGCGGCAGACTCGGCGGCGCGGAAATTGCTCGCAGTGAATCTTATCGCGAAGGTTCCATTCCTCTTCATACACTCCGCGCAGACATCGATTACGGTTTCGCCGAAGCAAATACCACTTACGGACGTATCGGCATCAAAGTTTGGATTTTCAAAGGCGAAATTCTCCCCGAAAAAAAGGACAAAGGCGTCCGTCAAGCCGAAGGGAGTGACGCTTAATGTTGATTCCAAAAAGAACTAAATACCGCAAGCAATTTCGCGGTCGCATGAAGGGTAAAGCCAATCGCGGCAATACCATTGCTCACGGTCAATATGGTTTAGTCGCGCTGGAACCCGCTTGGATAACCAATCGTCAAATCGAGGCAGCTCGTATTGCAATGACTCGTTACATTAGAAGAGGCGGACAGGTTTGGATTAAAATTTTCCCGGATAAGCCCGTGACTGCCAAGCCCGCTGAAACCCGCATGGGCTCCGGTAAAGGTTCCCCAGAATATTGGGTCGCCGTCGTTAAACCCGGCAGAGTACTCTTCGAAATGGCCGGCGTCCCAAGAGAAATCGCCGAAGAAGCTATGAGACTCGCAGGGCATAAACTCCCCATCAAAACTAAATTCATCGCCTCCGACCACCAAGGCGACGTTTTCGTCCCCGTCGTCAACGAATCCCTCGCTGACGCCAAAAAAGCCGCTCATCAAGCTTACGAACAAGAACATAAGGCGGACTCTCAACCCTCCGAAGGCGGTGATAACGCATGAAAATTAACGATCTCCGCGACCTCTCTCCCGACGAACAAAACGCTAAACTCATTTCTCTTAAAGAAGAACTCTTCAACCTCCGCTTCCAACATGCTACAGGGCAACTCGAAAATCCCATGCGTATCCGCCAAATTAAACGCTCCATCGCTCAAATCAATACCATCATTCGCGAACGCCAACTCAATATCAGATAAGGAGGTCTCAGCGTGATTCGTAACGAACGCAAAATCCGTATCGGTAACGTCGTTTCCGATAAAATGAATAAAACTATCGTCGTCGCCATCCAAGAACTCGTTCAACATAAACTCTATAAAAAAGCCGTTAAACGGACCGTCAAATTCATGGCTCACGACGAAAATAACCAAGCACACATCGGCGATAAGGTTTCTATCATGGAAACTCGCCCCCTCTCTAAACAAAAACGCTGGCGCCTCGTCCAGATCGTCGAAAAGGCTAAGTAAGGAGGTTTTTCCGTGATTCAACAACAATCCCGTCTCAACGTCGGCGATAATACCGGTGCCAAAGAAATTATGTGCATCCGCGTCCTCGGCGGCTCCTTCCGCCGCTACGCCAATATCGGCGATATCATCGTCGCCTCCGTTAAATCTGCCACACCGGGCGGTCAAGTTAAAAAGGGCGACGTCGTTAAAGCCGTCGTCGTCCGCTCAAAAAAGGGGCTCCGCCGTCCCGACGGTTCCTATATCCGCTTCGATGAAAATGCCGCCGTCATCATAAAAGACGATAAAACCCCTCGCGGCACTCGTATTTTCGGTCCCGTCGCTCGTGAACTCCGCGATAAAGATTTCATGAAAATCATTTCCCTCGCGCCCGAAGTCCTTTAAGGTGGTGATATCATGTCTCTCATTAAACTTCATGTCAAAAAGGGCGATAACGTTCAAATCCTCTCCGGCAAGGATAAGGGTAAACAAGGCAAAATCATTTCCGCTCTCCCCTACGCCGCCAAAGTCATCGTCGAAGGTATCAATAAAGTCAAACGCCACTCCAAACCATCCCTCAAAGTCCCTCAAGGCGGCATCGTCTCTAAGGAAATGCCAATTCACGCCTGCAAAGTTCAACTCATTTGCCCTGCTTGCAATAAGCCCACTCGTATTTCTCATAAACAAGTGAACGGCAAAAATGCTCGCGTCTGCAAAAAGTGCGGCGAAGTCATCGAATAAAAATTTTCTTAAGGAGGTGTTATCTTGAGCAGACTTTTGGACAAATATAAAAGCGAAGTCGTCGGCGCAATGATGGAAAAATTTTCCTACAAAAACATTATGCAAGTTCCCAAGCTTGAAAAAATCGTTCTCAACATGGCTTGCGGCGACGCCGTCGGTAATGCAAAAGTTCTCGAATCAGCCATGAATGATATGACTGTCATCGCAGGACAAAAACCCGTTATCACTCGCGCCAGAAAATCTCTCGCGGCTTGGAAACTCCGTAAGGGCATGGCGATAGGTTGCAAAGTTACTCTGCGCGGGCGTCGCATGTATGAATTCCTTGACAAGTTCATGAATATCGCTCTGCCTCGTGTTCGCGACTTTCGTGGTGTCAGCAGAAAATCTTTCGACGGGCGCGGCAATTACGCTGTCGGCGTCAAGGAACAACTCATTTTCCCCGAAATCGAATACGACAAGATCGATAAAATTCGCGGTATGGATGTTATCATTACAACGACGGCTAAAACCGACGAAGAAGCAAGAGAATTCCTCGCGCTTATGGGTATGCCGTTTGCCAACGCTTAAGGATGTGATTATCAAATGGCGAAAAAGGCTTTAATCGAAAAGTGGAGTAAGGAACCGAAATTCTCGACTCGCAGATACAACCGTTGCAAAATTTGCGGCAGACCCCACGGCTATATCAGAAAGTTTGAAATGTGCCGTATCTGCTTCCGTAATCAGAGCTACGCCGGCGCAATTCCCGGCATCACAAAATCCAGCTGGTAAAAAATAATTAGCAATTAGTAATGAGCAATGAGTAATGATTTGGAAATTTTAATTGCACATTACACATTGCAAATTACTCATTATTTGAAAGGAGGATATCGGTTCCCTATGGCAATGACTGATCCTATTGCGGATATGCTCACGCGCATTCGCAATGCCAATTCTGTCTACCACGAAAAGGTAGAAATTCCCGGCTCGAAAATCAAAATCGCTATCGCGGAGGTTCTCAAGCAGGAAGGTTTCATAAAAGATTATCGTTTCGTTGAGGACAATAAGCAGGGTATTCTTACCGTCCTGCTCAAATACGGTTCCGAACGCGAAAAAGTTATCACGGGCATTAAACGCATCTCCAGACCCGGTCTCCGCCAATATTCAAAGAGGAAAGACCTTCCAAGAGTTCTCGGCGGGCTCGGTATTGCGATTATATCAACGTCACAAGGCATTATGAGCGACAAGCAGGCTCGCAAATGCGGGCTCGGCGGCGAAGTTATAGCCTTCGTCTGGTAATTTGGAGGTGCTGTCATGTCTCGTATCGGTAGAGCACCCATTCTCATCCCCGCCGGAGTCACCGTTTCTGTCGGCGCGGATAATTTGGTGCTTGTCAATGGTCCCAAGGGCTCTCTGTCCCGTAAGATCTCTTCGGAAATGAAAATTAGTATTGAGGATGGCGTTTTGACGGTGGCGCGCCCCTCCGATGATAAAATTCACAGAAGTTTGCACGGGCTGTCCCGCACTCTCATTAACAATATGGTCGTCGGCGTTACCAACGGCTTTACAAAAAATCTTGAAATCAGCGGCGTCGGTTATCGCGCTGCCAAGCAAGGTAAAAATTTAAATCTTTCGCTCGGTTATTCTCACCCCGTAATTATCGCTCCGCCCGAAGGCATTACCCTTGACGCTCCCACTGCCAATTCTATCACCGTCCACGGTATCGATAAGGAATTGGTCGGCGCGGTTGCCGCCAATATCCGCAACGCTCGCACTGTCGGTGCCTATCGCTCAAAGGACAATAAAGACAGAGGCATTAAATACTTCGGCGAAGTTATCCGTCATAAGGAAGGTAAAGCCGGCGCGAAGGGTAAGAAATAAGGAGGTAACACCATGAAAATCGACCACGTTGCTATGTACGTTAATGATTTGGATGCCGTGAAAAATTTCTTCGTCAAATATTTCAACGCCAAAGCAGGTTCCAAATACTCCAATTTCCGCAATGACTTCTCCAATTACTTCTTGAAATTTGACGACGGATCTCGTCTTGAAATTATGACTCGCAACTCCGCTGTTGATGCCGATAAACCCCGTTATCGCACAGGCTTTCATCACATTGCCGTCTGTGTTGGCGACCGTAAAGACGTTGATGATCTTATGAAAAAGTTCGATTCCGACGGCGTTATCGTTGTCAGCGGCGCACGCACTACCGGCGACGGTTATTATGCCGCTGTCGTCGTCGACCCCGAAGGTAATGAAGTAGAAATTATCGCCGATAACCCCGGCTTACGTGACTGATCTTTTACAAAGGAGGTATTCGGAGTGCTCCTTATGGCTGATAAGAATATTACTCGGCAAGACAGACATCGCCGAGCTCGCAATAACCTTGCCGGTACTGCCAATCGTCCACGCCTCAATGTATTTCGCTCTCTCAAGCATATTTATGCGCAGGTTATTGATGATGAAAAGGGTATTACCTTGACGGCGGCCAGCTCTCTCGATAAAAATTTCAACGGAAAGGGCGGCAATATCGCGGCGGCTAAAGCTGTCGGCTCTGCTATTGCCAAAAAGGCTCTTGAAAAAGGTATCAGCGAAGTTGTTTTTGATCGCGGCGGCTACATTTATCATGGGCGCGTTGCGGCATTGGCTCAGGCGGCTCGCGAAGGCGGCTTGAAATTTTAATTAGGAATGTGTAATTAGTAATGAGTAATTAAAAATTTCTTCATTACTAATTACTCATTACTAATTCCTAATTGTTAAAAAGGGAGGTTGAATTAATGCCCCGAAATGAAACTGAAGCTCCCGAATTTGAGGAGAAGGTTGTTTTTATAAATCGTGTCGCCAAAGTTGTTAAAGGCGGTCGCAGATTTTCTTTCAGCGCGTTGGTCGTCGTCGGCAATCGTAATGGAAAAGTCGGCGTCGGACTCGGCAAAGCCGCTGAAGTTCCCGAAGCGATTCGCAAGGGCGTTGACGATGCAAAGAAAAATTTAATCGAGGTTGCTCTTAAAGATCGTTCGATACCGCACGGCGTTGTTGGAGTTTTCGGCGCAGGCAGAGTTATGTTGCGCCCCGCTTCAAAAGGTACCGGCGTTATTGCTGGCGGTCCCGCTCGTGCGGTTTTGGAACTCGCGGGCGTTCATGACATCTTGACAAAGTCTCTCGGCTCGTCCAATCCGAATAACATGGTTCGTGCGACGCTTGAGGGTTTGAAAATGTTGAAGCGGGCGGAAGTTGTCGCCGAATTGCGCGGCAAAACTGTTGCGGAGCTTTTTAATTAAGGAGGGCTGAGACATGGCTAAATTGAAAATAACGTTGGTCAGAAGTCTTATCGGTCGTCCCGAAACTCAACGCAGAACGGTTCGTTCGCTCGGCTTGCGTAAGTTGAACTCCTTTTCGATTCTGCCCGATGCTCCGACGATTCGCGGACAAATTCACAAGGTAAGACATCTCGTGAAAGTCGAAGAGATCGCGGACGAGGAAAAAGTTGCACTTGAAAAATAATCGGAGAGGAGGATTTTGCTTATGAAATTGCATGAACTTAAACCGGCTGACGGTGCTCGTCAAGACAAAGTTCGTGTCGGTCGCGGCACGGGGTCGGGTTGCGGCAAAACTTCGGGACGCGGTCACAAAGGACAAAAGTCTCGTAGCGGCGGCGGAGTTCGTCCGGGCTTTGAAGGCGGGCAAATGCCGATTTATCGCCGCCTTCCCAAGCGCGGTTTCAAAAATATTTGGCGCAAAGAATATGCTGAAGTCAATGTCGAAACACTCAATGTCTTTGATGACGACATGACGGTTGACGCGGTTGCTCTGGTTGAAATGGGCATTTTGAAAAATGTTTATGACGGCGTAAAAATATTGGGCAGTGGTTCTTTGAAAAAGAAATTGTATGTGAAGGCGCAGGGCTTCAGTGCGTCGGCTAAGGCGAAGATTGAGGCGGCGGGCGGCTCGGCAGAGGTAGTTTGATGTCGGCTCTGTCGAATATATTCAGGATAGCGGAGCTTCGGCAGCGCATAATTTTTACGCTGGTAATGTTCGCGGTATTTCGGATGGGCACGCATATACCGGTACCGGGCGTAGATCCGACGGCGATAGAGCAGTTGTTCAATAACGGGAGCCTGTTTGGGCTGTTGGATTTATTCAGCGGCGGGGCGTTCAGCAAATTCAGTATCTTTGCGATGTCGATAACGCCGTACATTAATGCGGCGATAATCATGCAACTCTTAACTGTGGTAGTACCGACGTTGGAACAATGGAGCAAGGAAGGCGCGGAGGGTCACAAGAAAACGACGCGGGTGACGCGGAAATTGACTGTTGTCTTGGCGTTTTTCCAAGCGGTTGGGATGAGTATCGGGTTGAAAGCGGCGGTCTTGAATCCTAATCCTGTGAACATATTAATCATAGCGATAACGCTGACGGCGGGAACGACTCTTTTGATGTGGATAGGCGAGCAAATCACGGCGCAGGGTGTTGGGAATGGAATATCGCTGATAATATTTGCGGGGATAGTGGCGGCGTTGCCGAAGAACATAGCGACGATTTATCAATATGTGCAGGCGGGGACGATAAACTATTTCAGCGTGGTATTATTTGCGGCGATAGCGTTGGCAATGATCGTGTTCGTTATCTATGTCGAGGCGGCATTGCGACGGATACCGATAACCTATGCGAAAAGGGTTGTGGGTTCGCGGGCGTATGGCGGAAACAGGAGCCATTTACCGCTGAAAGTGAATCCTGCGGGGGTTATCCCGATAATCTTTGCGTCGAGTGTGCTGATGTTCCCTATAACTGTCGTTCAATTCATTGAGGTACCCGAAATTCAGAAATTGGCGGCTCATTTGCAATGGGGTACGCCGTTGCAGACGTCGATATATGTTGTGTTGATAATCTTCTTCACATATTTTTACACGGCGGTTACGGTTAAAATTCCTGACATGGCAGACAATCTGAAGAAATACGGTGCGTTCATACCGGGGATAAGACCGGGGCAACCGACGGCTGAGCATATCGATTATGTGTTGACGCGGCTTGTGACGGCGGGCTCGTTGTATCTGGCATTTATCGCGGTCTTACCGAACTTGATAGGCGGGGCGACGCACATACAGGGCGTATATTTCGGCGGGACGGCGTTGCTGATAGTTGTGAGTGTAGCGTTGCACACGATGAAACAAATCGAAGCGATGGTAGTAATGCGGCACTATGAGGGGTTCATGAAATGAGGTAGAGGAATGGAAATATTGATGATGGGAGCTCCGGGTGCCGGCAAAGGTACGCAGGCGGCTTATCTGTCGAAGAAATATGGTATCCCGCAGATATCGACGGGCGACATGTTCCGAGCGGCGGTAGCGGAAGGCACGGAATTGGGCAAACAGGCGGCGGCATGTATGGCTGCGGGAAAATTGGTACCTGATGCCGTGACGATAGGAATAGTCCGTGAGCGTCTCGCGAAAGCTGATTGTGAAAAGGGCTTTATCTTGGATGGTTTCCCGCGGACGGTAGAGCAGGCGGATGCGTTGGAAAGAATTTTATCTGAACAGGGGAAAAATTTGACGCTGGCGATAAATATAGCTGTTCCGTCGGAGGAATTGATAGAGCGGGCGATAGGACGGCGGCTTTGTCGGAAATGCGGGGCGACGTATCATGTGAAGTTCAAACCTTCTCGGCAGGAAAATGTCTGTGACGCCTGCGGCGGAGAACTTTATCAAAGGGCAGATGACACGGCGGAAACGATGGCAAAGCGACTCGGAGTATATGAGGCGTCGACGCTTCCTTTGATAGAATATTACAAGAGTGCGGGAAAATATGCTGAGGTAGATGGGCGTTGCCCGATAAGTGAAGTCACGGCAGAGCTTATAAAAGTTTTGGACGCGACAGAGGATCGGGGGCGATAGAATGTCGAATCGAACCGATAA
>CALFJC010000172.1 GCA_937877655.1 uncultured Selenomonadales bacterium
GCTTACGCCTCGTCAGTCGAAAAAATCCCTCGTCACATCATGATTTTGAGTTTACCGACTTGCTTTAATATCCTGTGGGATATTCACCTGTATTTCTCGCAACAATTTCGTCCGAGATATTTTTTGGAACTTCATCGTAATAAGCGACTTCCATTGAATAAGTTCCGCGCCCTTGAGTTTTCGAGCGCAGATCGGTTGCATAGCCGAACATCTCCGACAACGGAACGAACGCATGAATTATTTGCAGATTGTTGCGCGGCTCCATGCCGTCGATTTTTCCGCGCCGCGAGTTCAAGTCGCCGATAACGTCGCCCATATAATCTTCGGGAACAGTGACTTCAACTTTTACATGCGGCTCCAGCAAAACGGGATGCGCTTTTTCAGCCGCCGCCTTAAATGCCATTGATCCCGCAATTTTGAACGCCGCCTCGCTGCTGTCGACTTCGTGAAAACTTCCGTCGTAAACCGTCGCCTTGATGTCAACCATCGGATAGCCCGCCAAAACTCCGTTTTCCATTGCCTGACGGACGCCCGCCTCAATCGGCGCGATATATTCTTTCGGAATGACGCCGCCGACAATTTTATTTTCAAAGATGAAACCTGCGCCGGTTTCGTTGGGAGAAATTTCCAGCCAACAATGTCCGTATTGCCCGTGCCCGCCCGTTTGACGAATAAATTTGCCTTCGCCTTTGGCAGTCTTGCGAATCGTTTCGCGGTAGGCAACTTGCGGCTCGCCGACTTTGCAGTCAACTTTGAATTCATCCAACATGCGGTCGACAATAATTTGCAAATGAAGTTCGCCCATGCCCGAAATTATAACTTGTCCCGTCTCGGCGTCGGTGCGGACTTTGAAAGTCGGATCTTCTTCCGCCAATTTCTGGAGTGCAATTCCCATTTTGTCTTGATCGTTTTTTGTCGCGGGCTCAACCGCAACCGAAATGACAGGATCGGGGAATTGCATTGACTCAAGAATAATCGGATTTTTATCGTCGCAGAGAGTATCGCCCGTCGTTGTGTCTCTTAATCCTACAACCGCCGCAATATCTCCGCTGTAAAGAAAATCAATTTCCTTGCGATTGTTCGCGTGCATTTGCAAGAGCCGCCCGATACGTTCTTTTTTGCCCTTCGTCGAATTGTAGACGTAAGAGCCGCTTTTCAAAACGCCCGAATAAACTCTGACGAAGGCGAGCTTGCCGACAAAAGGATCAGTCATTATTTTAAATGACAACGCCGCAAAAGGTTCTTCGTCGCTTGCATGACGAAAATCTTCCGTGCCGTCGGGCTTGACGCCTTCAATCGGCGGAATATCTGTCGGAGCAGGCATGTAGTCGACAATCGCATCAAGCAACGGTTGAACGCCGCGATTTCTGTAGGATGTGCCGCAAGTTACGGGAGTCATGTTGCATTCTATCGTTGCCTTGCGAATTACGGCTTTTATCTCTTCGACAGTAACTTCCTCGCCGCCGAGATATTTTTCCATAAATTCATCGTCCAACTCCGCGCAGGATTCCAAAAGTTTGTCGCGATAATTTTCCGCTGTCTCCAACATGTCGGCGGGAATTTCTACTTCCTTTGAAACTTTTCCCAGATCGTCTTCGTAAACAACCGCTTCCATTTTGACGAGATCGATAATTCCTTGAAAATTATCTTCCGCGCCAATCGGCAACTGAATTGCCACGGCATTTGTATGAAGACGGTCGCGCATCATTTGAATTACATGATAAAAATCCGCGCCCGTTATGTCCATTTTGTTGACGTAAGCCATTCGCGGGACGTTGTATCTTTCTGCCTGCCGCCAAACAGTTTCTGTCTGCGGCTCAACTCCGCCGCGTGCCGTCAAAATTGCAAGGGCTCCGTCCAAAACTCTCAAAGATCGTTCGACCTCGACCGTAAAATCAACGTGACCGGGCGTGTCGATGATATTTATTCGATGATTTTTCCAGTAACAGGTTGTAGCCGCTGAAGTAATTGTAATGCCGCGTTCCTGCTCCTGTTTCATCCAATCCATAGTCGCCGCGCCTTCGTGTACTTCGCCGAGCTTGTGATTGACACCCGTATAGAAAAGAATTCGCTCGGTCGTAGTCGTTTTGCCGGCGTCTATGTGCGCCATTATCCCTATGTTACGAGTTTTTTCCAATGAAAACTCTCTTGACACTTTGAAACTTGCTCCTTACCAGCGGTAATGTGCGAAAGCTTTATTCGCCTCCGCCATCTTGTGGGTGTCTTCTTTCTTTTTGACAGATGCGCCGGTGTTGTTCGCGGCGTCCATGAGTTCGCCCGAAAGTCTGGCGTCCATAGTTTTTTCGCCGCGCAGGCGGGCATAATTTACCAGCCAACGAATTCCCAAAGTTTGTCTTCTGTCGGGACGCACTTCGACGGGCACTTGATAGTTTGCACCGCCGACGCGCCGCGCTCTGACTTCAAGAACCGGCATTACATTTTTCAGTGCCGTCTCGAAAACTTCCAACGGATCTTTGCCTGTCTTTTCTTTGATTGTCTCGAAGGCATCATATACCACGCGTTGCGCCACGCTCTTTTTGCCTGACAGCATGACTTTATTTATGAACTTCGCGACAATTTTTGAATGATAAACAGGATCCGGCAGAACGTCTCGTTTGGGCACAGCACCTTTTCTCGGCATTACTGCTCCCCCTTTTTCAATGCGTAATTATTTTTTCTTGGCTTTAGCCTTCTTCGCGCCGTATTTTGAACGCGCTTGCTTGCGATCTTGAACGCCGGCGGTATCGAGGGAGCCGCGAATAATATGATAGCGAACACCCGGCAAATCTTTGACGCGCCCGCCGCGAATCAGAACAACGCTGTGCTCCTGCAGATTATGCCCGATGCCGGGAATATATGCAGTGACTTCAATAGCGTTGGTCAAGCGAACACGCGCAACCTTACGAAGTGCCGAATTCGGTTTCTTGGGCGTCGTCGTGTAAACACGAGTGCACACGCCGCGTTTCTGCGGGCACTCTTTCAGTGCCGGAGCCGTTGATTTCTCCTCCAACATCTGACGACCTTTTCTCACTAATTGATTTATGGTTGGCATGCGCCCACCTCCTTCCAAATTTTTTTTCATGCCTTCAAAAAGCGGCGTAATATTATCATTGCCCAAAATGCTTGTCAAGCTTAATTTGACGCCACTTTTAACTACAACTTGTTTTATGGGTTAAAAATCGCCGGGATGGCGTAATTACGCCAAAAACTTTTTCGCCTATTGGTAAGGGGGTTTTTTACATTCAAGACAATTTTTGTACAGAATTTGAACAGCAATTTAAATGACTTCTCCGCCCGAAAATTTATACTTCAACCAACTTAAATAAAAAAAATTTTTGGAGGTTGTCACAATGGAAAAAATTCGTATCGGTTTGGTCGGCGCAGGTTGCCAAAGAAAAAATCGGTTTCAATCGCGTAACTGATGACCGGAAAG
>CALFJC010000173.1 GCA_937877655.1 uncultured Selenomonadales bacterium
GAAAACATCCTGTTTTCGTTGCCGGCGGGCGCACGTCCATGTGCGCCCGTTCTTTTACTAACATTGTAATTTCTTTTAGGGAGGAAATTTTTTGGCTAAAAAAAAACACGCAATAATTGTCGGCGCGGGTCCCGCCGGTTTGACTGCCGCTTATCATCTTTTGAAACTCACCACCATCAAACCGATTGTGCTTGAAAAAGAAAATTTTGTCGGAGGACTCGCCGCTACTTTGAATTTTAACGGAAATCGAATGGACATCGGCGGACATAGATTTTTTACCAAGAACGAAAATATTTTTTCGTTGTGGCAAAATCTTTTGCCCGCGCAGGGAGCTCCCGCGCTCGATGATAAAATTTTAAATCGTGAATCGATTTTGACGGACGGCGGCGCAAATCCCGAAGAAGTCGACGAAGTTTTTCTGAACAGAAATCGCGTCTCCAGAATTTTTTATCGCGGGAAATTTTTTTCCTACCCCGTCTCGCTCAACTTCGACACGATTAAAAATCTCGGACTCGGCGAAATGTTTTCAATCGGCGTGAGTTTTCTCAAAGCAAAGTACAATCAGCGCGAAGAGATAACGCTTGAAGATTTTATGGTTAATCGCTTCGGGCAAAAGCTCTACGAAACTTTTTTCCGCGATTATACAACAAAAGTTTGGGGCAGGACGCCGCAGGAAATCGGCGCAGATTGGGGCAGTCAAAGAATCAAAGGTTTGTCGCTCGGAAAAACTCTGCTAGACTTCGTGAAAAAAACTTTCGGCTTCAAAGACGGCGCGGGAGAAACTTCACTGATTGAAAGATTTTATTATCCCAAATTCGGTCCCGGACAACTCTGGGAAAAAATGGCGGACGAAATTAAAAAACTTGGCGGCGAAATTCTTCTTTCTGCCAACGTCAAAAGTTTTCACGTCGATAAAAGCAAAACTATAAAATTCGTCAAGGTTGAAACTGCCGCCGGGCTTTTGACTTTTCCGACAGATTATTTTTTGTCGAGCATGCCGCTCGCCGATCTTGCCGAAGCACTCGATGACGGTTTAAATCTTCGTCAACTCACGATTGCTCGCGGCTTGCCTTATCGCGACTTCATAACCGTCGGGCTCCTCGTCGATAAACTTTTGCTTAAAAATCAAACCAAAATAAAAACACTCGGAGATATTGTCCCCGATTGTTGGATTTACATTCAAGAACCTTCGGTCAAACTTGGTCGCCTGCAAATTTTCAACAACTGGTCGCCCTACATGGTTGCCGATCCAAAAAATTCCGTGTGGCTTGGCTTGGAATATTTTTGCAACGAAGACGACGAACTTTGGAACATGGAGAAAAAAGATTTTATAAAATTTGCGATTGAGGAACTCGCTTCGATTGGAATTATCGACGCGGCGGACGTCCGCGACGGTGTGCAAGTCAAAGTTCCGAAGGCTTATCCCGCGTACTTCGACACCTACGAAAATATTTCCGAACTCCGCGCCGCGCTCGACGAGATTAAAAATCTTTATTGCATCGGGCGCAACGGTCAGCATCGCTATAACAACATGGATCACAGCATGTTGACGGCGATAGCGGCGGTCTGCGCCATTGCAGGCAAATTTTCCAAAGAAGATATTTGGAAAATCAATGCGGAGAAAACTTATCACGAGGAGAAAAAATGACGGAAGAAGAATTGACAGAGAAAATTTTGGAAAAGACTTTGCCGCTGATTCAAATCATTTTGTTGACGGCAAGCGTCGCTTACGGCGCAATGTCTTTTCATTTGACGGAAAGAGCGGATACGTATTTTATCATGAACTTGGGACGATACGTTTTGGAAAACGGCTTTCCGTATGTTGATCCGTTCACGATTCATGAAAATCTTCAGCCGGTCGCGCAACAGTGGCTGAGCGGAGTTTTTTTTTGGGAAATTTATAAATCCTTCGGAGCCTACGGACTTTGCGTGGCGGACAGCATCATTGGAATAATTTTGGTCATGATTTATTGGCGGCTGTGTTTGTTGGTGAGCGGCGGGGAAAAATTTTTATCTTTTGTCTTAAGTTTCGGAGTCGGCGTAATTGCTTCTTATTGGATTGTTCCGCGCCCGCACATTATCTCGACGATAATTCTTTTGAGCGAAGTTTTTTTGCTGGAAAGATTTACGCGCACGAAAAATTTCAAATTGCTTTTGCCGTTGCCGATTTTGTCGACGTTGCTTGTGAATTTTCATGCGGCGGTTTGGATGATGTCGCTTATTTTATGCCTGCCGTTTTTGTTCGTGAAAAACTCTCGCCACATAAAATTTTTGCTCGCGACAATGGCGGCGATATTTTTGTTCGGGCTGATAAATCCTTACGGGCTCGACGCAATGACTTATGTTTTCCGTTCTTACGGCATCGATTCAATCAATCAGAGCATAAAAGAAATGTTGACGCCTTCGGCGCACAATCTGCGCGGAAAAATTTTTTATCTGAGCGAGGCTTTTATAATTTTTTCTTTTGCGAAGTTCAAAGTTCCCTTGCGATATATTTTTTTAAGCGGCGGGATAATTTTCTTGGCGATAATGCACGAGCGAAATGTAATTCTGTTTTATTTCTTGGCGACATTTCCTTTGGCTTTCGCGTGGAAAAATTTCAATCTCGAAAGATTTTTCATGAAGTTGCTGTTTTTTATCCAGCTCGCGATAAATACTTTCCTGATTGTCAAAATTTTGAAGTACGGCTTCTGGAAAATTATTTTTCCGCTGAAAGTTCTTTTCATCAGCGAAATTTTATTTCTGGCATTCAATCTGTTGTTCACGAAAATTGGCGGCAGCATAATTCGTTCAGACAAACTCCCGAAAACAAATTTATCGTTGTTCTTGACGGCATTGGTATTCAGCGGAATTTTTTTCACGACGCTTGACACCGACAAAAAAGAATCGGATGAAATTTACGGCTCGGCGATGAAATATTTGGTTGAGAACGAAAGCCCCGAAAAAATTTCGCTGTATGTCAATCAAGGTTACGGCGGGCTTGCGGGCATGTTCGGGCTTAAATATTACATTGATTCGCGCTCGGAAGTTTTTCTCCCCGCCAATAACGGGCAAAAAAACATTTTCAAGGAGTATTTGGATTTAAAGTCCGGCAAAATTCCTTACGAAGATTTTTTCTCCCGCTACAATTTCACGCACATAATCACGGACAGCAAAGATTATTTTCTTTACGACGAGTTGAGTCGCGATAAAAATTTCCGTGTGATTTACGAGAGCGAACACGTCAAAGATTATGAAGTTATTCGTTGCAAAATTTTTGTTCCGAAGAATGGGGTTTGACATGAAAAAATTTTTGGTGCTGATAATTTTTTTACTGATGAGTCGGGCGGAGGCGGCGGGCTGGTCGCCGGAATTGCGAATAGGAATTTTAAGCGGCGTCGATCAGGTTTTCTTGAAAGTTTCCGCGCCGTGTATTATGATTGACGTTGCGAGCGGCAAAGTTTTGGCAAAAGTTCCTGCCGAGATGAAATGTCTTGTCCGCGTTTCGGCAATGAAATTCGACGCGGTAGAAATTCGTCCCGAAGAAATTTTTCTTAAAGATTTGCGGACGACGATTGCGGGAAAAGAATATTGCGGCGGCTTGCGGCTGAACAAAGCAGGAAATTCTTTGATCGTGATAAATCTTGTACCGACGGAAGAATATCTGCGCGGAGTTTTGCCAAAAGAAATGTCGCCGTCGTATCCTTTGGAGGCGTTGAAAGCGCAAGCAGTGGCGGCGCGTTCGTTCGCTTTGAAAAATCGCGGTAAGCACAAAGCGGAAGGTTTTGATCTTTGCGCAACCGTTCATTGTCAAGTTTATGACGGAACAAAATTTTTCGAGACAACAGACGCGGCGATAGAAGAAACTCGCGGAGAAATTTTGACTTACAAAGACAAACTCATTGAAACGAGTTTTCACGCCGATTCGGGCGGCATGACGGAAAATTCTTCGGACGTCTGGGGAAGAAACTTGCCTTATCTTGTCGCGGTTAAGGAAAATTTTGAGGAAAGCGAGGCTTGGACGATTAAAATTCCCGTCAAAAAATTTTCGGAGACTTTGAAGCTCGACAAAATTAAATCCGTCAAGTTAAGCACGTTGAAAATCGGCAAGGCGGCGAGCGACAGAACTTCTTCGGGACGCGTGAAGACCGCGCAGATTAACGGAGAAAAATTTACGGGCTTGGAACTTCGACAAAAATTTTCGTTGCCGAGTACTCTTTTCGACATGAAACTTGACAAGAACGAAATAATTTTCACGGGCTTTGGCAGCGGGCACGGCGTCGGCATGAGTCAAAAGGGCGCGAAGTTTTACGCGGCTGACGGTTGGGCTTACGAAAAAATTTTGACGCATTACTACAAAGGAACCAAGCT
>CALFJC010000174.1 GCA_937877655.1 uncultured Selenomonadales bacterium
TCAACCGAAGGAGTAGCCGAGATGGTTTTGCGAATCCACTTTAGAAAAAAGGGGAAGTTACTGACATGAAAAAAGCAATTTGCACGGGCAGTTTTGATCCCGTAACCAACGGACACATAGATATTTTTGAACGGGCGGCAAAAATGGTCGACGAGTTGATAATCTGCGTGTTCATTAACGAGACAAAAAAATATCTCTTCAACATGGAAGAGCGCGTTGATTTGTTGCGCGAGGCAACCGTCCATATCGACAACGTGACGGTTGACGGTTGCAACGGGCTCGCCTCCGACTACATAAAAAAACACGATGTCAATCTGATAATTCGCGGCTTGCGTTCGGCAGCGGATTTTGAATACGAGGTAAACAAAGCGCAAATGATGCGGCATCTTATCCCGACAGTCGACACGATTTTTTTATTGACAGCCCCCGAATTTTTATTTATAAGTTCTTCGGGCGTGAGAGAACTTGCACATTTCGGCGGTGACGTTCACGGCTTGGTTCCGGAGTGCGTGGAGTTCGCTCTTCAATCGAAAATGAACATTCCTAATTCCTAACTCCTAATTCCTAATTAAATTCAAGAGGGGATGATTATGGCAGTACGCGACACCTTAAACAAAATAGAAAACTTGGCGGCGGGCGCACCACATTTGCCGCTGACAAACAAAATGCTTATCTCGGAAGATGATTTTCTTCATTTGGTGGACGAATTGCGGAAGGAATTGCCGCAGGAACTCGAACACGCGGAAGAAGTCATGAAGGAGCGCGATAACATATTGCAAAACGCGCAGGCAGAGGCGAACAACATTATCAAGCAGGCGCAGTTGCAAGCCGACCAACTTATGGACGAAAATGATATTGTGATTAAGGCGCGGGAAAAATCGCGAATGGTTTTGAGTCAGGCACAACAACAGGAAGCCGAGATAATGGAACGGACTCGACAAAGCGCAAAGCAACTTCAAGATGACGCCGACCGTTATGCCAATCAAGTTTTCGACCAACTCATTGCGCACGTGACGAACACTTTTCAAGGCGTCCAGCAAGCACAGGCGGGGCTCGAAAATGCTCGGCAAATTTTACAACAGGCAAAAATTCAAATGAGTCAGCAGGCGGCACAACAAAGTTATGCGCAATCTTACGGCGTGCAACAAAATTACAGTCAACCATACGATCAAAGTCAGCAAGGTTACAATCAGCAATATGATCAAAATCAACAGTACAATCAACCGACGCAATACAATCAGCAAGTTCAATATCCGCAGGAACAGCGATAAAAATTTTTAAGCGGAGCCTTCGGGCTTCGTTTTTTTATTGCGTTAAGAAAAATCTTTTGCTACAATCGCCGCGAAGGAGGTTCTTAAATGAAAAAAGATAAGACATATATAATCCGAATGCGCGACTGTTTCACGGGCGGCTACACACTTCCGCAATATTGCATTGACAACGAAATTAAAAAGCCGCTCTTCGTGTCCGAGAAAAAGTTTTTGAATTTCATTTGGGAGATTTATGTTCAATTCATTTACGATAAAAGAATGAAAGCGCAGTTCGGTCTTTTGGATAAAGAAAACGGTAAAGTAAATTATTCCGTAAAAGGTACTCTTGCACCTTTGAAATATGAAAATTTTTCCAAGATAAATCTCGCAGACTTCGACGCGATTATTTTACTTACCGCCGATAAAAAAGATTTTTCGCACGAAAAAATAATTCCACTTGATAAGCTCCTCGACTATTTCATTCGCAAAACCTATTATGAAATTCCCGTGCTCAATTTTCTGCAACGTTATCCGCAAGTGAAATTGATTGTAGCCCGACATCCAAGAATCAGGCGATACAAAGACGGATTAAAGTTTAACTCTCAACTGAAATCTCTCATGGAAATACGACAAATTCTTAAGAACGACGATAGCGGTAACTTGAAAACTCCTTTGGATTGTTTCGGCTACACAAATCAGCAAGTATTGGAATTGGTTGAGGCTCCAAAATTAGACAGAAAACCTGACGGTTCGGTCGGTTTGAAAGATACAGCCGAGACTTCTTTTAAACGTGTTAAAAATGGTAAACGTGAAACCGCTTGTCAACCGGAAAATTTTTTGAACAGAATTTATTTCGTCGGCTCGTGTCATCAATTCGGCGTTAATGCCCCCTTTGATAAAACTATCGAAAGTTATCTTCAGAAAATGTTGAACGAAAATAATTTATCCTATCGCGTTGAAAACGAGGGACAACATTATTTTGACAGACATCAAGATCTTTTTTATAACCTGAATGAATTGACTCCTGCGCCCGGAGATATTATTTTCATCTGGGTTGATAATCCTTTACCCAAAAATCTTCCGATCTTAGATTTATCCGATGCCTTCGACCCGCCCCATGATTATAAAAAAATTTTTTGTACAAGAGGTCACGTCAACGAACTCGGCTATGAAATTTTGGCAAAAAAATATTTCGAGTTTTTGACGGAGAACAATTTCTTCCGAGAAAAAAATTTTAATTATCCATTACCACCTCCCAAATATCACCGCTACGGCATCCCGCCGCAATTTGAATCGGGCGGCATGAAAAATTTTGCCGTCCCCGAACTCGACGCTTACAAAGAAAAATTGCGGGCGAAAAAAATTCCCGTCGGAGCTATCGTCA
>CALFJC010000175.1 GCA_937877655.1 uncultured Selenomonadales bacterium
TCTTTCCCTACACGACGCTCTTCCGATCTAATAAACTGTGAATAGGAAATACCTGCAGCTCGGCAGGCAGCGTTAATTCGTGTAATCCACAAAGCTCTGAAGTGTCTCTTTTTCTGCTTTCGACCTTCATACGCTCGTGACAATGACTTAAACATTGCATTTCTTGCTACTCGGTACAGTTTACTTCTCGCACCTCGGTAGCCTTTTGTTCTCTTTAAGACGGTTTTTGCTCTTTTTCTATGTACTCGTCCAGTAATTGCTCGTGCCATAAAAATCCTCCTTAGCTGTTCGTTGCGCCATTACTTACTTAGTTTTTTTCTCAAGCTCGTCAATCACCGTTTGCACCTGCGCGGCAAGCTCCTTGAACTTTTGACGACTCGCCTGCAATTCTTTTTGATTCTGCGCGGCAAATTGCTCGAAATTTTGTTGGGTTATCAATAATTGCTTATGCAAGAAATCTATTCGACTGTACAAATAGGGCACTTGCGACACCGAAATATTTTGCGGAGCGTCGGCGAACTCCGAACGCAAAGCCTCAAAAATCTCCTCCGACGATACTTGAATCCTTGAGTTTAAGGCATACCACATAAAGCACTCGTCGAAAAGATAATTCTGCACCTTGTAGAGCCACGCGGGATTTTCCTTGAGCACGTCATATTTGCGCCACAAATCGTCCAAGTATTTTGTTGTCCGCCTAATGATTGACACCCAAAATTTCAAATGCTCCATGGAATGGCGTCTGCTGCGCGTTATGGAATCGCCGCTCTCGCGCCAACAGTAAACCGTATTGGGCACGTTCAGAAATCGTTTGACGCAACAGAGGATCTCGATTGTCCAGATGAGGTCTTCGTGCGAACCAATTTTCGGGAAGGTAATTTCGTTTTCGACGAGGAAACGCCGCCTTACGAATTTTGTCCAGGGCGTCCAGAAAATATAGCCGCGCTCGGCGAAAAAACGTTGCAACAAGCTCTGCGAAGTGTCGACTTCCAAAGTCGGCTCTGCGACGAGACCGTTGCTCTTTTGCAGATAAATTTTGCCGTCATTGTAAGAATAGCGTGAACCGGTGTAAACAACATCGGCGTCGGCGTTCTTAGCCAAAGTGTACAGTTCCTCCAACGCCGTTTGAGTAAGGAAATCGTCATTGTCAATCAGTTGAATGTATTCGCCGCAAGCCAGATTTATGCCCATATTGCGTGGAAGTGCGGCTCCGCCGAAATTTTTTTTACGATTGATTAAAGTCAGTCGCCCGCCGAACTTCTCCGCGCAGCTTTCGACAATGGCGGGACTTGAATCGGTAGAGCAGTCATTGACGACGATCACCTCAAAATCCGTGAGCGTCTGATTCAAAATGCTGTCGAGACATTCGCGAATATAGCGTTCGGCGTTGTACATTGGAATAACCACGGAAACCGCAGGGGCATTTGTCATAAAAATCCTCCTTTGCAGACGGACTTCCGGCTCAGCGATTTGTCTTTTATTCTGCGTGACAAATTCGTTAAACTTTTGCTGATTTACAGCGTGAATTTTTTGTTGAGTATTTATAACGGTGCAGAGCGCGGAAATCAATACATCCTGTTCGCCAAAATTTTTACTGAACTCTTGCTTTATCGTCTCGTAAACAACAACCGGCGCGAGTTTAAAGCTTTCCTGTAAGATAGCGGAAAAATGCGCTTGAATCAATTTTTCCAGTATTGCGTAATGATATTGGGGCGGCAATTTTGCTTTGCCAAGGAATATATCCAAATTTTTCAAGGCTGTTAAACTCGGATTGAGAAAAAATTTTAGCTACGCCTCACAAACTTACGCCATTGCGGAACGCGATATTTCCCTTGAATTATTTTTTCAATCCGCTCATCCAAATTATCCGATTCAAACGTCGGTACTTCAACGAGTTTAACATTTTTATCTGCCCCCGAACCGATATGCATATTTGAACCGTCGGCGTTAATCTTACAATGTTTTTCGCAGTAGACAACATCGGTATCATAATCTTTGGCAAGCGTGTACAGCTCCTCCAAGGCGGTCGGCGTGATTAAATCATCGTTATCCAGGAAGGCAAGATACTCTCCATGCGAAAGACACATCCCCATATTGCGGGGCAGTGCGCCGCTACCCGAATTCTTCTCAGTTTGTGAAAGAATCAGTCGCCCGCCGAACTTCTCCGCGTAACTTTCGACAACGGCGGGGCTTGAATCGGTCGAGCAGTCGTCGACAACAATCACCTCGTAGTTATCGAATGTCTGATTCAACACACTGTCAAGACATTCGCCGATATAGCGTTCGGCATTGTAGAGCGGAATGATAACAGAGACGGCAGGATAAGGTTGACGAGGGGATTATAATTGCCAAGGTTACAAGAATGTTTTTGAATGAGTTCTGCCATAAAAATCCTCCTTATTTAAGACGGGCTTCAAGCTCGGCGATGCGTTTTTGAGCCTGCGCAACAGATGCGTCGAACTGCTGTTGCCTGCTCGCATAAATTCTTTGTTGAACGTTTATGTAAGTGCACATTGCGGAAATTAGAGCATTTTGCTTGCCGAAAGTCTTTTCCAATATCCACTGTATCGTTGCATAAAATTCACTCGGAGAAATTTGTAAATTCTCGTTGAAAGCAGCATTGAAATGACCGCGAACAAACCTTTCCAAAATCGCATAATGATAATCGGGATTATGCCGGAAAAAGTCAATTCTCTTTAAATCTTTGTCCAAATTCTCTAATCCGATAAATAACGGGCTGATAAAAGTTTCTACCTTTTGCTGAACAGTCTTTTCACTGCGCATTATCGAATTCGCTGACATACGCTGAATATATAAGGGACGCGGCACATGCAACCATTTCTTTGCATAGAGCAACAGGATGCAAGTCCAAAGGGTATCGTCGAAAGGTCGCACATGATAGAAAAATATTTCATTTTCCGTCAATAAATCACGACGCACAAGTTTCGTCCACGGTTCGGGCTGAATTCTGTCTTCCAATATTCTTCGATGAATTCTTTCGACTAAATCATATGTTTCAAACTGCGGTTGATTCATTGTATATTCGCCGGGACGAACTTTTAAACGAAATTCAGTGCCCGCCTCGTTTGATTCGTAATGCATTTGCAAGTAAACAACGTCGGCGTCGAAGTCTTTGGCGAGATTGTACATCTCCTCCAACGCGTTCGGCGTTAGCATATCATCGGGATCCATGAAGAAAATATATTCGCCGCGTGAAAAGTGTAACCCCTTATTTCTTGGGAGAGCCGCACCGCCCGAATTCTTTTCCATGCTTAAAATCTTCAGCCGCCCGCCGAACTTTTCCAAAAAACTCTCGGCAATTCCTTTGCTGTTGTCGGTGGAGCAATCGTCCACCACTATCGCTTCAAAATCTTGGAACGTCTGCGCCAAGACGGAATTCAAGCAATCAGGGAGATATTTGCTGACATTGTATGTGGGAAAGATAACCGAAACGGCAGGACAAGGTTGACGGGGGGG
>CALFJC010000176.1 GCA_937877655.1 uncultured Selenomonadales bacterium
ACAGGAGGTAAATTTCCAACGCGCTGAAGACGTGGTGAACACCGAAGATAACGATAACCTGTTGCAAACCGCCGATAATCAAACCGCCGACGACAGGAATTGTCAAGAACTGTTGAACCGCGCCGAAGACGAGGGATTCCAAACCGTGCATGATGGGACCGACTACCAAGAAGCCGAGAGCCATCGAAACAGTCAAGGTAAGGAACGGAGTAACGATAAGGTCAATCATATCGGGAATAAAAGTTTTTAAGAATTGCTGGAACTTGGCGGCGAAGATACCGAGAACGAGTGCCGGAAGAACGGAACCTTGGTAGCCGACGAGCGGAATATCAAAGCCCAAGAAATTGAGCGGGATAGGAGTTTTGCCGGCATATTCGGGCATTGCAGATGCTTCAACCCATGTTAAACCTTTTTCTGCAATTTCTGCCGCCGCGCCACCGACTACATAAGCATTCGGCAAACCGGGGAAGACGAGCATTAAACCTAAAACGATACCGATAACTGCTGTGCCGCCGAATTTATTCATTGTCGACCAGCAAACCAATGCGGGCAAAAATGCAAACGCCGTATCAGTCAAAACCTGAGTCATCAACAAGAAGTTGGGATCCCATTCGCTGCCCATTGAAAGTATGGCACCGCGGCAACCCATGAACAAACCTGTTGCAACCAAGACGGGGATAATCGGAACGAAAACGTCGCCCAATGTACGAGAAATTTTTTGCATCAAACTCATTTCGGCATAAGCGGCTTCCTTACCGCCGCCGCCCGCCAGTGACGGTTTCAGCTTGATAAATTCTTCCGTAACTTTGTCGACAAAACCTGTACCGCAGATAATCTGATACTGTTGAGCCGCGAAGAATTGTCCTTTGACGCCCTCGATATTCTCAATTTTTTTCTCTTGAATCTTCGACTTGTCATTGACAATCAAGCGGAGACGCGTCGCGCAGTGCTCGGCAGTTCTTACGTTATCGGGACCGCCGACGTAGTGCATAATCGACTTCGCAACGCGTTCCGCATCGGGCAATCCCGCAAACGACTTAATCACATCGTCATCGTCAGCGGGCCCGGCGGCAGAGGCTGCTTCCTCAGCGGGAGCTTTCGCCGTGATTGACTGCCCGTCAAGCTCGACCGTGATGTCGCCGAAATCTGCGTGATTCGTGACGACAACCGGCGTCGTGGTTTCGTAGCCCGCTTTTTTAATTGCTTCGGGGCTGAATTCAAGCAGAAGCTGTCCGCGTTTGATCTTGTCGCCCGCCTCTGCCTTCGGCGTGAAACCTTCGCCGTTCATCTTGACTGTGTCCATACCGACGTGAATCAAAAGTTCAATTCCGTCGTCGGACTTCAATCCGATTGCGTGACCCGTCGGGAAGAAAACAGTTATTTCACCGTCAAACGGCGAAAAAACTTGCCCCTTCGGATCTTGGACGGCAATACCGCGTCCCATTGCGCCGCTCGCAAAAACGGGGTCGTTGATTGAGTTCAACGGAACCAATTTACCGTTCAGCGGGCTGCTAATTCGGATGTCTTTTGCCATAAAAAACCACACCCTCCTGAATTTTATAAAACCCACAAATTTTATTGGTTATTAAAACCTTCAACATTATACTTTCAGAAAGTTGCAACGTCAACGCAAAATTTTTTTTTATTTCGGGATGACAAAATGCCGCCGAGAAAAAATCGCTCCGAAAATTTTTTGCGGATAAATTTCTTCGTGACAAAAATTTTTCCGACTGCCGCCTTGACGAAAATTTTTCAGCGAATCGATAACAAGGCAACGCCCGCCATGCAAAGAACTGCTCCGAAAATTTTTTGCAAAGAAATTTCTTCGTGATAAAAAATTCCGCCGACTGCCAACATTGCCAGCGCAATTAAAATGTTCACGATTAAAGACGCCGTCGAGAGCTCGCCGCCTGCGCGGTAAATCATTACAAATGCCGCTTCCACGCCCGTTATCGACAAGCCCATTAAAATGCAAGCCCAATTACTTTTAGCCGCCTCAACCAAAAATTTTTCGTGCGGCGTCAGAAAAAATAAAATCGCGCTCGCCAAAAGTGCCGTCGCATAATTCACGACGAGCCCCATAAATGCATTTTGTTCCGGCGAAATCGATTTGCTTGCTATGTGATAAAGTACATTCGCAACGACGGCGATTGTTATCGGTAAAAAAATCATCTCGTCCTCCAAAAAAAAATTTCTGCCGCCCGAAAATTCGGAAGGCAGTTTTTTTACGCTCAAAATTTATCTTTCAACTACGGTTGTCATTTCGCTGAAGATGTCGTTAAGTGAATCGTCGTTTTCGGGAACATTCGACAGATTTACGGCGGGCGGATTAACCGCAGTATCTTTTCGCGGAGCAATTTGCGTAGTGTAAGCTTTCAACTCGGCGTAATAACCCATTGCGTCCAAGAGATCTCGTTCTTCGTCCGTGAGAATCACTCGCCCGGCGGCGGCTTCGTTGAGGACGTAAATCGAATAAGCGCGCATAATCGACGTGAGATCAAAAGCGGCGGTTGCCGTCGTCCAGCTCGGCTTATTAACCGTCCAAGTAAAAGTTATGTTGTTTTCTTTGAACGCCGCCAGCCAGCGATTGAAAATTTCTTTTTGTTCGGCGAGCGCATCTCCCGAAAGATTTTCAAACGTCGCCGAAGAATTTTTATCCAAAATGTTCGCAAGCTTTTTGCCTTCCAAAGTCACGTTCATTGTCCGCAAGTCGGGCGTGTCATTCAAAATTTCTATCTTCTTGACGGCATCCAATACGTCGTTGATAATTTCGGGCTCGGTCGACTTCCAAAGAATTGCAATTCCCGAAGGCAAGCCCGGCAAAAGCATTTTACTCCATTTGCCTTTGCGTTGAACGTAAAGCGTCATTTCATTTCCGAGCTGTTCAATGTAAAAAGGAATTTTGTTGTTCGTCGTGAAATTATTTTTGAGATTCGTATACGTCCAATTAAATTGCCCGCCCATTCTCAAGGAGCCGTCTTTCAAAACCTGCGCTCTGGAATCAATGTCGAGATGAAAATTTGTGGAGAAAAGCGTTAAGTCTTGTTCGAAAATGCGCGTGTTCGGGGCTTGCGAAACATAAGCTTCGCGAAAAGCCCAAATGCCTTCTTTACTCATGTCAGCCGCGTCAGCCGCCGCATTGCCGCCGAAAAAAATTGTGCCGCCGACAGCTGCAAGTGCCGCGAGGCGACGAAAATTTAAATTCATGACTTTACCTCCGAAATTTTTCTGCATAATAAACGCGGCGATTTTCCTTGTCAAGGCAGGAAATGAATAAGGCTTGTTGAAATAGAAATGAAAATTTTTGCGGAGAGGAATCGTTACTCAAATGAAAATCGTTTTGTTCAAATTTCCTTATATCGATCCGAGTTTTTGCGTAAAACTCTGCGGGCTTGCCGAAAAATTGGAATACGACATTGCGGGAATTGTCTCCTTTGATTTGGAAGAGAAGTCGACTTCGATTAAAAATTATCCTGTCTATCCGCTGAACGAAATTTTAAACTTGTCGTGGGACGCGGCGGTTTTTGCTTGTGATGAAGATGTTTTTGATGACATTGCGCCGCAAATGGTCGAGCTTGGAATCGGACGTCGCGAGCAGTTTAAAAGTTGTTTTTGGCTTTTGAAACAGCTGATGATAATGAAATACGAAGACTTCGATGACCCGGCAATTCTGGAGACAATCGAGTATTGGAAGACGCATGAAATTTCTGTTTTCAATCAGCATATTCCGCCGGAGAAGGGAACTCTCACAAAAGTTTTTTTTGACAGCGAATGCGATTTGCCGTTTGTTTATTTCAAAACGGTCGGCGGCGATTGGCGCAAAATGTATTATCCGCACGAAGAAAACTTTGTAATTCTTAATGGAGAAAAATTTGTGGCAAACCTTATGACAGAGCAGTTGCCGACTTCGCCGCATCTTTATATCAAAGACGATCATAAAATCTGCGCGGGAGATATTATCATTGATGCGGGCGTTTGTGAAGGAAATTTTGCGCTGAGATATATCGATCTCTGTTCCAAAATGTATCTGTTTGAATCCGATCCGAAATGGATTGAGCCGTTGAATCAAACCTTCAAAAATTATCGCGACAAGGTTGAAATTATTCCGCGCTTTGTTTCAAACGTCACGGACGAAAAAAATATTACAATCGATAATGCGTTGCCCGACTTTCAAGGCGAAAAAATTTTTCTCAAAATGGACATCGAGGGAGCCGAGCCGCTCGCTCTGCGCGGCGCGAAAAAAATTCTCACAAATAATTTCGTCAAAGCTTCTGTCTGCAGTTATCACAATGCGGAAGATTTATTAAAGATAAAATCTCTCTTCAGAAAATACGGCTACAAAACTTCGACGAGTAAAGGTTGGATGATTTTCATTTGGGATCCGAAAATTTTTGACACGGCGGACTTCAGAAAGGGAATCGTCTACGCCGAAAATTATTGAGACAAAGATAAAACTTGCGAAAGAACGGGCTAACTGCTATTATAGGAAAAATTGAGGAGGCGACGTGATGACCCAAAGGAAAAGTTTCAACTGGTTTGCTTTGATAATGTTAGTGATGATCGCTTACTTCACAACGGTTTTAGTTTCTCAACAAGTGCACTTGTCACATGTAAGCGAAAGTCAGCGAATCGCCGATAAAAGATTGGAAAAGGCAAAGGCGACGAACGAAAAATTACGCAAGGAACTCGCCGAACTTCAAGACATTAACAACATTGAGAAATTGGCGCGTGAGGAATTGGGATTCACCAAAGAAGGCGAAATGCCCTATCAAACGACGCGACAGTAAAAAAATTTTTTGGGAGGACAAAATTTTGGCAATGGAAGCAGGTAACATTGTTGAAGGCAAGGTTACGCGAATTACGAACTTTGGTGCCTTCGTGGAGCTGGAAGAAGGAAAAGTCGGGCTGATTCACATTTCGGAGGTCGCCGATGTCTATGTCAATGACGTTCACGATTTTTTGAGCGAGGGCGACAAAGTTCAAGTGAAAATCGTCAGCATTGACGGCAACAAAATTGCCTTGTCGCTGAAACAGGCAAAGCCCAAGCCGCCCGAAAGTGAAGCGCAATCTTCAAAACAAAATCGGCGCGGCGACTTTCGCAAACCGCAAAAACAACTGTCGGCATCGTTTGAAGATAAGCTGTCGAAATTCCTTAAGGACAGCGACGAACGCTTAACGGATTTAAAAAGAAAAACGGACTCCAAGCGCGGCGGTCGCGGCTCGCGGCGGTCGGATTAAATCGCGTCCCTTGCACTTTTTTTTTAATTAGGAACCAGGAACTAAAACCTAAAACCTAAAACCTAAAACCTATCAGGAATGGAGAATTGCCGTTGCTGAAAAAATTTGTTGACGTCTGCGCAACAGAAAAAATTTTCGACGGCGTCCGCAAAATTTTAATCGCGGTATCGGGCGGAGCAGATTCGCTTGCGTTGGCTGAACTGCTGATAAATTCTCGGCGAAGATTCGATTTAGAACTTTGCATTGCGCACTTTGAACACGGCTTGCGCGGACAAGAATCGCTTGACGACGCGGCTTTTGTAAAAAATTTTGCCGAAGAACACGCCATAAAATTTGTCGGAGCCGGCGGCGACGTTAAAGCTTTCGCGGCAGAAAATAAAATTTCAATCGAGACGGCAGCGCGAATTCTTCGTTACGAATTTTTAAGCAAAGTCAAACGAGATTTAAATTTTGACGCGATAGCATTGGCGCATCATGCCGACGATCAAGCAGAGACAATTTTAATGCGGCTTCTGCGCGGTGCGACTTCGGAAGGTTTATCGGCGATGAAGTTCAGAACTTTTTCCGAAGAATACGGCTTGTTGATTCGCCCGCTGTTAAGATTCAGGAAAGTCGAGCTTGAAAATTTCTGCCGAGAAAAAAATTTACTGCCGCGCCTTGACGCAACCAATTTCGAGGCGGAAGCGACGCGCAATAAAATTCGCTTGGAACTTATCCCGACGTTGGAGAAATTTAATCCCGCGCTTGTCGAAACTCTCTGCAGACTCGGCGAAGTCACGGCGGAAGAATCGGACTTCATCTCCGCGCAGGCAGAAAAAATTTTCTCCGCCGTCGTCAAAGGAAATTGCATTATCCGCGCAGATTTTTTGAAACTCCATCCCGCACTTCAACGAGTCGTCATAAAAAAATTTCTCGCAAAAGTCACGGGCTCGACAAAAGATTTCGGCTTTGTGCACTTTGAAGGCGTCCGAAAAGTTTTGTTGAACAATTTGTCGGGTGTCGAGATCCCAAAAAATTTGCGGGCTGATTTAAGGAAAGGAAAACTTTACATAACCAAAAATTTTATCGGAAAGGGTTGATTGCTTTGAAAAGTAAGGAAGATTACATTGAACGCGTGCTGTACACCGAGGAAGAGATCGCCGCTCGTGTCAAGGAGCTCAGCGCGCAAATCAGCGAGGATTACAAAAATATCGCCAAGCCGCTTTTGACGGTCGGCATTCTCAACGGCGCGGTTATGTTTTATACCGACGTTGTGCGGCGGCTGACCATTCCCGTCCAATTCGATTTTCTTATCGCCTCCAGCTACGATGCCAATTCTCACACAAGCGGCAAAGTCAACATTCTTAAAAATCTCGACAACGATCCGAAGGGCAGAGATATTTTGCTTGTGGAAGACATTATCGACTCCGGCACTACGATGAATTTTCTTATCGAATATTTTCTTGACAAGAAGGCGAACAGCGTAAAAATCTGTACGCTTCTCAACAAGCCGAGCCGCCGCAAAGTCGATGTCAAGATTGATTATTGCGGCTTTGAAGTTCCCGATGATTTTATTGTCGGCTACGGGCTTGACTTCGCGCAACATTATCGCAACCTGCCTTATCTGGGAATTCTGAAACGCAGTGTTTACGGTGGAAAATGAAAAGCAATTAGCAATTAGCAATTAGTAATGAGTAATGAGCAATGAAAAAATTCAATGTGATAGTTGATAAGAGCATGGATTTTGCCGTAAGGATTGTGAAGCTGTATAAATTTTTGAAGGATACTCGTTCGGAATATGTTCTTTCAAAGCAAGTTTTGAGAAGCGGCACAAGTATAGGAGCCAACATCAAGGAAGCGACCTATGCTCAATCCAAAGCAGATTTTAACGCGAAAATGTATATTGCCATGAAAGAAGCATCTGAAACCGAATATTGGATTGAACTTCTTGAAAGAACCGAATACATAACGAAAAAGCAAGCCGAGAGTTTGCTGACAGATTGTGTCGAGCTTATTAAAATTTTGACTGCCATTACAAAAACCGTAAAGAGTAATTCCTGATTCCAAATTCATTACTCATTACACATTGCTCATTACACATTAATTAAAGGGGCGTTTTGATTGAACAGTTTTTTGCGCAACGTCGGGTTTTATTTGCTGGTGATTTTTATCGCGATAACTGCTTATGACTATTTTTCCGTGAAGCCTCAACCTGTGGAAGAAACCGCTTATTCGCAATTTCTGGAGATGGTTGAAAAGGGCGAAGTCACGAAAGTTGTATTGGTAAAGAATACGATTAAAGTCACGAAAAAGGACGGCGGCGAGTTCACGACGATAGCACCCGACGAGCCGATTGGCGACGAAAATCTTGTCGGAAAACTCGAAGCCAAAGGAGTAGAAATAACTGCGCAGAATCCGAAAGATCCGCCGTGGTGGATGACGCTCCTTTCTTCTTTGTTGCCGATAGTAATTTTGATTGGCGCATGGTATTTCATAATCATGCAAACTCAAGGCGGCGGCTCCAAAGTTATGTCTTTCGGGAAAAGCCGCGCAAAATTGATGGGCGGCGACAAAGTCAAAGTCACGTTTAACGACGTGGCGGGCGCGGATGAAGCCAAAGAAGAACTTCAAGAGGTCGTCGAGTTCCTTAAGCACCCGAAAAAATTTAATGATCTCGGCGCGAGAATTCCTAAAGGCGTTTTACTTTTCGGTCCGCCCGGCACGGGCAAAACTCTTTTGGCAAAAGCTGTCGCGGGAGAAGCGGGCGTTGCGTTTTTCTCTATAAGCGGCTCCGATTTTGTGGAAATGTTCGTGGGCGTCGGCGCGTCGCGAGTCAGAGATTTATTCGCGCAGGCGAAAAAAAATTCTCCCTGCATAATTTTTATTGATGAAATTGATGCTGTCGGTCGTCAACGCGGAGTGAATGTCGGCGGCGGACATGATGAACGCGAACAAACTTTGAATCAGTTGCTTGTCGAAATGGACGGTTTCGCGCCCAACGAAGGGATAATCATAATTGCGGCAACGAACCGCCCCGACATTTTGGATCAAGCACTTTTGAGACCGGGACGCTTTGACAGACAAATTGTCGTCGATAAGCCCGATGTTGTGGGACGAATTGCGATTTTAAAAGTTCACACAAAAGGCAAGCCCATTGCGAAGGATGCCGACTTGGATATTTTGGCGCGGCGGACTCCGGGATTTACGGGCGCGGATTTGGCTAATCTTGTCAATGAAGCGGCACTTTTGGCGGCGCGCAGAAATAAACACGAAATTAACATGACGGAGCTTGAAGAATCGATTGAACGAGTTATGGCGGGTCCCGAAAGAAAATCCAAAGTCATGAGCGAGGACGAAAAAAAGTTGACGGCTTATCACGAAGGCGGACATGCTTTGGTGGGCATGATGTTAAAGCACGCCGATCCTGTTCACAAAGTTACGATAATTCCTCGCGGCAGGGCGGGCGGTTATACTCTCATGTTGCCGAAAGAAGATCGAAGTTACGCCACGCGCTCGGAACTTTTGGACAGATTGAAAGTTGCAATGGGCGGGCGCGTCGCCGAAGAAATTGTTCTCAACGAAATTTCTACGGGCGCATCTCAAGACATTCAGCAGGCGAGCCGCATTGTTCGCGCAATGATTATGCAATACGGCATGAGTGAACATTTGGGCTTTGTTTCTTACGGCGGCGATCCTTCTCAGCAATATTATTTCGGGCAGACGCAGAAAAATTATTCGGAGGAAGTTGCGGGCGAAATCGACAAAGAAATTCACAAGTACATGGAAGAAGCTTACGAGGCTTGCCGCACAATCATAAACGATAATCGCGACAGTCTTGAAAAAATCGCGCAGGCTTTGATGGACAAGGAGACGTTGACGGCGCAGGAACTTAAAGATATTGTCTTCGGCGAAAAGAAAATTGATTTGGAAAAGCCGCCTGTCGACCCGCCGACTCCGCCGCCCGAACCCGTACCCGTCGAATTGGTTAAGGAAGTCGAACAACCGAAAATTCCCGACGGCTCGACGCCCGATCCCGTTTAAAAAAAATTCAGCAGAACGATAGATTCAGGGAGGTTGAAGAAATTTTGACCTTCCTAATTTTTTTGCAGGGAGGAAAATTTTTTGCGTCACGAATATTTAAAGCTCGTCCCCGAAAATATAACCGTCACTTTTACGGACATTCATTTTTCAAAGCGGACGGGCGAAAGTATAACCGTTCATCTCGAACGCCCCAATGAAAACGGCTTTGACATTGCCGAATATGTTTTGCCCGTGTGCTACTGCAAAAAATGTATGGGCTTTACCGAAGACGAGGAATATAAATTGCGGCAATTCGTGGCAAGACACAGCCCGTTGATTTGGGAAATTGCCCGCGAGGACGGTGAAATCGTTGCCGATATTATATGAGCTCTACGGTTACAAAATTTTCTTTTGGTCAAATGAAAACAACGAGCCCGTTCATGTTCATGTTGCAAAAGGAAAACAATCCGCCAATGCCACAAAAATTTGGCTTCCGCCGGAAAGTAATCCCGTTGTGGCGCACAATAAAAGTCGTGTTCCGCAAAAAGATTTGACGCGGCTTTTAAAAGCCATTGCGCTTGAACGAAACAATATCATTGCTCGTTGGTATGATTATTTCGGAAAATAATTTTTGGGAGGAATTTTTATGAGTGAAATTGTTTTGCATTACACCCGCGCAGGGCATGTTGAAAATATTCATCGCGGCGACGTTGCGGCGGTAAATTGCAAGGGCGAAGTCGTGGCGGCGGTCGGCAATGCGCATTTGCCGATGTTTTGGCGTTCGGCGGCGAAACCTTTTCAAGCCTTGCCCTTCGTGAAAAACGGCGGGCTCGAAAAATATTCCATAACGGAAGAAGAACTTGCGCTTTTGGTCTCCAGTCACAGCGGCGAAGAAAATCACGTGGCACTTGTCAGAGAAATTTTGTCGAAACTCGGACTTGATGAGTCGGTTTTGGATTGCGGAATTGTTCGCCCGATGAGCGGCAAGGCTTTCAAAAAAATTATTGCGGCGGGAGAAAAAGTTTTGCCCGTCCACAATCCTTGTTCGGGAAAACATTCGCAGATAATCGCGCTGTCAATGATGCTCGGCATTCCCTACGAAGGCTATACTCAACCCGAACACGAAGCGCAGAAAATTATTTTTAAACATGTGGCAATGGCGTCGAAAATGCCCGAAGACAAATTGGAAATAGGAATTGACGGTTGCGGCGTACCCGTATTTTATCTGCCGATTTATAACATGTCGCTTGCCTATGCAAGACTTTCAACGCCTAGTAAAGGCGATTGGGGAGAATATGAAGACGCGGCAACAAAAATTCGCGACGCAATGAGTAAATATCCGCAAATAATTTCGGGGACGGGCAGAATCGATTTGGCGGTTTCTGAAGTCACGGGCGGAAGAATCATTGCAAAAATCGGCTCGGACGCGGTTTACTGCTTGGCTGTCAAAGACGGCGACTTGGGCATAACTTTTAAAATTGAGGACGGCGATTATGCGGCGGTAACTCCAATGACAATCGCCGTGTTGAAAAAATTGGATTTGCTGACAAAAGACGAGGCGGCGGAGTTGGATAAAATTTTCCCGCCCGTTTTAAAAAATCATCGCGGAGAAATTATCGGCACGATTGAGGCTGTCTTTTGAAAAAATTTTATTGGGCTAGCAATGCGCAGCGTTGCGTACAACCGCGGTTAGTTGCTCCGAAAATTTTTTAAGCAGGAGCGCGACCGCTGTTCTCCCGCTTTTAAAGCGGGGCTGTCTTTTGATTGAAAAGTTAAATTTTCTATGCTAAAATTTTCTGCGAGGTGAATGAATATGCGAAAGACAATCGTTGAGATTTTGAAGAATGCGGGCGACAATTTTGTTTCGGGCGAGAGCATCGCCGGAGAGTTGGGCATTTCCCGTACTGCTATCTGGAAACATATTCAGAAACTTCGAGAGAGCGGCTACGAAATTATCAGCCGAGAAAGATGCGGTTACAAATTAAAAGACGCGCCCGATCTTCTTTTGCCGAGTGAAATTCAAATCGGGCTTGAAACAGAAATTATCGGCAAGAACATGGAATATCATCCTTCGGTTGACTCGACAAATCGCGTTGCAAAAGCTCTTGCCTATAACGGCGCGGAAGAAGGAACAATCGTTGTTGCCGAAGAACAGGAAGTCGGCAAAGGGCGGCTTGACAGAAAATTTTTTTCGCCGCGAGGAAAAGGCATTTGGTTTTCCGTTATTTTGCGCCCTGAAATTTTGCCGAAAGATGCTCCGAAACTTACTTTGATGGCGGCGGTTGCGGTTGCCGAAGCAATGGCGCGTTTCAATCTCAAAGCCGAGATCAAATGGCCAAACGACATTATGTTTGAAGGAAAAAAACTCGTCGGCATTTTGACGGAGATAACGGGCGAAATCGGCAAGATAACTTATATCGTCGTCGGCGTCGGAATCAATGTAAATATCAGCCGCGAAGATTTTCCCGAAGAACTTCAAGACGTTGCGGCGTCGCTTTCCGAAATGAACGGCGAAATTTTATCTCGCGTGCAAATTTTCCGCGCAGTGCTTGAAGAATTCGACAAGCTTTATATCGAAGTCAAAAATTCGGGTTTTGATAAAGTCATTGAGAGTTGGAAAAAATATAATGTCACGCTCGGAAAAAATGTTCGCGTTATCTCGGCGGGCGAAGGCGAAGATTTTACGGGCAAAGCAGTTGATTTGAATTCGGACGGAGCACTTGTCGTCGAGACTAAAAACGGACGGCGGGCGGTTTATGCGGGTGATGTTTCAATCAGATAAAAATTTTTCGGATAAAAAAATCCCTCAACCTGCGCGGGCGAGGGAATTTTTTTTTTGCGCGTCGTTGTGATATATTTTGATAAAGATTTAAGAGTTTGAAAGATTTTTTGGGACGCGGCGGGCGATGTTTCAATCAGATAAAAATTTTTCGGATAAAAAAATCCCTCAACCTGCGCGGGCGAGGGAATTTTTTTTTGCGCGTCGTTGTGATATATTTTGATAAAGATTTAAAGGTTTGGAGGCTTTTTTTTGAACGCAAGAGATATAGACATGTTGCACGGCTCGCTGTGGGACAAAATAATTATTTTCGCGTTGCCGCTGGCAATAACGGGCGGTATGCAACAATTTTTAAATGCGACGGACGTTTTCACATTGGGACAATTCGTCGGGAAAAATGCAATGGCGGCGGTCGGCAACAATACTTCGATGGTCGGATTAATCGTCAGCTTGATGATGGGCTTGAGTCTCGGCGCGAACGTCGTTATCGCCCAAAATATCGGCGCACAAAAAATTGATCGCGCACAATCGGCGGTGAGCACGGCTTTTATCTTGGCGGGCATTTGCGGAATTCTTTTCTGTATAATCGCGGAACTTTTGGTCGAGCCGATTTTTTATTTCTTGGAAGTGCCGTCAAGCGTCGTGGAAATGGCGGAAACTTATCTGCGAATTTTTCTGCTCGGCTTGCCCGCGATAAGTTTCTACAATTTTCAAGCGGCGATTTTCCGAAGCAAAGGCGACACGCGCACGCCGTTAATCGCATTGGTTTTTGCAAGCATTGCGAATATCATTTTGAATTTAATTTTTGTCCTGCAATTCGATTTGGGAGTTGCGGGCGTGGCGGCGGCGACAGTCCTTGCCAATTTTTTAAGCGCACTGATTTTATTCCGAGAACTTTTGAAAGCCGAAGGAATTATAAAACTCCATCTCAACGCGCTGATTGTCGACAAGGAAGAGCTTTTTGAAATTGTCCGAATCGGTTTGCCGGCGGGCATTCAGGGAATGGTTTTTTCTCTGTCGAATCTTTTGATTCAAGCGGCGATAAATTCTTTGGGCGCGGACGCAATGGCGGCTTCGGCGGCGGCGTTTACAATCGAAATAAATGTTTTCTGCGTGGTAAACGGCTTCGGGCAGGCGACAACAACTTTTGTCGGACAAAATTACGGCGCGGGAAATTTGCCTCGTTGCAAGCGGGCGACTTGGGTTTCAATGGGCTTGAGTGCATTTTTCACGCAGACGCTTTGCTTTATGATTTTATTTTTTGTGGAAGAAGTTTTGAGTCTCTTCAACGAAGACCCCGAAGTCCTTCGGCTCGGCGCAATTCGGCTTTGGTATATCGTCGCGCCCGAAATGCTGAATGTAATTCTGGAAACTTTATCGGGAGCTCTGCGCGGCTACGGAATTTCAATGACGCCTGCCGTAATAACTTTGATTTGCGTTTGCGGCTTGCGGGTGACTTGGGTTTTCACGGCTTTTGAAAAAATCCCGACCTACGAAACTTTGATGCTCGTTTATCCCCTAAGCTGGCTCCTCACGACGATCTGTTTAATCTTCGCATATTTTTATCACATAAAGAGATTGAAACCTGCGCGGAAATAAAACCGTTGAAAAAACTAAATCTTGATGTTATGATCGCAATGGAAAAACTTCGGACACCGATTTTATAGTTTTTATATGGAGGAATCCTTGAACATGAAGAAAAATTATTTTAAAAACTTACCCCCCCCCGATTATCGAATTTTAAAATGTCGCGGACAAGTTGCCGTGCTTTTCGCTGTGCTCATTCCGATTTTGTTTTTATTTCTCGGAGTGGCTCTTGATCTCGGTTGGTACTATGTGAATGTCTCGCGCTTGCAAAATGCGGCGGACGCGGCGGCGGTTGCGGGTGCTCAAACTATCATGGACAGTGAATATTTTTCGGGCTATAAAAGCATCACGCTCGTCGGCAAATATCCCGCCAAAGTCAGCAACGAATACCGCGTAACCAATATTTACGAGTTGACGGCGGTTGAAAACGGTAACAGCGTTGCCGAAGAATATGTCAACAAAAATCTGTCGAGCGAAAGCCACAGTTCGCTGACCGATTCTTGGACAAAAGCGGAGATTCAATCCGAACAAAAACTTTATGAGAAAGATGACAATCTTTATTACGTCGTCCGCTTGAAGGAAGAGATCAAACATTTTATGTTGCCCGGCTGGTTTGACGATATGGCTGCGCCCGTGACGGCAGTCGCTCTGATTTCAAAGCGGGCAGTTGTGAATTCTGCAGATGAAGATGACGTTGTCATTCCCGATGTTCCCGAAATTCCTTCCGGGGTTGACACCTCTGACGTCCCCGATACTCCAACTTTACCTGAAAAGCCCGAAACACCCGAAACACCCGAAACACCCGAAACAAATAATGTGACTTTGATATTTAATGCAAACGGCGGCACACTGCCTGACGGAACTACAAAAACGATAACACTTCAAGAAGATGAAGACGGAAAAGTTAATTCGACGGTCAATCAGTCGGCTGAACGCGAAGAGCATATTTTTTTAGGTTGGAACACGGCGGCGGACGGCAGCGGCAAATCTTATCAAAACGGCGATAAGATAACTGAACAAGATTTCAGCGGCGGCAGCCTCACGCTTTACGCACAATGGGCTGAAAATATCCCCGAAGACAACACGATACCCGAAGATGTAGATACTGCCATTGAACCCGAAGTCGAAGGCAATTCGATTTACGCCGTCATGAGAAAAGGATATTATGCTGATCCGAACAACATAACCGGTTCCACGCCCGACTATGAAGGTCACGAAATGACAAAGGTTTATAAAACTTGGATGAAAATTTATACTGAAGGCGGCTCAAGTCAATCGTATGCAGACGCTCGCTGTTTTTATCCCGATACCGGCGGCTCTGTTTACGACAGCGATTATATGCGCAAGGAAATAACTCACATAACTTCAAAAACGATTTACAAAGACAGATTCTTTCTCGATTTGGGCTCCGACTTAATGTATAATCACGGGCTGAGTGACACTGCCGGTGTAGGTCACGGCTTATTCGAGACGCGCTGGGATTTAAATTCCATTTTCAGCGAAGGCGGCGATACATTTACTTCGATAAAAAATCACGCCTACGCAAGCAGATATGACAGCAACAAAATAACTTTTAACTTTCAAAAGAAAACCACAACCACACGTTGGGGACAAACTACGACTTCTTACAGTAAAATTTCCTCATCCGAAGGTAAGGAAGCAATTAAGCACAGAGTGCACACGCGATTTAATATCGACGGCGGTTTTTCGGGCACGAGTACCGATCCGCTTTGGTTCCGCATTGAGAGCGAGGAACTCAACGAAGGCGGCGGCGACAAACAAAATACAACAGTCCGACAAATTTTTATCAATGTGAACTTCGACAATACGAGCAACAGTTATCGTCCGCTGGTTATCTTTTACGACGGTCCCGACCGTGCGCAACTTGACGGCGATGTTGATGTAGGTAACAATCAAACGGCAAAAGAGAAATATCCGAATTTGAGAGTCCGCGATCCTCTGCCCGTAATTTTGAATCTCAACAAAGATTTCAAAGGAATTTTGTTCGCGCCGCACAGCCCCGTTGTTATTATCGGCAACGGACATAAAATGATTGGTTTTGTCGTCGCAAAAAGTTTCGTTCAGCTCGGCACGGCAGCAGGAAATAAAGTCAACGCAACGGGCAATGATCCTGAATTTTATGTCGACAGCTACGGAAATGTTTCTTTCGATACGTTGCCCACGAGCGTTATTCGCCGTCCTTACAGCAAAGTTTTCAAGAATAAAGATAACGGAAGTTACACTGAAGAATATGACGAAAATACTTTGAATGCGGTTGAAGACAAATACAAGGAAGCGAATTTCGGTAACTTTGAATGGGTTTATAAATCTAAAGAAGCGTTCAATCTCAGCGAAAATTCTCGCTACGCCTCTTTTGGGATTCACGGCTTGAAAAGAAATATCTACGTATATCTGAACAGCTCGCAGGCAAGCGACACAACTTTAAGCGATCCGGGTTTCGGCAACTCTGTCGATATGTTCTTTACGACGGTACGTTCGAGATGGGTTAAGTAAAAAATTTTTTTAAATCGAAGCAGCCGCAGGGAAAAAAATCCTTGCGGCGATTTTTTTATACGCTGAATAAAACCTGAATATTGACTGGAAAAAAATGTTTTGTTACAATCAACAAAAGCAACTCACTCGTCGGATTAATGAAGGGGAGAAAAATTTTGGCGAAGATATTTCAAGCGACGCACGTCGGAAAAGTTCGGCGTAACAATGAAGACTCGCTGATTGTCATAGAGCCGAAAATATTTGTTGTGGCGGACGGCATGGGCGGAGCCAAAGCGGGCGAAGTGGCAAGCCGCACGCTGGTCGAGACGGTTAAAAATTTCCTGTTGAAAACTCCGCCGCCTTGGAACGAAAAAATTTTGGCATCGGCGATTCTCACGGCGAACAAAAAAATTTCAGATTTGGCACGGCAGAACGAAAATTATTCGGGCATGGGCACAACCGCGACAATTTTATCTCTGGACGAAAAGCTTGCTTACTTCGCGCACGTCGGCGACAGCAGACTTTATCGGCTGAGAAATAATTTTCTGGAGCAGATAACCGAAGATCATTCTTACGTTGAAACTTTGGTAAGGCGCGGCGATTTGACGCCCGAAGAAGCTCGCGTTCATCCGATGAAAAATGTTTTGATTCAAGCGGTCGGCGCGGTTGAGAAAATTTTTATCGATCAAGCAAATTTTCCCGTCGAAGGCGGCGACATGTTTTTACTTTGCACGGACGGCTTAACGAATATGGTTGACGATGAAAGCATTAAAAAAATTTTACAGACTGCGCAAAATCCTGCCGACGCGCTGATTGAAGCCGCACTTTCGGCGGGCGGCAAGGACAATGTTTCGGTTATCGTTGTCGGAGTTGATTAGTCATGTTTCGCGAAATTTTGAATTGCGTCATGAGTTTGTATTCAGCAATGAACACGGCTTTTCATTGCGCGTTGAGAATAGCTCACGACGCATTAATTTAAGGAGGACGAGGTTAAATGATTCGGCAAGTCCTCAATCGGTGTTACGAATCGGAAAATTACTCGGCGCAAAAAATTCCTTGTCTGTCCTGCAACAACAAAAATTTTTTGCGGAGTAAAAAGAGCAGTGAATTTTATTTTCAATTTAAGGAGGGACGAGATTAAATGATTCAGCGAGTCTTGGGCGGGCGTTATGAATTGGAAGAGAAAATCGGCAGCGGCGGCATGGCGGAAGTTTACAAAGCTCACGACAGACTCCTTTCTCGTCCCGTAGCGATAAAAATTTTACATGCGGAATATCGTTCGGACGTAGAATTTATTGAAAGATTTCATCGCGAGGCAAAAGCGGCGGCGCGCCTTTCGCATCCGAATATTGTCAGCATTTATGATGTCGGAGTTGCCGGCAACGATCATTATATCGTTATGGAGTATGTTAAGGGCGATACTCTCAAGAAAAAAATGCAGGACGAAGGACCGCTTGAGCTTTTGACGGCAACTTCAATCGCAAAAGACATTGCAAACGGCTTGACGCACGCGCACGCAAATAATATCGTTCACTGCGACATCAAGCCGCACAACATTTTAATGACGGAAGACGATCACGCAAAAATTACAGATTTTGGAATTGCCCGCGCAGTCACGGAATCGACGCTGACTTACGGCGGGAGCGTTGTCGGCTCCGTTCATTATTTTTCGCCCGAACAAGCTCGCGGCGGCGCGATAACTCCCAAGTCCGACGTTTATTCTTTGGGGATTGTGCTTTATGAAATGTTGACAAATAAATTGCCGTTCACGGGCGACAATCCCGTTGCAATAGCGATGAAACACATTGAAGAGGATCCGATTACTCCGAGCCGTTATCGCCCGCAAATTCCGCCGATGCTTGAGGCTATCGTCTGTCGAGCAATGAGTAAAAGTCCCGAAATTCGCCCGTCGAGTTTTGAACTTGTCCAAGAACTTTCAAAAGTCGAATCGGCATTGAGTGTAACGCAGAGAAGCGACCCCGATGCCACAAAACGTTTGCCGCGAACAGAAATTCCCCCGCGCCGCACAGATCGTCAAGGTTTGGGAACTCAAGGCAACAATCAAGAAGAATCCAAAAAGCCCGAAGTCAAACAGAAACCTTTTTACAAGACGAAAACTTTCATGGCGATGATGTTTTTCGTTTTGGTAATGGGCTTCGGCGTAGGGATTTTTGCGGCGTTCGGAAAAGTTTGGAACACGGAAAATGTCGTAACGGTTCCCGACGTAAAAGGCAAGCAACTTGCATTGGCGCGACAAATTTTGGAGGACGGACATCTTCGCGTGAACATTGCCGAAACTTACGACGCAACTGTTCCTGCGGGGCAAGTTGTTTCGCAAGACCCCGACTTCGGCAAGACGGTTAAAAGCGACAGAGTTGTTACAATTTACGTCAGCAAGGGCGGCGAAGAAATCGAAATGCCCGATCTTGCAGGTTTGGCGAAATCCGCCGCGCTTGAAAGACTGCAAAAGCTCGGCTTGAATGTGGGCAGTGTTTACGAAAAAGATTCTTCAAGCGAACCGGGAACTGTTTTATCTCATGACCCGACGACGGGCACGAAAATTATTCGCGGACAAGCGATTGATTTAATCGTTTCTCGCGGCGGCGGCGAACCCGACAATAAATCTGATAATAAAACCGACAATAAATCCGACAATAAGTCTGACAATAAATCCGACAATAAAAAGGCTGACGAACCGAAATCCGAAAAAAAATTTGCTCGCGTCCCCGACGTTTACAGTTCGGGGCTCGGCTCGGCTGAAGACAGCATAGAAAATCGCGGGCTTTATGTCGGCTCCGTCACTTATCAAGAAAGTTCGCAGGCGGAAGGCACGGTTATTTCTCAATATCCCTCGCCCGACGTTGAAGTTGAAGTCGGATCTTATGTCGATTTGGTAATTGCAAGTCGTCCTGCTCCGCAACCCGAACCGGAGCCTGAACCTGTCCGTGAGCCCGAACCTTATCATGAACCGGAACCTTATCGCGAACCCGAACCTGTCCGCGAACTCGAACCGCAACCGCAATCGAACGATTTTCCCGATATTCCCGTTCAAAATGATGTGCCGAGCCGCGAAGACAACGATCAATCTAAAGGGAGATAGTCCCCCTTTTTTCTAAAGTGGGCACGCAAAACCATCTCGGCGTCTCGGCAACTTTCAAGTTCATTTTTAACTTTGTGTATTGAACAAACTTTTCTTTTGCCGCCCCAAAAGAAAAGTTTGCAAAAGAAAAGGGGCTCCAACCGGCAAGAAAACATCCTGTTTTCGTTGCCGGCGGGCGCACATCCTTGTGCGCCCGTGTCTTCGCCACCCGCTGTAAGCTTTTTCATTACGCATTACGAATTACGCATTGCAAAAAGAAAAGGCTCCTCGCAGGGGCGTTTGTCTCTCGTTATTCGGAGTAGCAAATAACCTTTGCCGTGTGTGCCGGCAATAGAAACATCCTGTTTCTGTTGCCGGCGGAGCCGTCATCCATGACGGCTCCTTTTTTCGTCCTTCATTGACTTTCTCCAAGTGACAAGCACTTTTTCGACAACTGTGATATAATTTTCAATCAAACAAACTCAACTGACCGCGAGGAATAGTTTTTTTCGGAGAAGAATTTTTTTGCAACGGAGGATTTTTCAAAATACCGCGCTGAAATTTTTCTGCCGTCGAACGAGCAAGTTCATCGCAACGTTCATTGAAAAAATTTCCCGCATGCCCTTTCACCCAATTAAAATTCACATTGCGCGACGAAATTAATTCGTCAAGCGTAAGCCATAAATCTTTGTTGAGCACGGGATTTTTGGTTGAAGTTTTCCAGCCGTTTCTTTTCCATTTGACGAGCCAGCCGTTTGTAAAAGCATTTTTGAGATAACTGCTGTCCGTAAAAAGTTCCGCGCGGTCGCCCGCCGAAATTTTTTCCAAAGCTTTAATCGCCGCCGTAAGTTCCATGCGATTGTTGGTTGTATGTTCTTCGCCGCCGAAAAGTTCTTCGCGATTATTTTTTTCGTCAACGATAACTGCCGCCCAACCGCCCGCGCCCGGATTCCCCAAACATGAACCGTCCGTATAAATTTTAAAATTCATTTTCTCGCCTCCGAAAGGAAATTTGTAATGGATATTCTCCAAGAAAAATTGAAAACGTTGCCCGCCGCGCCCGGCGTTTACCTCATGAAAGATATTCGCGGGAAAATTATTTATGTCGGCAAGGCTAAGGTTTTAAAAAATCGCGTCCGCCAATATTTTCAATCGAATAAAAATCTCGGCGCGAAAGTCAAGGCAATGGTCGCCAAAATCGTCGACTTTGAAACAATCGTCACGTCAAACGAAGTCGAGGCTCTGATTTTGGAATGCAATTTGATTAAAAAATATCGCCCGCGCTACAATATCAGTCTCAAGGACGATAAAAGTTATCCTTATCTCAAAATCACTGCCGAAGAATTTCCGCGAATAATTTTGACGCGGCGCGTGATTCATGACGGCTCGCGATATTTCGGACCTTACACGAACGGGCTTGCCGTCAAGGAAACTCTTCAACTTTTAAGAAAAATTTTTCCGCTCCGAACTTGCAGAATTTTTTCAAAGCGTCCGTGTTTGGAGTTTCACATTAAACGATGCCTCGCGCCCTGTGCAAACAAAATTTCTCGCGAAGATTATATGCGCTTTGTCAATGCGGCAGAAAAATTTTTGGAAGGACACACCGCGCAGGTTGAACGCGAAATTTCTGCACAGATGACGGCGGCGGCGGAGGCATTGAATTTTGAACAGGCGGCGAAGTTCAGAGATATTTTGTCGGCAATAAGAAAAGTTACGGAGAAACAAAAAATCGTAACCGATTTGGGCGACGCGGACGCAATAGGCTTGGCGCGGCTTGACAGCGAGACTTGCGCACAGATTTTTTTTATTCGAGACGGAAAAGTTGTCGGGCGCGAAAATTTTTTATTAAACGGCGCGGCGGACGAATCGGACGCGCAGGCAGTCACGGAATTTATAAAGCAATATTACAGTCGGGCGCAAATTTCGGCGACAGAAATTTTATTGCCCGTCGCATTGGCGGAAGACGATTTAAAAATTTTGGCTGAATGGCTCGGCGCGAAAATTTTGGAGCCGAAACGCGGCGTGAAACGTTCGCTGGTTGAAATGGCGATTGAAAACGCGCAGAAATTTTTGTCGGAAGAATCTGCGCGGCGACAAATAAAAAATGCACAGACAAAAGGCGCGGTCGAGGAGCTGAAAAAATTTTTGAACTTGCCGAAACTCCCGCGCCGCATGGAGTGCTTTGACATTTCGCATATTCAAGGCGCGGAAACTGTAGCGTCAATGGTTGTGTTTGAAGACGGCGTGCCCGATAAAAAAAGTTATCGCCGCTTCAAAATTCGTTCGACGGAAGGCAAGCCCGATGATTTTTTGTCAATGCGCGAAGTCACGAGCCGCCGATATGAGAAACTTTCCGAAGAAAATTTGCCCGACTTAATAGTTATCGACGGCGGAATCGGGCAATTAAATTCTGCGCTTGAAATAATTCGCGGCGCGGGACATAAAGTGCCCGTCGTCGGCTTGGCAAAACAATTTGAATTGATTTTCGTTGAAGGCGCGTCAATCCCCGTCGAATTGCCCAAAGACAGTCAAGCGTTAAAACTTCTGCAGAGAATCCGTGACGAAGCCCATCGATTTGCGATAACTTATCACAGAAAACTTCGGCGGGCACGAAATTTGAAATCGGAATTGGACAATGTGGCGGGCATCGGAGCGAAAAGACGCGCCGAGCTGTTTAAAAAATTCGGGACGATAGAAAAAATAAAATCGGCAACGGTTGAGGAACTTGCCGCCGTGCCGAGCATGAATCGCGCCGCCGCCGAAGCCTTGAAAAGGCAATTAGGAATTATGAATTAGGAATTAGGAATTAGGAATGAAAAACCTATTCCCTAGTTCCTAGTTCCTAGTTCCTAATTAAATTCCCGTTTACAAAAGTCTTCTTAATGTTAAAGTCGTCGTCAAAGATTGTGATGTCCGCCGCCTTGCCGACTTCCAAAGAGCCCGTCTTGTCGAAAATACCGAGTTCGACGGCGGGATTTTTTGTTACGAGTTCGACGCCCGCCGCAATATCGGTTGAAGTGTTTTCGCAGAAATTTTTTAAAACGTTGTTCAAAGTTGCGACACTGCCCGCAAGTGTTCCGTCTTCCAACGTTGCGACATTTCCTTTGACGAAAACTTTTTGTCCGCCCAATTCGCTTAAACCGTCGCCCAAGCCGCAAGCCCGCAATGAATCTGTTATCAAAATAATTTCACTGCGCGGCTTGACTTTGGCAACAATTCTCTGCGCGGCGGGGCAGACGTGAACATTATCGGCAATGAGTTCGACAATCGCGCTTGAATCAAAAGCCGCGCCGACGACGCCGGGTTTTCTGTGATGAAGTCCGCTTTGGGCGTTGAAAAGATGCGTTATGTGATTTGCGCCGCGAGCAATCGCCGCCATTGCAATTTCGTAAGTAGCCGCGCTGTGACCGATTGAGACGATGATATTTTTTTCGCGACAACGATCGATAAAATCAAAATCAATTTCTTCAGGCGCAACGGTAATGATTTTAATCACGTCGAAGAAATTTTTTATCAAAGAAAAATCTGCGCGGATAATATTTTCTTCAGCCTGCGCGCCTTTAAATTTTTTGCTGATAAAGCCGCCTTCCATATTGGCTCCGAGAATTTTTGCGCCTTGAGAAAAATTTTTCCCGATTCTGATTCTCTTCAAAGCCCGATAAATTTTTTCAAGCGGCATGGTCATTGTGGTTGGCAAAAAACTTGTGACGCCCGTCGAAGGCAAAAACTCTGCAAAATTTTTCAAAGCGTTGATGTTTTCGTCCATAGTATCGAAACCTGCCGCGCCGTGAATGTGAATGTTTATGAAACCCGGCGACACGAAATTATTTTCCGCGTCGATAATCTCCGCGCCTTCAATCGGCTTGCCGACGGAAATAATTTTCTCATCGAAATTCAAAGCCGAGCCCGCGCAGATTTTAAAATTACCATTCGAGTCGGGCAGAATCAATCGCCCGTTAATCAAAGTCATCATAAAAATTTCCTCCATAAAAAATTATCAAAAACAGCGGTGAAAAAAGGGCGCACAGGACGTGCGCCCGCCGGCAACAGAAACAGGATGTTTCTATTGCCGGCACACACGGCAAGGGTTATTTGCTACTCCGAATAATGAAGAACAAACGCCCCCGCGAGGTGCCCTTTCTTTTGCAACTTTTCTTTGGGCAAGCAAAGAAAAGTTGATCCTATAAATAAAAAATTATTTTCAAACTCAATCGAAGTGGCGAGCCGCCGACAATGACGAAGGTTTTGCGAACCCACTTTTTAGAAAAAAGGGGGGCAATAATTCTTCAGGTAAAAGGATTTTTCGACGCAAGGTTGAAATTTCTTTTTGAAAACAGCAGAAAAGTTCTTTATTTTTTTTTCGGCGGCAATTATAATGCGAAAAGCTTTGCAAATAACATTCGAGGTGATTTTTTTCATGGAACATTCTCCGGTAACGACGAACCCGTTGATTATCATGATGATAAACATGACGGTCGTCTTCATTGTACTTGTATCATTAATGTTTTTGATTAAGTTGATTCACATGGTCGATCCGACAAAAAAACCCGAAGTTCCCGAGCCGGTCGAAGAAGAAGAACCGCTTGTAGCCGTAAAATCGGAATCGGCTCCCGCTCCCGCGCCCGAACCTGTCGAGCAGGGAGTTTCTCCCGAAATAATCGCGGCAATCTCGGCGGCAATTTCGGCTTACGGTTTTTCGGGACAAGTTCGGGCAGTGCGAATCCTCAATCACGAAGGCACACCTTGGCGCGCCTCCGCAAAATTTAACAATCTGCAACGCAAATAGGAAGGAGTGATTTTTTTGGAAGCGTTAAATGCATTTTCCGTGTCGCTCCAAGCAGTTTGGAATGACAGCGGCTTTTCGGCGTTCACGGTCGGCAACGGCATTATGATTTTGGTCGGACTCATTCTTTTGTACATGGCATTTGTAAAAGAATTCGAGCCGCTCCTGCTCGGACCAATCGCCTTTGGTTGTATCTTGGCAAATTTCCCGAACACGGGATTTTTCGGCGAAGAAATGAACGTCATGAAGGCAATCAATTACGGCATAACCTATGAAATTTTCCCGCCGCTGATTTTCTTGGGAATAGGAGCAATGACAGACTTCAGCCCGTTGCTCGCCAGACCTTCGACGTTGCTTTTGGGTGCGGCGGCGCAAATCGGCGTTTTCGTTGCATTGGGCGGCGCAATGCTTGTCGGCTTTAACGTCCACGAGGCGGCGGCAATCGGAATTATCGGCGGCGCGGACGGTCCCACGTCAATTTATCTTTCAACAAAACTTGCGCCGCATTTGCTCGGAGCAATCGCGGTTGCGGCGTATTCATACATGTCGCTTGTCCCCATGATTCAGCCGCCGATTATGAAACTCATGACGACGCAAGCCGAAAGAGAAATTGTCATGAAAGATTTGCGGCAAGTCACGAAATTTGAACTTATCGTTTTCCCGATTGTCGCAACGATTTTTATCAGCTTGCTTCTCCCGCCAATCGCGGCACTTTTGGGTTGTTTGATGCTCGGAAATCTTTTCAGAGAATCGGGCGTTACGGATCGTCTTTCCGACACCGCGCAGAACGCTTTGATTAATATCGTTACGATTTTCTTGGGAACAGGTACAGGAATGACGATGAACGCCGAAAGTTTCTTGAGAACAGATACTTTGCTGATAATCGGGCTCGGACTTGTCGCATTTATGGGCGGCACGGCAGGCGGCTTGATTTTCGGAAAAATCATGTGCAAAATGACGGGCGGCGCAATTAATCCGCTTATCGGCTCGGCGGGCGTCTCGGCAGTTCCAATGGCGGCTCGCGTAAGTCAACTCGTCGGCATGAAATCAAAACCCGGCAATTATCTTTTAATGCACGCAATGGGACCGAATGTTGCGGGTGTTATCGGCACGGCGGTTGCGGCAGGTACCATGCTCGCCATGCTGAAATAAATCGTTTGACCGCGAAAATTCAACCGAACATTCAACGCCTTGTTCGGTTATTTTTTTAACGAAATATTAACAATCCCTGTTGACTTGACTGATATAATGAAGGGCAGAATTAAGGAAGAACAAATTTCGTTCGATTAATTTTTTGTAAGAAACAAGGACAAAATTTTTCGGAGGTGAAGTTCATGAGGGAATCTGTAAAATTTTTTTAGGAGAGAAAATGCGGTTGAAAAATTTTTTACTCACGAAACCTTGACCTCCGCAAACTCAAGGAAAGGAGATAAATTTATGAGGAATGAATTCAGTTTCGACTTGCAACGTTTTGACGGCGTTTGGAAAATCGCGGACGAAATTTATTCGACCTTTACCGACGCGCTCGCCGTCATTGCGGGCAACTCGACAATAAGTTTAACGACAGATTCTTCCGAAAAAGTGAACGGCACAATCCCCGCCGACACCGTAATAGATTTGGGCGGCAACACCTGCACAATCACGGACGGAGCTTTGACGCTTGGAGATAATGTCACTTTCACGAACGGCACTTTAAATATCGAAGGCGGCATTTTCACGGGCAATTTGAATTTCGGCGCGGGAATGACTGTTTCAATAACGGGCGGCAATTTTTCCAATGATGTTTCGGCTTATCTTGCCGAAAATTTTTCGCTCTATCAAATTGACGAGACTTATACCGTTATCGAAAATGCCGTGCTGAATCTCGACTTGCCCGTTTCCTCCGCACGGGAAACCGCCACTTCGTATCCTATAACAATTCCTGCCGGCGGCAAAAGCGCAGTCATTGAAATCGGCGGTGTATCAAAAACCATCATATCAGGCGCGACAAATGCCATAACTGTTTCCACAGTTTCGGGCGGCGCGGTTGTAACGCTTTCAAATCCCGGCGAAGATTTTTATGTAAATGACGATACTTACAGAACTTATAAGCTGAACACTGCCGGCAGTAACGGAATAGTTTTAACGCTCGGTTCGGGCTCGGCGGTAACAGTCGGTTCGCTCGATAAAAATGATGTCTTTTCGATTAACGACGAAAAATTTTCAATAACTGCTCTGGGAGTTTTTTCGGGTTATGACAGCGTCAACACTGCCGACAAAATGATTTTAGGATCGTTGCCTTCAACTTTGGCTTTGACAGGTTCGACGCCCGACAATTTATCTTCCGCCTCAACTACTGATTGGTATAAAATTGTTGAAGTTGACAAAGGCGTGCTCAACATTACCGGCGCGAGCGATTTTGATACTTTGGCAGATTCTTCTTATTATAAAGGAGTTATCGCCGTCGACACCGACGGAGATACGGACGCCACACGCATTTTTTATGCCGAGCTCTCCACAACCGCCATAAAAGGTCAAAAATATATGATCTCGTCGATTACAAGTGCTTCGGTCGACAGTTCACTTGAAGGTACACTTTCAAACATTTATATTGCTTCAGATGTTTTGAGCGGCGGCGTTGTTTTTACGGAAAATTTTGCGGCTTCGTCAGCTTCTGCTCCGACAATAACGACGGATAACGCAACTTTTCACGTAGACAGTTCTGAAGGCTATTTCGTTTTGTCGGGCGGCACGACCATTCCCGTTTCTTTGAACAGTTCGGCTAAAGAAATTTCTTTAATCAGAGGTTCTTTGACTGCCGCCGTCACGGATCAAACTGTCACGACAGACAAATACACAATTTCTTCTTATACGGGCGGCACTTCGGGCGACGGCATAGAATTAAACAGCGACAGCAACGGCAACGTTACTTTGGGCGATTTGGATGTCGGCGAATCTTTTTATTTGACAAACGGATCTGTTTCCTCAACCTACACGATGACAAAAATCGGTTTGGTAAACAACGACGGCGAACTTTTGTTAAGACGGGGAACTTACAGCGGAATTAAAGAAAGTATCTTGCCCGTTTCTCTAATCACCAACGCAACGGAATACACTCCGCTTTATGCCTCCGAAGACATTGTCTCGATAACGGGAAATTACTCTTCAAACCCTACGCTCATTTCCTGCGCAAATAATGCTCTGGCATCTCTTACTTACAACTCAAGCAGAAACATTTACAATCTGTCCACAGATTACGATACCGACGAACTCGATTTGGGAAATTGGGCGGGAATTTACTTAAGCAACAGTGCAACGGTAAGTTTAAGCAAAGCCTTTATTGATGATGAAGAACCTTTGAGAATTACAACGGGCAATTCATCGGGAACCATTGCCAATTTTGCCATTACCTCTCTTAAATCCGGTTCTGCAACGGGCACTACCTTAACCGGAAGTTCCACTTCTCTTCAAACCCTTTCTACCGACGCGGGAATAGCGGAAGTTCGTTTGTTCGGCGGCAGTTTTGTTTCTTCAAACTCAACCAAAGTCAATGTTTCGCTTAGTAATTCCGAAGATATAGACGTTACATCATCCTATTACACTGTGACGATATCCTCTGATTTAAATGGGGCAACCATGATCTCCGATCCTCGCAGTAATTTCGCGGTTGGAAGAGCTTCGCTCAGAAGTTCGGCGACATTGATAACAGACAGCGACGGCACTACAAGCATTGTTTCGGGAAAATATTTCAACATTTACGATTCGGCAGGTTTCTCCGATTCGGATTCACATGCCGAATATTCTTCGATAAGCGGCAATGTGACTTTCATATACGATACGACCAACGGCGGCGACGTATACGCTACGGATTTGCAATACAATTCCACAACCTCAAACAACGATGTATTTCAATGCATCAAAGATGGCGACACCATTACCTACACAATGGTGAACAGGAAATTGCAATATGAAAGTAAAAATACCGGCGGCAAAAAAGTTTGGATTAATGACGAAGGCAACAGCAATATTCGTTCCGGAACTCATGTAAATCTGAACGACGATTACTTCAGAAAAATAATTTCCTCTTCGGGCAAACTCACCATTCCTTCTGCCGCTTCCGATATGGATGACGGAGAAACCGTTCTTATTGTCGCCGAAGATCTCGATCTCGATAAAAGTTACGGCACTTTGACAAAGACGGATGAAACTCATTACAATCTTAATCAAAGTGATTCGGATAATTACGATTTGAGCGACATTGTAATTACCGACAGCTCTACCGTAAATTTCAGCGAAGATTTTTACAAAACCAACATTAATCTTTACGTCAGCAATAAAAAACAAACTTCCTTGCGCTCCGAAACTGCAGGCATGAGTTTTGCCGTAAGCGGCAGTGACGGCGTGGCTTACGTCACGGGCGCAAATGAAGTCAGCTTGATTAGCGGCACAATTTTAACCGACGATTCTTCTCAAACGATTTGGATGGGAAATTATTCAGTTTCAGCCAACCCGAACGATACGGTATCCGACGGCTTAAATGTAGTTGTGACAACTCTTCAAGGAAGTGTCGGCACATTTCAAATTGTCAATGACATTGATTACAACGAATCATTCATTGTAAACGGTATTGAATATAATCGCGGCGCATTGGGCTTGACTTTTGATGAAACCGTTTCGGGCACAACCGTAACCAAATTTTATAAAGGCGATTTAATTCTTTCGGGAAGTGAAACCGTCACTACTGAAAGCCAAGCCGTCGGCGTAATTTTGGATGATTTGTTTACTGACAGCTTGTCGGGAATTTTGGCGGCGGCAGAATCGGGAATATACACGGAAGATCCTTCAAAATATGTTTTTGCAATCGGCGGCGAGCACAGCGTAAATGCTCTGGTTGTTGACGATTTGGACAAACGTTCAAAGAGACATGCAGATCTTCAAGTTTCAAGCGGAAAGTATGTCTTGACTACGGTTGACAACAGCGAATCTTGGGCTAATCTCGACGCAATTTCTGTTGTGAGCGGCGTAACAACTATTTCCAGCGTTTTCACTTCCAATGCCGACGGCGAACTTGTTACGATTATGACGGCGGGCAGTTCCCAAAATTCTTTGGGAGCCTCCTTCTTCGTCACCAAATCAAAAAGAGATATTTTCACGTTAAACGGTCAAGATGATCGACCGACAATCGGCAACGCAACGGCATTAACTCTTTTGGACGGCGTGATAACTGCGACAAATACTCAAACCATAACGATCGGCGAGGGAGATACTACCTTTCACTCGGCGGCGAATATGGGAATTTCCTTCGACAAAGAAAACTCGGAGGCGAGTTTAACCGCTGCCACAGGAAATGCCTTTACAGTCGACGGCGACACTTACAGCGTTGTTTCGGGCAACGGAATGGACTTTTTCGTCGGAGAAGACGGCGGAGTTACCGTTGAAGGTTTGACTTATGCCGGCGGAGACGTTTTCACTTACAACGACTCAACTTATTATCTGAAATCGACGGGCTTCGTGAAAAAAGATGCCTCAAATTATTTGTATCGTTGGGATAAAACCGATGATCATTCTTTGGCAGGCGGCTCGGTTGCAATTTCTGATCTCGAAACAAGCGGTAACTGGCAAGGTATTGTTACAATAACAAACGATACCGCTACAGTTGTTCCCTCCAGATTCCACAGCCCGACGACAACTTTGATGGATAAAAATTTCAAAAATACCTACGGCACTTTGGAATTTGTCACGAACGGAATTTACAGCTTGTCGAAGGACGCCGACGACTCCGCTACTCTCTCGGCAATTAATATCACATCAAAGAATATAAACACTCTTTCTGTTGACGAAGATTTTGAAGGCTTGACAATCTCTTACAACAATTCATCCGTTAAAGTCGGAGATCTGAAAGCCGACAGCGACGATTTTTATCAAGTCTCCATTTCCGGCGGCATAATGGGTCTTTCGGGCGTGGCAACTGCCTCGCTGATAAGCGGTTCGTTGCTGGCGGACAGCAATGTCGGAGTTTCTGTTTCCGTCAACAGTACTTACGGCACAGAATATATCAGAGCAGGCGGCTCGGCAGTAATAACTTTGATGGGCGGAACTGCCGCTGTCATTTTGGATCAAGACGATTATTTCTCCATAGGTACGGAATCCTACACTTTAGGCAAGCTGGGCTTGGCAAATGAGGATAAACAACTTTTAGTCAACGTTGACAGCAACGGCAAAAAATTTGTAGTAACAACAGCTTCAGGGCAAAATGAAACAATCGGCTTTGCTACCATTGCAAATCAAGATAATTGGTGTGATCTCCTCGCTCCCGAAAACGGAGTTTTGACAATAAGTTCTGCGCTTGAACTTACATCTTCACTTGATCATTTTGTTATTGTCAATGATGACAAGACTCCCGATTATTATTACGGAAAACTTACTCAAGATACTTCTTCGGGCGGCTATTCCTTAGAAACAATGACAGGTGCCGATTCTGCTCTTTGGCCTACAAGCGATACTATTTTGGTTGACAGCTCGGTTGTCACGCTCAGCAGTGATTTCCAAAAGAGAAATATTGCGGGCGTAAGGTCGGAAGCTGCTTTCGTCGTCAATGACAGCGGAAATAATTCCTTTACCGTAGCCGATACAAGAAACGGCGCGATTATAAATGATGCAACAAAAATTTCTCAGACAGACGGCACAATCATTGCAAGTGCAAGAACTCAGACTATTACGGCGGGCAGCGCGCAAATTTCAAACTACAACACCGGCGACAGCATAAAAGTTGTTGTCGACGGTGACGACGCCAGCATTGCCGCTTTGAACAACGGAGATATTTTCCTTGTCAACGGCACGCGCCACACAATGGCAACGGATCAAAAACTCAGAACTGCAAACGAATTGTTCAGAGAAACTATTTCCGGCAGTGTTGCAGTCTCCGATTTGGTAAACGACGATTATTGGTACAAAATTATCAGCACGGATACCGAAGGTGCTCTTACGATCAGTTCTTCGACAACAAGCATTTTGTCCGACGGAGATTCGGCTTACATAATCAACGGAAGCGACATCGATACAATTTACGGATCACTTACAAGAACGACGCTCGGCGGCTACAGCTTGAGCAGAAATGACGATTTGAGTCAAAGCAGTAAGTCAACCTTAACGAGCATAGTTTTGGATGAATTCCCCTTGAGTTTGACTTCCGATTTTAAAAATATCCCAATCATTTCGGGCAAAACAACTTTGCAGGCGACGACAACCGATGATGTCTTTGCTTTGGATTATGATAATTATGTTGAAGTTTTCAATGCCGACGGAGTTTCTTTGGGCGGCGGCACGCTGAAAACTTCCGATTCAAATCAGACAATCCGCGCAGGCAGTTATCGAATTCACGGCTTGAGTTTCACGGGCTCGGACAGCGCAATTACCGTCATAAGGAGCGGAAGCGTTGTCAAAGTCGGGGAACTTAATGTCGGCGAAAGATTTGTTGTCGGCAAAAAAACTTACAGAGCTACTGCCGTAGGTTTGATTGAAGAAGATTCTTGGAAAATCTGCGACGATGACGGATATGATATTGGTTCGGGCGTTTTTACTGTCGATTCAAATTTTGAAAGAGATATTATCGGCGTTGAAGAAAAAGAACTCAATCTTTCCTCTCAAGCGGGCGCGGCGGTTATCGTTGACGACATAAATGCTCCGACAGCCAGAATTGCCGATTTGGATTACGATTCGACGAGCGGCTTTACCGTCACGAGAAATTATGACGATTCGCTTACTTCAATCGCGCTGGGCACAAATACAATCGGTCTCACGACAAAATTTAATACGACGGTTAGGACGACGCAAAGCGGCAACAATCCTACTTTCACTGTGAATAAAGATCGTTACAAGTCGGCAAATGCCGCGCTGACGATTCAATCGGGCTCAAGCGACAATAATTCTTCGTTAATAAGCGGCGCGGTTGTTCTCGATACGGATACAAGCGCAGTCAAAACTTCCGACGGAGTAATTTCTTCCGTAAGCGGCGGCGAATTGATTTTCACGGCGGCGGCAGGTTCCGTCGCAACACTTTCCGGCTTAAACAACGGAGATAAATTTGCCGTCAACGGCGCGTCCTACAGCGTGACGGGAGCAGGTTTGCTGACCGAAACTCAAATTTGGACGCCCTCAACTTATGAAAGCGTTTTGCTCGACGAAAACACAACCAACGGCTTGTTGAATACTGAAGACAACTGGGATTATATTGTTGCAGTTTCAAACGGCGCACTTGCAATTCCGCCGACGGGATATCCGCAAAATGTGGAAGAATGGATTATTTTAAGCGAAGATTTGAATTCCAGATGCGGCACTTTGAAAGGCTCGGACGCCGCCGGCTATACTCTCGCCGCAAGTTCTTGGGATACAATCAACGCAATAAGCATTAACAAGGGCGGAATTTCTGTTGCTTTCCCGTCAAAGAGTTTCCGCAACGTCACAATCGAAGGAGCAGATTCGGGCGCGACGTTCAGAATCACGGACAATAAATCTTTCACCGTGACTGACGGCATAAACGGCGCGAGCATAACCAACGCAACAAGAATTTCTCAGTCAAGCGGCACAATCGCTTTAACCGATACAAATCAGACAATCACGACTTCCGCAAAGCACAGCATAAACGCCGGCAACGAAGGCGACGGAATAACTGTCATTATCGATTCCGAAGGAGAAAAAGTCGGCGCGTTGAGCATCAAGGACACGCAGGACACTTTCACAATCGATAACACAGTTTATGAAATGCTCCCCAACGGAAGCATTCATCGCCCGACGGTAAGCAAATTCTGGACGAAAAGCATTTTGGAAGACGACAGCTCCATTTTGATTGATGATCTGCAGAACGAAAGTTATTGGGGCGGCTATATCACAATCAGCGGCGGCGTGTTGAAAATTACAAGAGATGTTCTCGGCTCTTGGTCTTCGGCTTTTGTTGTCGATGAAAATGTTTCGACAAAAATTTACGGCACACTCAGCAAATCAAGCACGGGCTACACTTTGAACGGCGCGACTGCGATTTTGAGTCTCAGCAGTATCGAAGTTTTGACGGAAGCCCAGCCTGTAAGTTTGACTTCGGATTATGTGGACGTTTCGATTAAAGCGGGCAGTACCTACTTCAAAGCGACGGAAGCCGCGAGCGGTTTCAAAATCAATTACACGTCCTCCGAACTCACTGCAGATGATGCAACGGCAATTACTTTGCTTGAGGGCGATTGGACATTGAAAGATGCCAATCAAGTTCTTACGGCGGACGGACAGGTAATTCAAGTCGGCGGAACGAGTTCAACCATTTCCGTAAATTACGACGGCGCAAATATTGTAAACGTCACGGGCATTGACGCGGCGGGAGAGATCGTCTCAATCAGCGGCAAAAAATATGAACTCACGGCGGGCGACGGAATCAGCGTCAACATTAACGACAGCATTCAAACCGTCAACGACATTTCGGAAGACGATGATTTTTCAATCGCGAACGACAGATTTATCAAGAAAGAACCCGGTTTCATAAAATCCAACTCGAAAAACTATCTGTGGACGGCGGACGGAGATGTCACGGCAGGAATTTCTGTCGCCGAACTCAGCGATAATGACGAAAATTGGTCGGCGGTCGCAACGGTTGCAAGTGATGAAATTGTTATCGATAAAAATTCTTCGACGGCAATTCTTATCGACAGCGTAACCGATTTAAGCAAAATTTACGGCTCGTTGACTGTCGAAAATGACACTTACACTTTGACGAACGATAAAAATAACGGAGCAGACCCCGCTTTAATTTCGATTAATAATGTTGTCGCGAGTCTCACTTCCGATTTTGCAAAAGTTCCGATTAACGCGGCGGGAGCATCTTTTGCCGTAACCGCTTTGACTTCCGGAAATAAATTTTCTGTCGACGCAACGGATACTTTTGCTGTTGTCGGCAACGCATCTAAAGTCAGTTTGACTTCGGGAACTCTGGCTGATTTGACGAAGGCAACGACCGTAACCGTTGATTCTCAAAGTGTTGCGGCAGGAAAAAATTCCACAATCAATGTCGGCTTTGACGGCTCGGAAATTACTTTCAGCGAACTCGATAACGGCGAAAGTTTTTCCTTCGACAAAAACACTTACACTTATAAAAATGTCGGCGTCGTCAAGGGCGGCAGAACTCTCTTTGTAAACGATACACTTGACGGCTCCGTTACGGATACAATCCTTGAAGACTCAACCAATTTCAAAACAATGTTTTCTTCCGACGGCGCAACTCTCACGCTCCAAAGCAAAGCAAGCGGAGTTTTTGTCGACAGCGCGAGCACAGCTGTTTCAGCAGTTTATGCCATACAAGATTATGACAGCGCAAATAAAATTTATTCCTTCGCGCAGATTGCCGACGCAGATTTCACAATCGACGCCGCAACTTTGACTTCGGGCGGAAGTATCAGCGCGCCTTTCGAGGCAAAAGTTCTCACGCCTTCAACGGGAACTTTCAACGTCAACGGAAGAGATTATATCGCCGCCGCCGATTTGACGATTGACACAACCGAAGATTCTTCCACTTTGAACAAAGGAACCGTTTCGCTTAAGTCGGGCGGCTTTGTCGACATGACAAATGTTGATAATGATGTTTCCGTTGTAAGCGGCGACGGCTTGAAAGTTTCTGTTGAAAACGGCAGTTATACTCTCGGCGGACTCAATAAAAATGACGTTTTCGCAATCGGCGGCTACAGCTACACGATGAAGAGCAACAATTTCATTGTTCGCGAAGATGCCGGCGGCAACGAAGAAATTTATATCTCCTCCGTTGTCGGCGGAGCACTTGCACAGGAAATTATTGACGAGCCGGATTATTGGAATGCATATGTTACCCTTGATTCAAGCAATAATCTCAATCTCAACAGCACAATCACGGGCGGCATAGTCATTTCAAAAGATTTCTTGGAAATGTTCGCGGATCTCACCGTCAACAGCACAAATAATTTTAATGTCAACGCTCTTGACGGCGCGGATACTTCGGGAATTAAAGCGATTAATCTTACTGAAGAAAATTCTACTCTGACGACAGATTTTGCGGCGACAGTCAAAACCGCTTCGGGCTCCAACACTTACACGATAAACGATAATCCTTACACCGCAAAAAATTCCGCGCTTGAAATTTCTGCGACAAAAGATTCTTCTACGATAACGAAGGGCATAATCACTCTTAATGATTCAACGGTAATGACGACGAGCAATCACACAATCAGCGGCTCGGTCGATGAAATTAATGTTGCGTCAATGAAATTCACTCCTTCAATCAACGAAGTTTTCTCGGTTGACGGTCAAAGTTACACGATGACGGCTGTCGGTTTGACGAAGGGCGGAGCATCCATTTGGACGAAGGAAAGCGATACTTCATACATTTTGCCCGATGATGATGCTTGGTCGAATATGGCGAGTTTGAGTTCCGAAGGCGTCCTCAATTTGAGAAACGGAGCCGCCGAAGGCAGTACCGTTATCATCAACAGCGACGGAACCAAACGCATGGCTTCACTCATTCGCAGCGACAACACTTATACATTAAATGCTGTCGGCGGAAATTCGATAGCTGCGATTCAACTCGGCGACTCGACAACCGACACTTTGACGCTTACCGCAGATTTTGATTCTGATGTTAAGACGGGCAACGGCGTTTATAAAGTCAACGGCTTAACCTACAAAGGCAACGGGCTTACGATAAAGTCGGAAAATAATTCTTCCGCACTTTACGGCGGCACAGTCAATCTTTCTGCCGACGAAGATTATAATTCTGTCATTGACTACACGAACGGTTACAACGTCACGGCGACGGGCGGCGACGGAATTAATGTTGCGGCATCGGAAGGCACAATCACAAATTTAACCAACCTTAACTCCGGCGACACTTTCATAATCGACAATGTTTATTATAAAGTTCTCGCCAATCAAACTTTTGTTCAAACCGAAACCGACGGCACTCCTTCAAAGCTCTACGAGAATTTAATTTCGGGCAGTTCCTTGAAATACTCCGACATTGTCAACGAAGATAATTTTGTAAATCTTATCGGGCTTGAGGACGGCGTACTGGATCTTACACAGCTTTACGGCGAGGACGGTTGGTCTGCCGTTATCGTAGCCGACAAAACCAATCCGATTAATCGCGTTGCCAAAGTCAGCTACAGCGACGCCGAAGGTTATAAACTCGAAACAACTTATAACGGCGACGACACCAAAATAACTTCAATCAAACTCGGCTCGGCGGTAACAAGTTTCTCGACAACGCTCGATAAAAATGTTAATACAACGGCGACGGTTACTTACACCATTAATGATAAATTGTTCACCGCGCAGGATGATTTGACGATAGTAACGGCTGACGGCGGAGCAATTCTCACGAACGGAACGGTAAGCATTCCCGAAGGTGAAAATTATTCCGTAACGACTCGCAGAATAAACAGCGGCACTCAAACCAATGAAACAATTCAATCGACTTCGGGAACAGTTACAGTCAATGTCGACAACACTTCGGGCACAGTAACAATCGGCGGGCTTAATGCAAATGAAACTTTCACCGTCGACGGCACGGAGTACACTGTAACAAATATTGGCTTGCTGAACGAAGACAAAGATTCTCTCAATGCTTCCGTTGCCGACACTTGGACTGTCGCAACCACAGATTTAAGCGGCTCGAATTGGAGAACGATTCTTTCCGTAACAAACGGCGCATTGGATTTAACCTCAAACACTCCTTTAAATGTTTCGGTCGTCGATATTTCTTCCTATACAAATGCTTTCAAGTACGGCTTCTTGACTTACTCCGGCGGCACTTACACTTTAACGCAGGACGAGAACGAGTCTGCACTTTCAAGCATTACGATAACGGGCACAAATGCAACTTTCGGCGCGAAGGCTTCGGGCGTTCCCATTACTTCCAACGGCGCAACTTTCAGCGTTACGGCGACAGATAATTTCACAATCAATGCGGCGTCGACTTCAAATCCGCCTGCCGTAAGCGATACAACTTCCGTAACAGGAATTTATCTCAGCGCGGGAACAATTTCGGCTCCCGCCGACATTCCGATAACGGCGAACGGAAAATCTGTTACTGCGACTTCAGGCGATATGACCGTTACCAATTCAAGCGGCACAATCACGGTTGAAGGATTAAATTCCGGCGAAACATTCACTGTCGACGGCGTAAATTACAAAGTTACGACGGCGGAAAAACTTTTCGACATAACCGATGAAGATGAACCGCAAGAAGTCATTACGGGTTTTGCGGACGGAATTTTCACGATAGACAACGCCGAGTTCATGAGAATAATTACGCTTAACGGCTCGGAACTTGATCTTAAGGAACAAACTTCAGACGCTTATGTTTATGACAATCTGACTGACCCGACGGTAAAATATGCCGCCTTGACCGTAACGGGCGGCAAAACCAAAACTCTCACGGGCGAAACCGACACCACAACCATTCAAACCATAAACATTGCCGAAAACGATAATTTGACTGTCGACTTTGATACGCGAGTTCATTCGGAAATTGGAAATGTCATCGTCAACACAAAATCTTATTCGGGAACAACCGAGCTCGTGATTGATACCGACGGCACAACCACAAATTCCACGCTTTACAACGGAACGATTAATCTCAACACGACCTATTCTTCCGCAACAGATTTCAGAAACAATACTTTGGAGAGAACAAGCGGCAAAGCTTTCACGGCAACCGCAACCAACGGACGATTCACCGAAATAAACAATCTCGACAACGAAGCGGCATTCACTTACGGCGGAAAAACTTATACGCAGAGCATTCCCGGTTTGATTATCGCGGACGAAAAAGTTATTTGCACCGATATTCTCGCGAACGAAACCATTGCACTTGCCGATTTGACTTCCGAAACTTGGATTGACTTCCGTGCTCCCGTCAGCGGCGTGCTCGACATCTCCGCGCTCGATGACACTTACATTATTTATGACGATGAAAATAATCCCACAAAACAACTCGCAACCTTTACCGTTGCAAGCGACGGCAAAAAAACTCTAGCCGACCACGAAAATAATGCCGCGTCCGAAATTGAGGCGGTTGAAATTGCGGCGGGCGACGTTTTGGCTGTCGACTTCGTCACAAAAATTAATTCGCCGATTGGAGAAGTCACCGTCAACGACAAAACTTATTCGGGAACAACCGCGCTTGTGATTGACAGTGCAACCGACAGCGAAGGCGAATACACTTCGACACTTTATAACGGGACAATTACTCTCGACAGAATAAATTCTTCCGCAACGGATTCAAAAGAAAATACTTTGACAAGAGAAGGCGGCGCGTCTTCGGACGCGGACGGAACATTTACCGCGACGGCGGAGAACGGACGGTTCACGATAATTGAAGGGCTCGACCCGACCGAAAGTTTCACTTATCGCAATGTTACCTACGTCCAGAGCGAGCAGGGCTTGAGGAACGGAGCTTTTATTCGCAAAGACCTCGCGGGCACAACAATTAATCTTTCCGATTTAAGCGGCGCATGGAGTAATATCCTCGCGCCCGTCAAAGGCGTGCTCGACATTTCAGAAGTTACTGAAGATGCTCTTGTTTATGACAGTGCAACAAATCCGACGACGCAACTTGCAACTTTCACCGTTGACAGCGGCAAAAAAACTCTCGAAGATTATGAAGGCAATTCTTCTGCCATAACAAAAGTTGAACTTGCGGCGGGCGATGATTTGACGATTGATTTCGCAACGAAAATTTCTTCGCCGATTGGAACAGTTGCCGTCAACGGAAATTCTTATGTCGGCACAACCGCGCTTGAAATTGATTCCGTGATTAACTCGGACGATACAAAAGATTCAACTTTGACGAACGGCACGGTTTCTTTGGCTGAAGAAGATGATTTTGTTAAAACGACGGGCGGCTCCACAATCACTTACACAACCGCCGGCGACGGAATGACGGTTAAAGTCGACAATTCAGACGAGACGGAAGCAATAACTTTTGACGGCTTGACTTTGGGCGATACTTTCTCTGTCGGAGAAATTTCTTACAGAATTTCCGAAATCGGTCCCGTAAATTCCGAAGGCAAATTGTGGCACGGAAATTCTTACACGGAAGGAATAACTCTCGCCGCGATTGAAACGGAAAGTAATTGGACGTCCATGTTGGCGGCGACGAATGGAGCTCTTTCAATCAGCGAGAACACATTGGAGGACGGCGGAGAATTTATTGTCGTCGATAACCTCAACGACCCGACGAAAATTTACGGCGACTTAACCAAGAGCGGCGACACTTACAAATTAACGAGACCGACCAACGCAAACGATAATTTGTCTTCGATAAATGCGAGCGGCATTGAAATTGAACTTGCAAATAACTTTGCGGGCGTCAATCTTGTTGCAAACATCTCCGAAATTTCCGATACAACTTTGATCAATGCAAACAGATCTTTCACGCTCGATGCAACGGATACAACGCCGAGCCTTTCAAATATCAGTTCACTCACTTTGAACGCGGGAACAATTTATGCCGCCGTCAATCAAACCGTTACGGCAGGAAATAATGTAATCACTCCTTCAACGATTAACGGCGATATGATTATCGGGCTCGACACAATCAGCGGCATTGTCGAAGGCGATATTTTCACACTCGGCGAAGACACTTATAAAATGACGCCGATAGGTTTGGTCAACGATACCGATTCTTCCAAAACTTTGGTAACGAACGGAATTGAAAACGGAACTTTGACTGTCGCCGATATTGAAGAGACTCCGCTTATCGCGGTAAGTTCTGCAGGCATGCTCAATTTGTCGAATGCAGTTGCGGGAGATTCAATCGTTGTCGACAGTTTGACTTCGCCCGAAAATATTTACGGCGCACTTAACAAAGCCGAAAATATTTATACGCTTTACGAAGACGGAACGGCAGACGGAATTAAATTTATCGCAATGCCTGACGCCGATTCAACTTTGACAACGGATATTGCCGCCGAAGTCGATACAAACTCCGGCTCGAACACTTATATTGTCAACAGCAAAAAATATATCGCGGCTGATTCTTCACTTGCTATTGATACCGACGGCACAACCACCAATTCAACTTTAACCGACGGAAAAATTTCTTTGGCTGAAGAAAATGATTCCGTAGAAACAACGGGCGGCACTTCGATCACTTACACAGCCGACGGCGACGGGATGACGGTTGCGGTTGACGGCACGGGCGAGACTGAAGAAATAACTTTCGACGGCTTGACTTTTGGCGATACCTTTACAATCGGAGAAATTTCTTACAAAGTCTCTGCAGTCGGTCCGATAAATTCAGACGGCAAACTTTGGAACGGAAATGTTTACACGGAAGGAATCACACTCGCAGCGATTAACACGGAAAGTAATTGGACGCCGATGCTCGTTGCAACGAACGGAGCACTTACCGTCAACGCGAACACTTTAGTCGACGGCGATGAATATGTTCTTGTCGACAGCACAACCGACCCGACAAAAGTTTACGGCGACTTAGCGAAGGAAGACGGCAAATACACTCTGACGAAACCTTCTTCAGCCACAGATGATTTGTCTTCAATCAGCGTAAGCGGCATTTCGATTGAAATTGCTCCCGATTATGCGGGCATTCCGCTTCTTGCAAATGATTCAAATTTCTCTGACATAACCTTAAGTGATGAAGAAGAAACTTTTACTCTCGACGCGACAAATACAACGCCGAGTCTTTCAAATGTCAGTTCGCTCACTTTGAATGCGGGAACGATTTATGCCGCCGAAAATCAAACCGTCACAGTTGGCGAAAATGTAATTCTTCCTACCGCGATTAATTCCGAAGAATCCGAGAGCGAAACTTACGGCAAAATGACAATCGGGATGTCGACAATCAGCGGCATTGACGAAGGCGAATCGTTCACTGTCAACGGAACAATTTACAAGATGCTCAACACGGGCTTATTCAACGATACCGACAATAAACTTGTGACGGAAGGATTTGACGCGGGCGAATTTACCTTCGGAGACTTTGGCGAAATTCAACTTATCGAAGTAAGTTCTTCGGGCGCACTCAATTTGTCAAATGTTTTTGTGGGAGATTCAATCGTTGTTGATAAAGTTGAAAGTCCGGCAAATATTTACGGCTCGCTGAACAGAAACGGAAATGCTTACACGCTTGAAAAAGAAGGCGACTCGGACGGAATAAAATTTATCGCAATGCCCGACGCCGATTCTACATTGACAACGGACATTTCTGCGACAGTCAACACGCCGTCAAGCTCGAACACTTACACAGTCAACGGAAAAGAATATTCGGCGGCTAACTCCGCGCTTGTGATTAACAGCGAAGGCACAACTTCAACTTTGACGGACGGAAAAATTTCTCTGGCTGAAGAAAATGATACAGTTACGACGACGGGCGGCAATGTGATAACTTACACCACCGACAGCGACGGAATGACTGTTGCAGTCGACGGCACAGGCGAGACGGAAGCAATAACTTTCGACGGCTTAACTTTGGGCGATACCTTCAAAGTCGGAGAAAATTCTTACAAAGTTTCGGCAGTCGGACCGATAAATTCGGACGGCGAACTTTGGAATGGAAATGCTTACACGGAAGGAATCACACTCGCGGCGATTGACACGGAGAGTAATTGGACGCCGATGTTTGTTGCAACGAACGGAGCACTTACTGTCAACGCTGAAACTCTTGCTGACGGCGAAGAATTTATTGTTGTCGACAACCTCAACGACCCGACGAAGATTTACGGCGACTTGACCAAAACGGACGGCAAATACACTTTGACGAGACCGACCAACGCCACAGATGATTTGTCTTCAATCAGCGTGAGCAATATTGAAATTGAACTTGCGAATGACTTTGCGGGCGTCGATCTCGTTGCAAATGCCTCCGAAATTTCCGACACGGTTTTGACTAACGAAAATAAATCTTTCACACTTAACGCGACGAATACCACGCCGAGCCTTTCAAATGTCAGTTCGCTCACTTTGAACGCGGGAACGATTTATGCCGCCGAAAATCAAACAGTCACGGTTGGTGAAACGACAATTCTTCCGACTTCGATTAACGCCGAAGACTCCGAAGCTGAAGAATACGGGAAAATGACAATCGGGCTTGACAAAATCAGCGGCATTGACGAAGGCGAATCGTTCACCGTCGACGAGACAATTTACAAGATGCTCAACACAGGCTTATTCAACGACACCGACAACAAACTTGTGACGGAAGGATTTGACGCGGGCGAATTTACCTTCGGAGACTTTGGCGAAATTCAACTTATCGAAGTAAATTCTGCGGGCATGCTCAATTTGTCAAATACACTTGCGGGAAATTCTCTTGTTGTCGATAAAGTTGAAAGCCCGGCAAATATTTACGGCAAACTTAATCGCAACGGAAATGTTTACACGCTGGACAAAGAAGGCGACTCGGACGGAATAAAATCTGTGACGATGCCGAATTCAACTTCGACTTTGACAACAGATATTTCCGCGACAGTCAACACGCCTTCAAGCTCGAATACTTACACCGTCAACGGCAAAGATTATTCGGCGGCTGATTCCGCACTTGTGATTAACAGCGACGGCACAACTTCAACTTTGACGAACGGAAAAATTTCTCTGGCAGAAGAAAATGATTCTGTTACGACGACGAGCGGTTCTATCATTACCTATAAAACTGTTGACGGCGACGGAATGACTGTTCAGGCGCGGACAAGCGGCAACGTAACTTTGGGCGGCTTGACTTCGGGCGACGCTTTCAAAGTCGGAGATGATTCTTACAGAGTAACAGATCTCGGCTTCCACAACGGCAACGATTATCTGTGGACGAGCAATTCCAATTTCAAAAACGGAGTCTCCATTTCCGACACGGGCACTGACGGCTTAAATAACTCCGACAACTGGACAAGAACCGTTGTTGCCGAAGACGGAGCACTTTCCGTCAAAGCCAATACTCTTGGCGACGGCGAATCCGCAATTATCATTAACAGTTCGGCAAATGCGACGGCGACGCTCGGCACTTTGACAAAAACTTCCGACGGCTACACTTTAACCACCGATTCCGACGACGAAAAACTTTCAAGCATTTCTGTTGCCGGTACAAAACTCACAATCGCCGAAACCCTCGCCGATGTTCCCGTCTCGGCTCTCAAGGCGACGTTCACGGTTACGGCTGAAGATCCTTTCACTGTCGACGCGACGGGCGATAATGTTTCAATCAGCGAAGACGCAACCGCCATTGAAATTTCCAAAGGCACAATCACTGCGACGACCGCGCAGACCGTCACGGCAACCGAAGATTCGGGCAGTACAAAAGTTATCGTTCAGGATAACGGCACTTTCAATATCGGCGGCGAAGAATTCCTTGTTGCGGATAATCAAGATGATTTAACTTTCGGCATGACAAACGGCGTCCCCGATTCTGTCGACAAGCTTGAAAAAGATGCAAAAGTTACGATTGACGGAATAACTTACACCGCGCCCGAAGACGGCTCGACTTTGAAATTTGCCGAAGAAGACGGCTGGTATTTCGACGGCTACATTCCTTCGGGCAACAAATATAATTTGACTGTCGACGGCAACGGAAATATCACGGTTGACGCGGGAGTAAAATTCACCGACGTTGTGGCGAGCGGAAAAACTTTGCCGTCCGACGGCGTGATAAAACTCGCGGCGGACATTAACAACGTTGCAGTCAACGTCACAAACAACGGCTCAACGCCAATCGCCATCAACGACAAAGATAATAATCCTCTCGTCGAAAATCTCGGCAGAGTCAAAAACGTTACCTTTGACGAAGCGGGCGTTATGGTTGAAAAAACTTCCGACGTTGCGGGCGCATTGTTCACAATCGATGTCGGAAAGAGTCTCGAAACCGAAACGGCAACGGTTACTTCAAATGCAAACGATTGCGAAGTCGGAATTGGTTCGAACGGAACTTCTTTCAGCATAGAAAAATCTGCGACGGTTGATGCTCCCGTTAATACCGCGCTGACTCTCGGCAAGGCAAATTACACGGTCAACGGCGTAGAATTTTCTGCAAGCGGCACCGCGCAGGCAAGTATCACTTCGGCGGGCGTTAAAGTCGATTTGGTTTTAAGCGACGTGATAACTTATGAACAAACAGACTTCGACGGCACGGGCACTGCAACTGCCGACATTGACAAAGAAGGCGGCGTAAGTTTGACGAGCGGCGCAAGTGTTGCAGGCGCGGCGGGTAAAGCTCTCAACATTTCCGGAACAATCACTCTCGAAGCAAATACGATTGAGGCGGCGACTGCAACCGACGTTACGGCGAAAGCCGCCGGAATTGCCGTTGCCAATGATGATGTAACAGTTACGGGCGACGACAACGGCTATAAAGTCAACATTGCCGAAGGGAAAATCACGGGGCTTGAAAAAATCGGCGGCTCGGACGGCGTCACGCTCGGCGGACTTTCAAACGGCACGATTAAAACCGATAAAGTCGGCGCGTTCACTGTGGCGGACAGAACTTTCACGGCGATTGGAGATGCCTCCGTCACTTACGGCATTGAAGACGGAAAAATTTCTTACGTCAACGACGTTGACAGCATTTTAAGCGGCGATTTCTCCGACGGCTTGGAAGTCAACGGCGGCGAAATTAAAATTACGGGCGAAAATGTAAGTCTCCGCGCAGATTCCGACACCGACAGAGAAATTCTCGGCATGAAGAATAATTCGACGCTTACGACGGCGGAAGGCGTTACGAAAGTCGAACCGATTGGCGCGGGCAAATTCACTTTCGGAGATCATACTTTTGAAACAGACGATTCAACAATTTCTTTCAATCTCTTAAACAGTTCGGTAAGAGGAATTGACAGCCTTGAAAGCGGCAACTTAATAATTTCTCAAGACGAAAATAATCTTGCCGTCAACGACGAAAATATTTCTTTGGAAGATATAAATTCGCCCGTGACGCTCGGCATTTCCGACAGCGATATTTCTTCGATTTACGGGCTTAACGGCGGAATTGCGGGGCTTGATAATGCAACTGTCTTCGGACTTTCGACGGCGACCGTCAACGGAAAATTCTTCGACATAGAAGGCGACGTTGTCAACGCAATTATTGTCGACGGAGATGTTCCGAGTCTTTACGGCTTGGACAGCGGCGCGACAGTCAAGAGTGCTCCGAATATCAACGCCCGCACAACCGCGAACGGAACTTTCATTTTCCGCGACGACAAATACAATATCAACGACACGCTGGACGGAGTTGTTGTCTTCAGCACAAACATTAACAGCTACGTTACGAATATCGGCGAGTTTGAAGGCTCAATCAGCGGCAATTTGGAAGAGATAAAACTCAACGATAAAGATTTCAATTCGTCAAGCGACAAAGTCACGGTTGCAAACGACGGCACGGACGTTATCGCGATTCACGGCTTGTCGAACGGCGACACAATCAGCGGCAGTCTTTCCTACGCAACTTATCTCATGCCCGAAGGAACTTTGACAGTCAATGAACAAGTTTTCATTCTGCGCGGCGATGATAACGGCGTAAGCATTTCGGGCGACGGACAAATTATTCTCGGCTTGGATAAAGACGCCAGCTTGACGGTTGCGAAGGGCGGAGACTTCAGCGTAAACAGCAACACTTTCGACGACGCTCCCGACGGCACAACCTTTATTGCGGGGCGCGACGGAGTTTATATCTACGATCCGAATAACAAACCGATTCACGAAATAACTCCCACCGACGACATAATTAAAAATCTTATCGGCGAGGCAGAGCCGGGCACGATAAGTTTAAGCGGCGATTCGGCGGCGTCCGTAATTGCAAGCGGCGAACTTGATTCTCCGATGGCTTTGACTTTGGACAACGCGACGGGCGCAAGCGTCCAAGTTGCCGACTTCAGCAACAGCAAATATGCAAAACGCGTTACGCTTCTCGGCGGAGATCAAGATATTAAATTCAATGACGAAGGCAAAAATGCGGCGCATGTTGCCCCCGACGCGACTGGCAGAAAAAATATCGAGCTCGGCGACGGCGGCGATGTTGCGGTTAATGACAGCCCCTACGCAAAAGTTTCAATCAAGACGGGCAAAGGCGCAGATACAATCGTTAATCGCAAAGGCGCGAGCAGTACCGTTGACGTTAAGGAAAACGGCGATACAACGATTGTTCCGACTTCGGGCAGAGTGACGCTCCAGAATTACGACGAGAAAAATAACGCCAAGATCAGAAGCTTTGAATATGTCGACATGATCGGCGCGATTAAGAGCAATGAAATAAAATTCGGCGACGGCTTAATGACTTTGGGAGATGCGGTTGTTGTCTTTGATCCCGAAGCCAAAGAAAAGGGCGGCACTTTTGCAAACCTTGTCGATTATGCGGGCGAAGAACACCGCGTAGGATTTACTCACACGGACGGCGGCGTCCTCAACGCGAGCACTTCGGGCGACGATCTGATTCTGAAAGGCAATTACGCCGAAAAATCTTCCGACACCACAAAGAGCGGTGCTTCAACTCTTATCGGCGGGCGCGGCGATGATACAATTCTTGCCGGCGAAGGCGATTACATAAGAGCAGGCGCGGGCGACAATCAAATTTATCTCACGGATGAAAATCTGCGCGGAACGGACGGCGCAATAATCGTTCTCGGCGACAGGGGCAGAAATACCGTCCACAACTTCAACGACGGCTATACAACGGGCGATGCGGTTCTTGTAAGCGACATTTCGGCACTGAAATTTACTTACGACTCGGACGAAGGGCTCGTCATGCGGTCGGGCAATGCTTGGATAACCTTTGACGGCTTGGAGCCCGCCGAAGAATTGGTTACCTTTGAAGACTCCGACACTGCCGCGCCTTACGAACTGAAAATTACCGACGGCAAGAATGAATACAACGTTGCTGTTGCGCAGGAAGACAGAGATATCGGCGTTGACGACTTCAGCGAGGCAAATGTTTTCTACGGCAACAAAGACGGCGGCAACGGCTTGAACTTCAGCGAATACTCCGGCACTGTCGAAGTCAATATGAATCTTGACGCGGGACGTCTGAACGGCGAAGATATTTTCCTTTACAACATAAACAAATTGCAAGCGGGCAACGGCGATTCAACGCTTATCGGCAAGGCGGGCGAGAAAAATACTCTTCTTGCCGGCGAAGGAAACGGCAGTATGTGGTCGGCGGCGGGCAGAGATCTTATGGTCGGCAACACTTCCGACGAAAAAGACGGCTCGACAATGTTCTACTTTATGGCGGGCGACGGACGCGACACAATCGAAGGCTTCAATTACATGTCCGACGCGAACGATTACAATGCGGATGTTATCAGCTTGCCCGCAGGAAATATCGTCACGAACGTTCTCATGCAAGGCGATGATATTGTCATGCAGATTAACGCCAGCACGAGCGATTATCTGCGCTTGCAAGACGCTGTCGGCAACAACTTTAAACTCAATGACCGCGTTGCAAAAGTTGATACTCAAGGCGAGTTTGATAATCTGGTTGACTTCTATGTTGTCGCCGAGAGAAATGCCACAATGAATGTCGGAGCAGATGTCGGCAACGCGCAAGTCTGGCTTGACGACAAAGAGACGGGCGAACACGGCATCATTTACAAAGGCGAAATTAAATATCTCGACGCCTCCAACGCAACGGGCAACAGTACGCTTGTCGGAAATGATTTGGACAATGTCATTTACGGCGGCGAAGGTTCCAACAGTATCTGGGGCGGCTTCGGCGCGAACAACGATACACTTATCGGCGGCAACGGACACAATGTATTCTTCTTCGGCTTGGAGAACGGCAGAGATACAATCACTTCGATTAATTCGGGCGACATTGTTTATCTGGCGAACGGGATTGAACAAATTGCCGCGACCACGATAACTTCCGGCGGCACGAAGATTGAATTGACGGACGGTTCCTCGCTTGAAATTATGGGCAATGCTGAAGGCATCGAATATCACTTGCAAGACGGAAGCAAATACACCGCAGATCACGGCGCGGGACAATGGAATAAGAAATAAAATTTAAAGCACCAAAAATTTTTAAGAGCCTCGACTTTTGTCGAGACTCTTTTTTTATTTCAAAATTCATTCCTAATTCCTCATTCCTAATTCCTAATTGACTTTAAGGCGGCGGCAGTTTATTATTGAAAACACTTTCACAAACAGGAGGAACAAATTTTGAGCAACATTCCTAAAACATACGAGCCGCAAAATTTTGAGAAAGAAATTTACGCGACTTGGGAACGAGATAAAAATTTTCATACAACAGCCGACGCGAAAGGCGAGCCTTATTGTATCGTGATACCGCCGCCGAACGTCACGGGGCAACTTCACATGGGGCACGCGCTGGACGAAACTTTGCAAGATATTTTGATTCGCTATCACCGTATGAAAGGCAACAATACTCTTTGGATGCCCGGCACGGATCATGCGGGCATTGCCACTCAAGCAAAAGTTGAAGAACAACTGCGCGGCGAAGGCACAAACCGTTACGAACTCGGCAGAAAAAAATTTTTGGAGCGCGTCTGGCAGTGGAAAGAAAAATTCGGCAACAGAATTTCTTATCAGCTTCGGACGCTCGGCTCCAGTTGCGATTGGGAGCGCGAACGTTTCACTATGGACGAAGGATGCTCCGCCGCCGTCCGAAAAGTTTTTGTCACGCTTTACAACGAAGGTTTGATTTATCGCGGCACGAGAATTACTAATTGGTGTCCGAAATGCAACACTGCCCTTTCCGACATTGAAGTTGAGCACGAAACCGAGCAGGGGCATCTTTGGCATATTCGATACCCTTTCAAAGACGGCAGCGGTTATGTCGAAGTTGCAACGACGCGTCCCGAAACAATGTTGGGCGATACGGGCGTTGCAGTTCATCCCGATGACGAACGCTATAAAAATCTTGTCGGCAAAACTTTAATCTTGCCGCTTGTCAACCGCGAAATTCCTTTGTTCGCAGATTCTTATGTAGATAAAAATTTCGGGACGGGCGCGGTTAAAGTTACTCCTGCGCACGATCCAAACGATTTTGAAATGGGACTTCGTCACAATTTGGAGCAGGTAAAAGTTATCGAAAACAACGGCACAATGTCCGAAGGGCTCGGCAAATACAGCGGGCTTGATCGTTACAAGTGCAGAGAAATTATCGTTGAAGATTTGCAGACGGGCGGCTTTTTGGTTAAGGTTGAAAATCATGAACACGCCGTCGGACATTGTCACCGTTGCCACACGACGATTGAGCCGCTTATCAGCAAGCAATGGTTTGTTAAAATGGAGACGCTTGCCGCGCCCGCGATTGAGGCGGTTAAGTCGGGCGAATTGAAATTTGTTCCCGAACGTTTTACAAAAATTTATATCAACTGGCTTGAAAATATTCGCGATTGGTGTATAAGTCGCCAGCTGTGGTGGGGACATCAAATTCCCGCGTGGTATTGCGAAGATTGCGGAGAAATGATTGTTTCGGAAGAAGACGTTCAGGAATGTCCGCATTGTCACGGAAAAAATTTGCGGCGTGATGAAGACGTTTTGGATACTTGGTTTTCAAGTGCGCTGTGGCCTTTCTCGACGCTCGGTTATCCCGAAGAGACGCCCGAACTCAAAAAATTTTATCCGACAAGCGTCCTCGTCACGGGCTACGATATAATTTTCTTTTGGGTTGCCCGCATGGTTATGATGGGCTTGAAATTTCGCGGCGAAGTTCCTTTCCGCCACGTTTTTATTCACGGTTTGGTTCGCGATGAATTCGGGCGCAAAATGTCCAAGTCGCTCAATAACGGCGTTGATCCGGTTGAAGTTATCGAAAAATACGGCGCGGACTCCTTGCGATTTATGCTCGTCACAGGCAACACGCCCGGCAACGATTTAAGATTTTATTGGTCGAAGGTTGAATCTGCGCGGAACTTTGCAAACAAAATTTGGAACGCATCAAGATTTTTGCTCATGAACTTGGAAGGCTTCGACAAAAACTTTAAGCCGACAAATTTTGAACTCGCCGATAAATGGATATTTAGTCGCCTTGAAAAAACCCGCGCAGATGTCACGAAAAATCTCGACCGATTTGAGTTGGGCGAGGCGGCGCGGCTTCTCTACGAGTTCATTTGGTTTGAATACTGCGATTATTACATTGAACTGACAAAATCGCGGCTTTACGGCTCCGACGCGCAGGCGAAGGCAACTGCATTGTTTGTTTTGACGACGGTTTTGGAAAAGGCATTGAGATTGTTGCATCCTTTCATGCCGTTCTTAACCGAAGTTATTCGACAAAAACTCCCGAACGCCGAAGGCTCGATTATGCTCGCCGATTGGGTCACGGAAAACGAAATGCGCGAATTTGTTCCCGAAGATACAGACGACATTAAAAAATTCGCCAATCAGATTCTGGAAATTGTAAAAACCATTCGCAACTTGAAATCGGAAATCGGAATTGACTCGCGCAAAAAAACTAAGATTATCCTCCGCACAGCGGCTGATAAAAAGATTTTGCGGGAACATGCGAATTATATTTCTGAACTTGCTTTTGCCGAGCCGATAATTTTTTCCGACGAAAAACCTTCCCATGCAATGAGCGGCGTAATTGAGGGCGTCGAAATTTTCCTGCCGCTTGAAGGTTTAATCGATACCGAAAAAGAAATTGCCCGCTTGACAAAGGAACTTGAAAAAATTCGCAAGGGCGCGGCGGCAACGGAAGGCAAACTCAACAACGAAAGATTTTTAAGCAAAGCCCCCGCCGAAGTTGTACAATCGGAGCGCGAAAAACTCGCCGCCTTCAACGAAAAAATTTCTTCACTCGAACAGAGGATTAATCAGCTTGAAAATTTATGAAGACGCTTTAAAATATCTGGATTGGCTTTGCATTTTCGGAGTAAAAGAAGGGCTCGAAAGAATCAAGGAATTGACAGCCGCATTGGGCGAACCGCAAAATTTTTATCGGACGATTCACGTTGCGGGCACAAACGGCAAAGGCTCCGTCTGCGCGATGCTCGCCGAAATGTTGAAGGCTTCGGGCTTGAAAGTCGGCTTGTTTACTTCGCCGCATTTGGAAAGTTATTGCGAACGAATCCGTATTTATAACGGAAAAAATTTTGATGCTAGAAATGCGCAGGCATTTCGTACCGACGCGGCAAATGACTACGATAATTTTCAAAATCCGAGCGCGACCGCTGTTTGCGCACTTTTTAAAAGTGGTGATAGAAATATTTCCGAAAAAGATTTTGCCGAGATGATTTTCCGCGTGAAAAATTGCAACGTAAATGCGACACATTTTGAGGTTTTGACTGCCGCCGCCTTTCTGTATTTTAAAGAACAAGCGGTTGACATTGCGGTTATCGAAGTCGGGCTCGGCGGAACTTTTGATTCTACGAACATTATCACGCCCGAAATTTCTGTTATTACGAATGTCGCGCTTGATCACGAAAATATTTTGGGCGATTTGGAAAATATTGCGCGGAATAAGGCGGGCATTATCAAGGAAAATGTTCCTGTCGTGACAGGGGCGACCGGCAAGCCGCTTGAGATTATCAAAAAAGTTGCCGCCGAAAAAAATTCTCCGCTATATGAAATAAATCCCTATAACCTAAAACCTATAACCTGTAACCTGAACCTGCGCGGCGATTATCAAAAATTTAATGCGGCGGTAGCGATAAAGGCGGCGGAGATTCTAAAGCTTGACAAGGCGGCGATTGAAAAAGGTTTGGCTGAAGTCGAATGGGCGGGACGTTTTGAAGTCGTCGAAACTTCGGACGGAGTTTTTGTGATTGACGGGGCGCACAATCCGCATGGCGCAAAGGCATTGCGTCAAGCTCTCGACAAAAATTTTCCGAGCGGCAAAAGAATTTGGGTTTTCGGCGCACTTAAGGACAAAAATTTTTCCGAGATGATAAAGATTTTATTCCGCGCAGATGATTTTGTTATCGTGACGCCGCCCGATTCTGAACGTGCCGCCTCAACCGAAATGCTTTGCAAATGTCTGCATGAAAATAAAATTCCCTGCGCGGCAGTCGAAAATAATTTTGATGCAGTCGAACTCCTGAAAAAATCTTCGGGCGACGTGAAAATAATCGCGGGTTCGTTGTATCTGATTGGTACGCTAAGGAAATACATTGCGCTTGAGAAGAAGTAGCGGTTGGCGAGTTCACGGGCGCACAGGACGTGCGCCCGCCGGCAACGAAAACAGGATGTTTTCTTGCCGGTCAAACGCCCTTTTCTTTTGGCAACTTTTCTTTTGGGCGCAGCAAAAGAAAAGTTGTAAATCCTTCCACTTTTTGGAAAAAAAGGGGGCGAGAAAATGAACAGAGTCAACGTCTTTGTGAGGCGGCGGCGAATAAAAAATCTGGAGCAGTGGACGCTTTACGCCATTTTGACCGAAGCATTTTTCCTCGCGCTCTCGGAAACTGTGGCGGCGGCGGCAGTCATGTTCGGCGTCATGACATGGTTTTTGCGCAGTCAAATCGATTCAAAATACAAAATTCGCTCGTTGCCCTTTGATGTGCCCGTTTCGATTTTCCTTTTAATCGGCGCGGCAAGCGTTTTGCTGTCTTCGGCGCGAAGTCTCATGCTGATTTACAATTACTGTACACTTGTCGGCATTTACGCCTTGACTTATCTAATCGTCGGACAAACAATCCGCACTCCCGCGCAGGTTAAGCAAGTCGCACAGGCACTCGGAGCTTCGGCAATTTTGGTCGTGTTATGGGGATTTTTCCAATTCATCTTCGGAATAGACCCGGCGGACGTGAAATGGACTGATCCCGACGCCTTCCCCGAACTTAAAAAACGAATCTTCTCGACGCTGGAAAATCCAAATGTGCTGGCGGGCTATCTGAACATTTTTATTTGCTTGTCGCTCGGCTTTTTGTCGAAGGCGGAAAAACGCTCGCAGAAATTAATTTTAATCGGCGCGATAATTTTACTCGGTACATGTTTGATAATGACTTACTCACGCGGCGCATTCCTGACATTGGCGATAGTTTTGGCGATTTACGGCTTGTGGCAGGATTGGCGAGTTTTAATTTTGTTCGCGGCAGTCACGGCTTTAATCGGCTACAGCGACTCCGCCTTTATGAACAGAATTTTATCGACATTTACAATGAGTGATTCTTCCGAAGGCGTCAGAATAGGAATTTGGGTTAGCACAAGCGCAATGATTTCAGATCATCCCTTCGCAGGTATCGGCTGGGGAGCTTATCAATTCGTTTATCCGCAATACAACTACTACATTTCCGATCCGAACATTATTATCTATCACGCGCACAACATTTATCTGAATTTCGCCGCCGAAACAGGGATTGTCGGGGCTTTGGCTTTTTTCTGGTACTTTTTCGGGACAATGTTTGTTTCTTTCGGCGTGAGCCAACGCGGCGCGGAAAAATGGTTTGCCGAACGCTTGGAAAAAATTTTTGCGTCAAATAATTTTTTGCAGGAAATGGCAACCATTTTTAATGAAAAGCTCGCCGTTTTCTCAAATCTGTTCTTAAATCTCTTCGCTGGGGAGAAAAAGCCGCTTAAACTTAAAAAAATTCGTCGTTCCAATGTGATTCATAACGAAGAAATGAATTTCAGCGAACATACCCGCAAAAAATTCGCCGAAACCGAAATTTCCGACGAAAAAACTTCCGAAGAAACTTCAAACGAAGAAATTTCCGACGAAAAAATTTTTACAGAATCGGAGAGAAAATCACCACTCGCTTTGAAGGACGCAATGAATATTGACGATAAAAAATTTCTCGACGGATTCAGGCTCGGTATCGGGCTGGCGTTTTTGTCAATGGCTTTGAACGGCTTTACCGACGATTTACTGTTTAATATCCCGACCTCAATGTTAATGTGGATGCTCGGTGCATTGAGCGCGGCTATTAACTTAATTAAAGAATAAGGAGGCGCGTCATTCTTGAAAAAAATAATTTCGCAGGCAACGATTGACCGATTGCCGCTGTATTTTCGGACGTTGCGGCTCGTCGAGGATGAAGAAATGCAAATAATTTCCTCTGAAGAGCTCGGCAGACGTTTAGACATCACGCCGGAACAAATTCGCAAGGATCTGGCGACTTTCGGGCAATTCGGCAGAAAAGGTATCGGTTACGACGTTCATACTTTGAAAAATAATATCGGAAATATTCTCGGCTTGCAGAATAAATGGCGGCTTGCGATTGTCGGCGTGGGACATTTGGGCGGCGCGCTTGCAAATTACGTTAATTTTGCCCCGATGGGCTTTTCCGTCGTCGCTTTGCTCGATATTAATGAAAAAATCGTCGGAAATGTGATTAACGGCGTTGAAATTGACGATTCAAGCCGCATGAACGAAGTTATTTTGAAAAAATCTGTCGATATTGGCGTTATTACCGTGCCCGCAAGTGAGGCGCAAGGTGTCGCCGAGCAATTAATTGCGGCGGGCGTCAAGGGTATTTGGAACTTTGCGCCGATAAAATTAAATGTTCCGCCCGATATTCCGCTTGTAAATGAAGATTTATCTGTCGGTTTGAGTGCTTTAAGCTATCATATGTCACAAAATTAAGGAGTTACGATTAAAAATGATGACTGTTTTAATGATTTTGGACGCGATAATCTCAATCGCGTTGATTTTGGTAATTTTGGGGCAGGAAGCCAAGTCCGGCGGCATGGGCGGCATGGACGGCGGCTCCGATACCGTTTTTTCCGGCAAAGCTCGCGGTATGGACGCTCTTTTAGCCCGTTTAACCGTGATTTTGGGCGTTTTATTCGCGATTATCACTCTGATTATCGCTAAACTAAGCATGTAGGAGGAAATTATTTTGATTCAAGGCGGAGAATCTTTCTTTATGAAAGGCGGCGCAAGCGGCGTGTTGCTTATTCACGGCTTCACTGGGCTTCCCGCCGAACTTTTTTTGTTGGGAACTTTCCTTAACCGCGCAGATTTCACTGTTCTTTGTCCGCGTTTGGCAGGGCACGCCACTGACGAAGATAATTTAATGCGCACAACCAAAAATGATTGGTTTTACTCGGTTTTGGACGCTTTTTCCGTCCTGAGCGGCGCGTGTGATGAAATTTTTGTCGTCGGACACTCTATGGGCGGGCTTTTAACCTTAAAACTCGCCGCCGAACGTAAAATTTCTAAAATTGTCACGCTCGCCGCGCCGATTTTTATTGATGAAGGGCTCGGATTAAAAAATTTGCCGCCAAAAGAGTTTTGCGGCAATGCCTGCATTATTCAGCCGCGCAGAAAATTGTTTGATGTCCCGCCCGCCGCCAACGAAGTTTATAAAAAAACGCCGCTTATCAGCGTTCACGAATTGATTTCTTTGATTGATGACGTAAAAAAACTCCTTCCGACCGTAAAAACTCCGATTTTAATTCTGCACGGCGAAGAAGATCATACCGCGCAGCCGCGAAGTGCCCGTTTTATCATGGATAATGTCGGCTCGGCGGTAAAAAAAGTTATTACCGTGCCGAATTCGGGACATTTATTGCCGCTTGATGAAAATCGAGAGCTTGTTTTCGAGGAAGTTTTAAATTTTTTTAGGAGCTGATTACATTGCAAACCAAGCAAAGCAAGTTGAGATTCGCTTTGGAAATGGCTGACGGCACTCAAGTTCGCGATATTGACGCGCTCAAAGAACATTTCGACCTTGATTCCGTTAAAAAATATTTTTCGGACGGAACTTTGCTTAAATGGCTCGAAGATCGTTATTACGAGGACGAATTGGAAGAAATTGAAAAAATTTCCCCGTTTGATAACGATTTGGGGCAAAAACTCTGCGATATTTTCGGAATAGAGTCCGAAGAAGACATTTCGCGCCGCCTTGAACGCCTTAATCGTCTTAAAACCTTCACAAACGACGAAAATATTTTGGAAAACGTCGACCAAGTCGCTTTTGACCAAGAAGATTTGGCTGATTTGCTCGATAAAGGCATTCGCGAAATTTATCTCTGCAATAACAGATTTTCCATTCCTCTCCGCGTCAAAAATAAAATTTATATCGGCGTCGGTAAGTCTGTTGCCGTCATTCGCAGTGATAAAATCGTTGATTTCGAGACTTTGAACATCGTTTTTAGAAATATTTCCTTCAATAACGAGTATCTTAAGCTTTTAGCCGATAAAAATCCCGCAAAAATTCTCGGCGGTACCGCTGAAATTACTACTACTATCATAAATCGCGCCGGTATTCACGATAAACTCGCCTCCGCCTTCGTAAAAAAGGCTTGTTCTTTTAAATCCGATATTAAAATCAGCGCGAAAGGCAAAAGTGTTGACGCAAAAAGTCTAATGATGCTTATGACTATCGGGCTCGCGCCCAATTTGGAAGTTACAATCGTTGCTAAGGGCGAAGATTCCCAAAAAGCCGTCGAGGAATTGAAAAATTTCATTGATTCGGGCTTTTCCGAGTGATTTTTAAGGAGTTGATTGCATGAATGATGATTTTTGCTTCGCTTGCGGCGAAAATAATCCTTTCGGCTTGCATTTAACCTTTAATTTCGACGGAGAACGCATTTTTTCCAAAAAAATCCTGCCAAAAGAGTTTCAAGGCTATGAAGGCGCGGTTCACGGCGGAATTATTTCGACAATGCTTGATGAAACTATGTGCAAGTTCATTTCCGCCAAATATCACGAAAAATCTTTAACGGCGCGGCTCGAAGTGCGATTTAAATACCCGACGCCGATAAATCAGGAGGTGAAAATTACTGCATGGCAAGAAAATCAGCGAAAAAACATAATAACAATGCGTTCGACGGTCGAAACGGCGGACGGCACGATAACGGCGGAGGCAACGGCAAAATTCGCGCTCTTATCGGCAAAATCAGCGTGAATCTTAAAGGTTTCGGCTTTTTTGCGCCCGAAAAAGGCGGTTCCGACGTATTTATTGCCGCCGAAAACCTGCGCGGAGCCATAAACGGCGATAAAGTCAGAGTAAAAATTATCGACGATTGGCACGGGCGGCGCGAAGGACAAATTATTGAGATTTTGGAGCGCGCAAAGGACATTTTCGTCGGAACTCTCAATAAAATCGGCAAAAAAACCGTCTTCATACCCGATGATAAGCGCATTACGCAAAAAATAATCCTGCCGAATCAAAAATTTCTGCCGAATACAAAGGTAGTTGTAAAAATAACGTCGTGGGAGCCTCTGCGCGGACAAATTACAGAGATTTTGGGCAAAGAAAATGCACCCGGCGTAGAAATACGCGGGATTTTGCGAAGTCACGGCGTGGAAGAAGAATTTCCGCCCGAAGTGCAAGCCGAAGCCGCCAAAATCGAACTTTCACCGAGTAAAATTGAAATTTCTTGTCGAATCGACCGCCGAAACTTAAAAATCGTGACGATTGACGGCGAGGACGCAAAAGATTTGGATGACGGAGTGTTCGCCGCAGAAATTGACGGCGGATTTTTTTTGGGCGTGTACATTGCCGACGTGAGCCACTACGTGAAGCGGAATTCTGCGCTGGATCGAGAGGCTTTTGAACGCGGAACGAGTATTTATCCCGTCGATAGGGTCGTTCCCATGTTGCCGAAAGAATTATCCAACGGAATTTGCAGTTTAAACGCGGGAGTAGACCGTTTGGCGATGGCTTGCGAGATGAAATTGGATTTTTCGGGCGAAGTCGTCGATTATTCGATATTTCCGACGGTTATTCACGTTTTCAGGCGATTAAGTTATAAGGAAGTGAATAAATTCTTTGACGGCGATAAAAATTTGTCGGATTGCGCGGAAAATCTCCGAGTTTTGAAGAAAATACATGACTTGCGGAAAAAAATTCGAGAAAAACGCGGCGCGATAGACTTCGACTTACCCGAAATGAAAATATTGCTGAATTCGGCGGGAAAACCGCTCGAAATAACCAAAAGAATACAAACATTGGGCGAATCGATAATCGAAGAGTGCATGTTATTGGCGAATGAGACGGTGGCTGAACACACAATCAAGAAAAAAATCGCGAGTTTGTATCGAATACACGAATTGCCGACGCCCGAAAAGGTTTTGACGCTGAATAATTTGCTTGCACACTTCAATTTACACATAAACAAGGGAAAAGAGCCGTCAGAATTCCAAAAAATCTTATCGAAGGCAAAAAACATGCCTGCAGAGAAAATAATAATGAGTTATGCGTTAAGAACGATGCAACAAGCGCGATATTCGCCAGAAAATCTCGGACATTTCGGGTTAGCGGCGGAATTTTATACACATTTCACGTCACCGATAAGGCGATACCCCGATTTAATGGTTCACAGGGCGTTGAAAGGTGAAATTTTGAAGAATTTGGAAGAAACGGCGCGAAAAAGTTCGGAAAGAGAGCGACGAGCGACGGAAATAGAGCGCGAGGCATTGGATTTAAAAGCAGTTGAGTATATGCAACGATTTGTCGGACAAAATTTTGACGGAGTGATAGAAAGTGTGACGAATTTTGGGTTTTTCGTTGAGTTGGATAACGGAGTAGACGGCTTGGTAAGGATTTCGGAGCTTGGCGGCGATTATTATGAATATGTGGAGCGGGAATTTGCGATAATCGGGCAGGCAACGGGAAAAATGTTCAAAATTGGCGATGAAGTGCGGGTGAAATTGATTGAGGCGAACGAAAAGTTGCGGCAACTGACATTTCGGCTTATAAGCGGGGTGTCGAGCCGCGAATTGATAGCGAAAATGTAAAAAAAGCCTCTCGGACGAAAGTTTGAGAGGTTTTTTTATTGCTCGAAAGGAAATTTTCGATTTAAAAAACATTGACAGAATCATTTTTTTTTATAATGCTTGCGAAGTTTTTGAGGCGGCATTGTTTCTTGATTTAAGAGAGGATGATGTTTTATGAGGAAAATTGCGGTGCTGTTCATGATTTTGTCGGGCATTATGTTCGCTTACATTCCTCAAGTTTCGGCGCAAGAAGTTTATGCAGTGACCGAAAAGAACGGCGGGAAAATCAATGATTATTACGTTGTAACCGAGTCGATTCAGCAAGAAGGTCAAGCGTTCGGGGTAACAATTCATGTTGTCGGTCAAAATCATTCGTATAATAACTATTCAAATTGGTTTTATGCTTACATGAACGGAGCGTGGCATTTTGTTCCTGGCGGACAGCTTGCGGCGGCAATGCGAATCGACAGAATTGAAGACCCGATGTTTCGTAGCGTGATATACGGCGTCTTTAGTACGGCTCGCCAATACATGTGAAAGTTTATATTGAAACAAAAGCCCTTCGGCAAGTGCCGGAGGGAATTTTTTTTGAGTTTTGGGCGTTGAAATGGTAAAATCAGCGCGGGAGTTGATAAAATGGAATTGGCAAAAAAATTATTGGAAAAAAATCGTCCGTCGGAGGCATTGGAGCGATTGAAAGAACTTTTGCCTGTCGCGCAGGAAGAGTGGCGAGTTCATGAGCTGATAGGCGCGTGTTTCCACGATTTGTGCGACGCAGAGGGAGCCGTGCAGGCTTATTTGAACGCGGCAATGACAGATAAATATTTGCGCAGCCAGCGAATGCATTTCTCAAATTATCTGTTCGCGTTGCATTATCTGCCGCAACTTGACGCGAAAATTTTAAAAAATGAACTCGCAATTTACAATTCGCTGTATCGTGACGCAGAAAAATTTCCGCCGATAAAAAAATCTGCCGAAAAAATATCTGTGGCTTATTTATCTCCGAATTTTTGTGATTCTTCGGCGGCGCGATTTTATGAAGCACTTTTAACAGATTATAATCGCGAAAAATTTTCCGTGACGGCGTGGAGTTTATCTAAGGAAGAAGATTTATTCACGAAAAAGATTCGGCGCAACGTCGACGGCTATTTTGAAATTGCGGAGACGAGTTTTGAAGAAGCGGCGGAGCAAATTCGCGACGCGGGCGCAGATATTTTAATCGATTTGGGCGGACACACCGAAGGCGGCTCGACTTTGCAAATTGCGGCGTATCGACCTGCGCGGATTCAGATTTGCGGCATAGGATATTTTGATTCGACGGGCGCAGATTTTATTGATTATTTTATCGGCGACAATTTCTTGACTCCGGACGAAAAAATTTTTACCGAAAAGATTTTGCGGCTGAAAAATGCGTTTGCCTTCCGTCCGAGTGAAAAAATGATTCGCGAAAAAAATATTCGTTGCCCGTTTTCATACAAAAAATTTGTATTCGGCAGTCTGAACAATTTCATGAAAATCACCGATGATTATCTTTTGGCTGTGAAAAAAATTTTGGACGCCGTGCCCGAATCGATGATTATTTTCCGTGATACTACGCCGTTAAAAAGTCGGCAAGAATCTCTGCTTTATCGGGTCAGACGATTTGGCATTTATCCTCATAAAATTTGCGCAGGAACTGATGATTTTTTCTCGGATTATTCCAAGATTGATTTGATTTTGGACACATTTCCTTATCCCGGCGGCATGATGACGGCTTTAGCGTTGTATATGGGCGTTCCTGTATTAAATTTATGCGGAAAATTGCCGCACACGCGGACGGGCGCAGATATTTTGCGAATTGCCGACGTTGAAGAGCTGATTGTAGAAAATATTGACGATTACATAAAAAAAGCCGTCGAAATGGCGAATAATCGAGCAAAACTCGCGGCGTTGACAGAAAAAATTTCTGTTGATAAACTGACCGACACGAAAAGTTTTGTCGAAGATTTTTATAAAAGTTTGGAGGCGATTTAAATGGCAACCGAGATTCTCAATGAACGTTTGCTCTATCCGTCTTACGAAATTATTGGAGGTAAAAAAATTATGGCACCTGCGGCAAATCCGACTCACGGTAGCATTATCGGAAGACTTTATGCATTTTTTTTCAGTTATTTGGATGCGAAAAACGCCGGTTACGTGTTCGTAGATGATGTTGACGTTTATCTCAAGGACGGTCCTCTTTTCAAGCCGGATTTAATCGTTGTTTTGGAAGAAAATTCATCAATTATCGATTGGAACAAGGGAATTTACGGCGCACCGGATATGCTCGTCGAAGTTTTATCCCGCTCTACCAAAAAAAGAGATGTTACAATTAAAAAAGACACTTACGAGGCAAACGGCGTGCGAGAATATTGGATTATCGACCCGTGGATTAAAAGTGTGACGGTTTATCTTCTGCGCGACGGTAAATATTTTCTCGACGACGAGTATATTTTGTTCGACGATAAAGATTTGGAACTGATGACGGACGCTGAAAAAGCCGAAATTAAAAATGAAGTGCCCGTTTCTATTTTGGAAGGTTTGACAGTTCCTTTGAAATTTATTTTTAAGTGGGGTTACAAATAAAATGATTGATAATGACGAGCGACGCGGGCTTTTACAGTTCGTTTCGCCTGATTTTTTGCCGATAAATATACTTTTAGTAGAAAATGAGCAGTTTTTATCGGCGTTGCGAGAAATTTTGCCCGCCGCGCAGATTGCTTTGCTGAAAAAGGAGTTTTCGCCCGAAATAAAAGAGCTTTGCAACGAATTTCGCGCAGATTTAACGGAAGAATTGCCGACTGCACCGAAAATTTTTGAAATAATCATTGCGGAAGACGTTTTGACGGTCGGAGAAAATTTTTATTCAATGTTGATGGCGTATAATCACTTGCTGAAGGATTCGGGCTTTTTGTTGACGCAATTTTATAACGTTCGATTTATAAAAGTGCTTGAAAATCTGAGATGCGGACGATTTTTGAGCAACGAGCGGAGATTTTGGGCAAAATCGGACGTTGTAAAGCTGTTGGACGATGCGATTTACAAAGAAATTCACTTTTTGCCGGGCGAGAGAGAAAAAATTTCGGTAACGGATTGGGAAAAGTTCGGATTTGAAAATTTCAGTGAGGATTTGACGACAAAAATTTGGTTGGTGAAAGCTTGCAAGTGCACAGCGGAAGTTGCCGCGCTGAAAAATTTATTTACGCCCGAAATCCGCGCAGATTTATCGCGACTTCTCCACAGAATCGAATATGATCTTGACGCGGAAGAAAATTTTCAGCGATTGATGGAACTTTGCGAGCGCGAAGAAATTTTTGATGAATATCTGAGCGATTTTATAAACCAAGTCGTGATTCACGAGGCGGCGAAAGATTTTATCAAGGCGCGGGCTGAAAATTTCGGGCGAAACATTTCTTTCGATTAAAAAATCTGCTCTTCGACGCGGGGAGCGGATTTTTTTTGTGCGTTGTAAAAAATTTCCTTAATCGTGTATAATGACTTTGAAAATTTTACAGCGAGGGATTTTGATGAATCGCAGGAATTTTATCAGGAATTTTCTAATCGGCGCGGCGGGCTTGACGGCGGCGGCGGGCGGCGGAATTTTTTATTACATAAATCGTCCGGAATTCGGAAGGTTGCCGACGGGTTCGCGGCTTGAAAAGATTTTATCTTCGCCGCATTACTTCAAAGATCATTTCGAGTGCTTGACGCCCGTAAAAGTCATGAGCGAAGAAATTCAAGATAAAGAAAATCGGATTGTGGCGACGTGGAAATTTTTATTCGGCGATAAAGCGGGACTTGTGCCGCCGAAGCCCGTTCCGACAATCAAAACCGATTTAAATTCGCTCGGCAACGAAGACTGCGCGGTTTGGATGGGGCATTCGACGATTTATCTTCAGCTCGGCGGACGAAAAATTTTGCTTGACCCGGTATTTTCTCCGTATGCCTCGCCGATTTTTTTTGTCAACCGCGCTTTTGAAGGCAGCAATATTTATTCCGCCGAAAATTTCCCGCCGATTGATATTTTGGCGATAACACACGACCATTGGGATCATCTCGATTATCCTACGATTATTTCTCTCAAGCCGAAGATAAAAACCGTGCTTTGTCCGCTGGGTGTCGGAGAATATTTTGAGCAATGGGGCTTTGACGCGGAAAAAATCATTGAGGAAGATTGGGATTCGGTTATCGACTTCGGACGCGGCTTGACGGCGCACATTTTACCGAGCCAGCATTTTTCGGGGCGCATGTTGACGCAAAATCCAACCGAATGGTGCGCCTTTGCCTTCGTGACATCTGCGCGGAAAATTTTTTGTTCCGGCGACGGCGGCTACTCGGAGCATTTCAAAGACATTGGAAAAAAATTCGGCGACTTCGATTTGGCATTTATGGAAAACGGGCAGTATAATTTGGCATGGCACGCGATTCACATGTTGCCGAACGAAACCGCGCAGGCTTCGGAAGATATTCGCGCCAAAAAAGTTGTGCCGATTCATTCGGGAAAATTTGCATTGGCGCGGCACATGTGGAATGAACCTTACAAAGATTTGCTTGCCGAGAGTGCGGGAAAAAATTACGAGCTTTTGACTCCGAAAATCGGCGAATTGATAACTTTTGGCGGCGAACAAAATTTTTCGCGGTGGTTTGAATTATGATTGCATTAATTTTAATCGCGGCGGTCGTGACGATGGCATTTCTTTACAAATTTTCGCCGACGAAAAAAACTTTCATGATAATCTGCGCGGTTTTGGTAATTGTATTCGGCACAAGCGCGTTTATTCGCGGTCAGCAAGTTCAACAGGAAAAAATTTCGCGGGCGCAACTTGAAGAACTGCTGGAGCAACAAAAAATTTTCGGCGAGTGGTACGCGGCTTATCAAAAGGATATTGATCGTCTTGACAGAAATTGGCAATCATACCACAACATAATTGAGGGTTTGAATTCGATTGACGCGCAAAATTTCAATGCCGATGCGTTGCACATGCGATTTTTGATTTTGGAGCAGGATTCGATTGAGGAGCAGATAAAAATTCGGATGCTTTACGCGCCGCCGGAATTGAGCAGAGAAAGTCGGGCATTGGTCGAGACAGTCATTTACAAAACTCAGCAATACGTTGACGCGCAGACGAAAACAATAATTTTATCGGAGGCGGCGGCAAAACCTCCCGTCGAATTGGAGGATTTGAAACTGAAACTTCATGACATAATGATTCGCGAATCGCCCGAAGGATTATTTACGGCGCAAGAAATTTCGGCAATACGCTCTGCTTTGAGAGATTAAAGAACGGAGGAAATTTTTTGAACGACAAGATAAGGAATTTTTCAATCATAGCGCACATAGATCACGGCAAATCGACGCTCGCCGACAGGTTAATTGAAATGACGGGCACGGTTGAAAAGCGCGATATGAACGAACAATTTTTGGACAACATGGAGCTTGAACGCGAGCGCGGCATTACGATAAAGGCGCAGACTGTTCGTTTGAAATACACGGCGCGGGACGGCGAAACTTATCAGCTGAATTTAATCGACACGCCCGGTCACGTCGATTTTACTTACGAAGTTTCGCGAAGTCTTGCCGCTTGCGAAGGAGCACTTTTGGTTGTCGATGCCACTCAAGGCGTCGAGGCACAAACTTTGTCGAATGTTTATCTGGCGTTGGAACATGATTTGGAAATTGTTCCCGTCATCAACAAAATCGATTTGGCGAGTGCCGACGTTGAAAGAGCCCGCGCAGAAATTGAGGAGGCAATAGGGCTTGACGCAAGCGACGCGGTTAAATGTTCCGCGAAAACCGGCGAAGGCGTCGAGGAAATTTTGGAAGCGATTGTAAAAAAAATCCCGCCGCCCGAAGGTGACGAGTCAAAACCTTTGCAAGCACTGATTTTCGATTCTTATTTTGATTCCTACAAAGGCGCGGTTGCGCATGTCAGAATTTTTGACGGAAAAGTTCGTAAGGGCGATACGTTGAAACTTTTGGCGACGGGCAAAGAATTTGAGGCAACGGAAATAGGAATTTTTTCTCCCGCAATGACTGAACTTGAGGAACTCTGCGCGGGCGAAGTCGGATACATTTGCGGCAGTTTGAAAGATGTTCGCGACGTTCGGGTAGGCGACACAATCACGACTTCAAAAAATCCCGCCGAAGCATTGGCGGGGTATCGTGCGCCGGTCTCAATGGTTTTTTGCGGGCTTTACCCGACGGACAGCGTTGACTATGACAATTTAAAAGACGCGCTTGAAAAACTTCAGCTGAACGACGCCGCACTTGTTTACGAGCCCGAAACTTCAGCCGCATTGGGATTCGGATTTCGTTGCGGCTTTTTGGGTTTGTTGCATATGGATGTTATTCAAGAGCGTTTGGAGCGCGAATACAAATTAAAACTCGTGACGACTGCGCCGAGCGTCGTTTACAAAGTTCATAAGACGGACGGAAAAATTTTCACGATTGACAATCCCGCCGCGTTGCCGCCCGTCACCGAAATTAAATTTATTGAAGAACCGATGGTTAAGGCGACCGTGATTGTTCCGAGCGAATTTATCGGCGCGGTTATGGAACTTTGTCGCGATAAGCGCGGCACTTATCGGAGCATGGATTATATCGACAAAACTCGCGTCATGATCGTTTACGAAATGCCGCTCAACGAAATTATCTATGATTTTTTCGACAAACTCAAATCGATGACTCGCGGTTATGCCAGCCTTGACTATGAACTTTCCGAATACAAGCAGAGCGATCTTGCGAAGTTGGACATTCTTTTGAACGGCGATTTGATTGACGCGCTGAGTTCGATTGTTCATAAAAGTCGTGCCGCAAAAATCGGACGGATTCTCGCGCTGAAACTCAAAAGGATTATTCCCGAACAACTTTTTGATATTCCCGTCCAAGCGGCTATCGGCGGACGAATTATCGCCCGCGAAACCGTCAAGGCGCGGCGCAAAGACGTTTTGGCGAAATGTTACGGCGGCGACGTTTCGCGCAAGCGCAAACTTCTGGAGAAACAAAAGGCGGGCAAAAAACGCATGAAAGCCGTTGGCAGTGTCGAATTGCCGCAGGAAGCTTTTATGGCAGTTTTGACCGTCGGCGACGAGGAATAATTTCATGGCAAAAAATAAAAGAATCATTTCTTTGAACATTAAAAGAAAAAAATGTCAAAAGGCTCAAGGAATGAAAAAAACCGCTCAAAATTTTTGGGCGGTTAATTTTTTTTCAAAATATTTTTTTGGAACTGTTGACAAACGGCAAATAAAATCTCCTGCAAAGATCAAATCTATATTCACTCAAAAAATGGACGAAATTTATTCCGAGCAGATGATCACCGACAAATTGCAAGTCTCTCGAACTCCCGTTCGCGAAACAATTTTGCAGTTGCGTTTTGAAAATCTTGTGGACGTTTTCAGCGGGCGCGGTTTCAGCGTCAGACTGATTCATTTTTTCGACGTGCAACAGATAATCCAAGCGCGAACTGCGATTGAGAGCGCGAGTCTTCGCGCTTTGATAATCGGATTGGATACACGCGAAGGACAAGAAATTCTTAAGCAAATGGAAATTTGCGTAAAACAGGACATGCCGGCGGCAATCTCTGACGAAAATAATTATAACTTCATGCGGACACAACAGGAACAGGCGATTGTCAGTTCACTGAAAAAACAAAATCGAACACTCGCCGCGATTGACGAACACGAAAAAATTTTTTCCGCAGTTAAACGACGCGATACCGACGGCGCGATAAGAGCACTTGTCGATCATATGAACATGACGGAAAATATCTTGCACGAAATGATGGCGGATTAATTTTTGATTTGCATTGGCTGTTTAAGGAGACTAATTTTTTTCAAAAGTTTTAGTTGTATACTGCGTGTTACACGTGACACTCCCCACGCCTAAAGGCAGGGGCTTCTTATTTTAAATTAAATAATTTTGGTTTGGCTTTTGCCGCAAGGTCTGATGAACACTCGTTGCCCGGACATTAAAAAAAATCAGCAACGCGACGAAACAATTAGCAATGTGCAATTAGTAATGAAAATTCATTGCTAATTACTCATTACTCATTACTAATTAAGAAGTCGCGGCTGGTGCCTCAGCTACTATTACTTTGAAGTTATCGCCGTAGATACTGACCGAACCCATTGGTTGGCTTTCAGAAATCAACACAAGGGAATTATAACAACAGTTTTTTCAAAAACCAATAACGCCGCTTAATATCTTTCGAGACACGTTTTCGATAAAAAATATTTTGGAGGAATGCATTATGAGGAAAGTCGATTTTATCGAGCCGGGAATTATGGGAAAACCTATGGTTCGCAATTTGCTCAAGGCGGAATTGAAGTTAAGGTTTACGACATTAACGCCGCCGCCGTCGAATAAATGATTAGGGCGGGCGCGAAGTCTGCTACAACGCCCAAAGAAACTTTTGCGGGACAAGACGTTGTCATTACGATGGTTCCGAATGGAAAAATTGTTGAATCGCTTTTGACGGGCACGGACGGAATTTTGGCTGGCGTCAACGAAGGAATGATTATCGCCGATATGAGTTCCGTTACTCCGACGCAGTCAAAACATTTCACGGAACTTGCGGCAACTCCGAAGAAAAAACTCTCGAAGAACATAAAAAATTGCCGAACGGATCTGCGTCGGCGGCGACATTGAAAAAATCTCTGCGCGGCGCGAAAATGTTTACGACTTCAATAAAGTTATCGTCAATGCCGTTGATTATGTCGACGTGGAAATTTTTGCGCTTGCGCTGATAAAGTCGGGAAAAAATTTCATGTTCAGAACGGCGGCGGCGTTCACAAAAATTATCGGCGGCGAAGATAAATCGCTTTTAACCCGCGCAGAACTTGATGACTAAAAAAATCCCAACGGCGGCTTGATAATTGCAGGCTCTCACGTCAAGAAAAACACCGCGCAACTTGATGAACTTAAGGAAATTTCTTCGGTTGCGTTCATTGAGTTTGATGTTTCAGATTTGGGCGCAGTCGATAAAATTATTCGGCAGGCGAAAGAAAATATTTCTCGCGGACAGACGACGGCGATTTATACCGGCAGAAAAGTTTTGGACGTCGGCAATGCGGAAAAAAATCTTGCGGCGTCCGTGAATATCTCCGAAGCTTTGACAAGCATTGTCAATCGAATAAATGTTCGCCGAAATTTTTAATCGCGAAGGGCGGAATTACTTCTTCTGACGTTGGAACAAAAGGTTTAAGCGTCAAAAAAGCTTTGGTACTCGGTCAAGTGGCGGCGGGCATTCCCGTTTGGAAAATAGGCGCGGAAAGTAAATTCCCTGTCATGATTTACATAATTTTTCCCGGCAACGTCGGCAACGTCGACACTTTGAAAAGTATCGTTGAAATGCTCGGCGCATAAAAAAATTGGTTTGCTCGACGTTCCTCCGTTAAGCAAACCACAAATAAACCCACTAAAATATTTTAGACTAAAATTTTTGCAGTGACAAATTTTTTCGTGCGGCGATTTGCCTCCGCAGGACGATGCCCCGCCCTGTGTTCTTACAAACTTTTGCTTTAGTCTGTCTGTCCTACGCCGGAGTGCTGATTTTACCCTTAACTTTGCCCCTCCATCCGGGCGTTGTGGTGGGCGACAGGGGTCAAAGGGCTCGGGCACTGCTACAGTAGTTTTGAGGGCATATTTGAACTGCCTTTTACACCGGGTCTGTCCAAAATTTTTACTTTTCACCTCTCACTAATATTTTTTTTACATTATAGAACGCAAAAAGTGTTTTGGCAATTTTTTGTGCGGCTTATATCCCCATAGCTAAAGCCGGGGATTTTACGCCGCCTTTTGAGAACCGAAGCGGGCTCGCAAGCGGGCATGGTACTTTTATTGATAACGGGCGCGGGCAGAAGTTTCGGTGCAATAATCAATGCGACAGGCATTGGCGATTACATTGTAGACACAATGCAAGATTTCAATGTTCCGCTGATGTTGTTGGGATTTATTTTGTGTCAAATATCCTTACCGAACGATTCTGGTTTTTGAGTCGTCAACAGATTTTCGGGCTTCACATTCCCGCAGACAATGAAAGCTTGGACGCTTGGCGGCTTTATCGCGGGCTTGACGGGTTTGGCTGTCGTAATGATTCTAAGCTTGTTGCAAAATGTTCTTCCCGGCTTATTTTGAATCCGCTTTCCGACAAAAAAACCGCTCCGAATTTTGGAGCGGCTATTTTTTTTTACGGAGAAAAATTTATTTCGTCAAAAGATCTGTGACTTTATCGGCAAGGTCGGCGGGATTGTCGGGCATGACGCCTTCAATCAGCAAAGCAAGCGAATAAAGTGTTGTGCAGAGATTTTTGAACTCGGACGAATTTTTATCCTGCGCGTGAAGATTTTCCAACTTTTTGAACACCGCATGATTCGGATTGAGTTCCAAAATTTGCGTCGCTTTGAACAGCGGATTATTCATTGCCGCGAAAGTTTTTTCCATTGACAAAGACGGTGAATCTGCTCCCGTCACGAGACAAACCGCGCCCGATTTAAGCCGCGAAGTCAATCGAACTTCCTTAACGTCGCCGCCGATAGCCTCTTTGACATCCTTAAGAAAATCTTCGTGAGACTTGGCAATTTCTTCGACTTCGGCTTTAGTTTTCTGCGACTCGGCGTCGTCAAGCTCGAAGTCTTCTTTGGTTATGGATTGGAAATGTTTTTCGGCGTATTCGTGCAAAACTTCAATCGTGAATTCGTCAACGGGATCCGTCAAATAAAGCACTTCAAGCCCGCGTTCGCGCAAAAGTTCCATTTGCGGAAGGTGTTCAATCGCCGCCGCATCTTTACCTGCCGCGACATAAATTTTTTTCTGAAAATCGGGCATACGCTCGACGTATTCGGCAAGCGAAGAAAATTTTCCGTCCTTCGACGTTTGGAAAAGAAGCAAATCTTTCAAGCTGTCCTTTAACTTGGTATCGAACATGCTGTTATAAACGCCGATTTTAAGAGACTTGCCGAATTGCGCCCAAAATTCTTCATACTTGTCGCGTTCATCCTTTAGCATTTTGGAAAGTTGTTTGAGAATATTTTTTTCCAACGCCTTGCCGATAACTTTAACTTCGCGGCTTTGCTGAAGAACTTCGCGGGAAATATTCAGCGGCAAATCGGGCGAATCAACCAAACCTTTCATAAAACGCAACCAGTCGGGCAGAAAATCTTTGCACTTGTCCATAATGAAAACGTGACGCGAATAAAGTTGAAGTCCCGCCTCATAATCGGAGTAATAAAGATTCTGCGCGGCGCGCTTGGGAATGCAAAGGAGCGCGGTATATTCGACGGTGCCTTCCGCCTTGACGTGGAAAATTTCAAGCGGCGACTCCCATTCATGAAGTTGCTGTTTAAAAAATTCGTCGTATTCTTCGCGAGTGATCTCGGATTTATTTCTCGTCCAAAGCGGCTTCATGGAATTTACCGTGCGAATTTCAATCGACGGCTCGTCTTCTTCCTTGCCCTTAACCTCAAAATTCATTTTAATCGGGTAGCGGACAAAATCGGAGTATTTTTTGACAAGGCGTTCGATTTCGTAAACATCGGTGAAATTGTATTCGTCATCGCCGCAAAATTCTTTTTTGAGATGGAGAATAATCGTTGTGCCGCGAGAATTTTTTTCATAGTCTTCAAGTTCGTATTCGCCCGCGCCGTCGGAAGTCCATTTGACGGCTTGAGTTTCGCCCGCCTTGCGAGTTATCAGCTCGACTTTATCGGCAACAATGAACGCGGAATAAAAACCGACGCCGAATTGTCCGATAAGTTCCTGCGCGGCGGCGTTGGAAGATTCGCGAATTTTTTCCAGAAAATCTTTCGTGCCCGACTTGGCGATTGTGCCGATATTTTTAATGACTTCGTCGCGGTTCATGCCGATTCCGTTATCCGAAACGGTAATTGTTGCGGTTTTTTCATCTGGAACGATAAAAATTTCAAAATCCTCGTTGCCGTCCAAAAGTTTGCTGTCGGTCAGCGATTCAATGCGGAGCTTGTCAATCGCGTCGCTTGCATTTGAAATAAGTTCGCGCAGAAAAATTTCCTTGTTTGTGTAAATCGAATTGACGACGAGATCAAGAAGCCGTTTAGTTTCGGCTTGGAACTCCAATTTTTCAACAGCCATGAAAAATTCCTCCTAAAATTTAATCCCTTGCAGAAGTAAGCGAAAACCGACCGCCCAAGGATGGGCGGTCGCCGGCAACTGAAACAGGATGTTTCATTGCCGGTCTGAGCGCTTTTCTTTTTGCTACTTTTTCTTTGGCGCAACAAAGAAAAAGTAGTTTAAATATCGGTTTTGCGTATCCACTTTTTGGAAAAAAAGGGGATAAAAAAATCGGCGGCGATCGCTCACCGCCATAAAATTTTTATCGAAACTTATTTGAAGAGAAGACTTACCGAGCGATGAGATTGAATGCTCAAAATCACGTCGCCGATAGCCTCCGCCATGCTGAGCACAGTAATTTTCGGCGATTGTTTTTCGGGCGGCAAAGGTATCGTATCCGTGATGACAAGTTGTTCCATTTCGGAGTTGTTGATTTTCTCGACGGCATTTTTACTCAAAACGGCGTGAGTACAGGCGGCGATAACTTTTTTCGCGCCGAGTTTTTTTAGAGCCTTCGCGCCTTCGCAAAGACTGCCCGCCGTATCAACAATATCATCAACCATAAGCGCAACTTTATCGTTTACGTCGCCGATAATGCTCATAACTTCGGCTTCGCCGGGACGCGGACGCCGTTTTTCGATAATGGCGATTGGAGCTTTGAGATAATCAGCCAACTTTCTGGCGCGAGTGACGCCGCCCAAGTCGGGCGAAACTACGACCAAATCTTCGCCGAAATTTTGTTCACTGAAATACGCGGCAAGAATGGGAGCCGCTCTGAGATGATCGACGGGAATATCGAAAAAGCCTTGAATCTGTCCCGCGTGGAGATCGACGGTTAAAACTCTGGTTATGCCCGCCGCAACGATTAAATTTGCAACGAGTTTCGCCGAAATGGGCTCGCGCCCGCGAGTTTTTCTGTCTTGACGGGCGTAGGCGTAATAAGGTACGACCGCCGTAATTGAATGCGCCGAAGCTCTTTTGCAAGCGTCCGCCATGATAAGCAAATCCATCAAGTTATCGTTGACGGGTTGCGAAGTCGGATTGACGATAAAAATATCCTTGCCGCGAATGCTCCTGTTAATCATGACTTGCGTCTCGCCGTTGTTGAATCGCCCGACAAAAGTATCAACCAATTCAACGCCGACATGCTCGGCGATTTTTTTTGCCAATTCGGGATTGGCATTGCCCGTCATCAAGCAGAGGTTACTCGTGTTGCCGTTAATGCTCACTTTTCAACAGCTCCCCAAAAATTTAATTAGGAATTATGAATTAGGAATTAGGAATGAAAACCTTCTCCCTTGTGCATTACGAATTGCCTTTTGCGCTTAAAAATATGAACTCAACTTCCTTGCCGACAAAACTGCCGCCTTCCGGTGCCCTGATAGCAATGTGTTTCAAAAGATTGTCCGGCGATAAACCAAATGAATGAAAATACACAAGCTGGTACTCCTTGCCGTCAATGCGACAACTTTTGTAAAAGCCGTGAGGAATTCGCTCATTCAGTTTAAAGACAAAATAATCCTTTACGGGTACTTTAAATTCTTCAATAACTTTATGCATAATCGTCAAACCAACAGAGTTTTATTTCCGTAAAGCAATAAATCCCAAACGTCATAAGCTCTGACTTCGCCCGTGATAATTCCTTCCGCCGCGTGCAAAAGATTTCCGCCGCAAAGTGCAGGATTGACGTAAAAGCCCGATTCAAGTTCCGTCTCGAAAGGAACGAAACAAACTTTTTTGGCGTAAGGCAAGCAGTCAAATCGCTCCAAAACGGCGGGGCTTGACGTGTGCATTGTCACCAAAACATTTGACCAATTAATTTTATCCTTGCGCTCGTTCCAAGCCTCCAAAGCGTCGGCGTCATTGGTAAAGCCGTTCATAAACCATTGCGTGCCGTCAAGCCAGAAAATCGGATAATTTGTTCCCAAATCCGAATTGTATTCCGTGCGTTCAAAGTGCAAATCCTTCTTCAAATGCCAACGCGCTTCGGGCAGGAAGTTCATGAAATTTTCTTCGCTGGTGTACATGCCGACAGTCGGCGAAAGTTCCGGCAAGCCGAGTTTGTGATAGGCAATGCCTGCCCACCAACCCATTGACAAAATCGACAAATTCGAGCGGCGCAGTTCTTTATATTTCTCAAGCGAAAAACCGGGAATTAAAACCGTGCGGTCGAGAACAAATTTTTCTTTATCGACGCCGAGACTTTCCGCTTCAGCCAAAATCGGATCAAGATCAACATCATGCCCCGTCACAAGAATTAAATCGCAATCGACCTTCGCCAAATCTTTTTTGTCGATAACTCCTTTGAGTCTGTTAATCGGCATGGGAACAGATTCGACAATGCCGACGATATTAACGGAGCCTTTCGGTTTGTCGAGTGCCGCAAATGCCGCCTTCAACAAACTTTGTCCCTTTGCTTTGCTTTGAGTGGCGACCGTGTCATATTGCACCCAAATTACTATGTTCATGAAAAAATTTTCCTCCTTAAAATTATTTCCTCTTGTCGTTCCAAACATCCACATTTACTTGACGAGCGCGGGCAATGGCAAGATTATCTTTCGGAACATCTTTTGTAATCGTCGAGCCCGCCGCAACATACGCGCCTTCCTTAACGGTAACGGGCGCAACCAAATTTGTATTGCAACCGATAAAGGCGTTATCCTCAATCGTCGTGCGGAATTTCTTTTTGCCGTCGTAATTGCAAGTGACTGTTCCGCAACCGATATTGACGCCCGAACCAATGTCAGTGTCTCCGATATATTGAAGATGCGGAAGCTTGGAGCCTTCGCCGACATTGGAATTTTTCACTTCGACAAAATTGCCGATCTTGACGTTCTCGCCGATTGTCGTTCCGGGACGAATATGAACATAAGGACCCATCGTAACGCCGTCAAGAATCTCCGCCTCGTGGCAGTAGCTGAATTGCGCCTTAACTTTGTTGCCGACTCTCATATCGGTAAAGCGGACGTTGGGACCGATTTCGCAGTCTTCGCCGATTATCGTATTGCCCTCAATGTAAGTGTTCGGATAAATAATTGTATCCTGCCCGATTTGAACGTCGCCGTCAATAAAAGTTGTGTTGGGATCGATAATCGTAACTCCGCTTTCCATAAGTGCCACTTCTTTTCTCATGCGAAGAGCTTTATCGGCGGCGGCAAGTTGAATGCGATTATTTATCCCGATTGTTTCAATGCAATATTCTGCTTTGAACGCGCCGATTTTTTCTCCCGCCTCTTTTAAAATCGGTAAAACGTCGGGTAAATAATATTCGCCTTGAGAATTTTCATTGCCGATTTTTTCCAACGCGCCGAAAAGTTTTTGTACGTCAAAGCAGTAAACGCCCGCATTGACTTCACGAATTTTCTTTTCGTCCTCGTTAGCATCTTTATCCTCAACAATTTTTTTAAAGGAGCCGTTGTCCTCACGAATTACTCTGCCGTAACCTGCGGCGTCGGGCATTTCGGCAGTCAAAACTGTCGCCGCGCAGTTTGATTTTTCGTGAGCATCTGTGAACTCTTTCAGCAATTCACTTGTCAAAAGCGGAGTGTCGCCGCACAAAATTAAAACTGTGCCTTTCGATTCCGCAAATTTTTTTTTCGCCGTAAGTACAGCGTGACCCGTGCCAAGCTGTTCTTCCTGCAAAACGAATTCGACGCCCGAAATTGTTTTTTCAACAAGTTCCGCGCCCGAACCGATTACCATAACTTCACGCGTCGAGCCGATTTTTTTTGCCGCCTCTATCACGTATTCAACCATCGGCTTGCCGCCGACTTTATGCAGGACTTTGGGCAATTTGCTTTTCATGCGCGTGCCCTTGCCCGCTGCCAGTATCAGGGTTTCAAGTTCCATATTTATTCTCCTTTTTAATTGCCATCTGTCATTAACTCCTATTTTTTTCGCATCGCTTTGAGAAGAGTTTCTTCCGCCTGTTCCATATGACGTTCTGCCGCCTCGCGAGCCGCATTTGCATCGCCCGCCGCTATCGCCTCGACCATTGCCCGATGCTCCTCCAAAGTTTCTTGAAGGCGTCCGGGATAAGACATTGACAGCGTGCGAAAACGCGCAAGTTGTTCTTTCAAGTTACTGATTATCGTAACAAGTCTTTCGTTGCGGCTGACTTGATAAAGCAAGCCGTGAAATTCAATGTCCGTCGCAACTATTTTTTCAATGTCGTTATTTTTTATGTGCCCTTCGATTTCGACGAGTAAATTTTGGAGTTTTTCAAGTTCATCGGGCTCAATGCGCACCGTCGCCAATTCGGTTGAAAGCGATTCAAGTGCCGAGCGAATCTCGAAAATTTCTTTGACGTCTTTAACCGAAACATCCGAGACGTAAGTTCCTCTGCGCGGCAACATTATCACATAGCCTTCCTGTTCGAGCTTGCGAATTGCCTCGCGCACGGGCGTTCGACTTATCCCCAATTCTTCGGCTAATTGCACTTCCATTAAACGTTCGCCCGGCTCCAAAATTCCGCGCCGTATTGCGTCGCGCAGTGCCTCGCAAACCGTTTCGCGGAGCGGCTGATAATTATTTATCGTTATCGGTTCAAGTCTGTTGCCCATTGTTATTCATCCTTACTTAAAAAGTCTTTGTAATAAAAATTTGTGCGCCCAAATTTTCGACGCTCTCGGCGATTTTTTCAACGCCTTGTTCGTCAGTCAATGCAAAAATCGTAGAGCCCGACCCGCTCATTGAAACGGCTTTGGCACCGGCGGCAAGCATTTTGCTTTTCAACTCGGCAATGGCGGGGATTTTTTGCGCCGCAACTTTTTCAAGGGCGTTTGAAAAATTTTAAATGCCGCGCCTGAAGTTCAAAAAGTTTTGGTGATAAAAATTTGTGCGCCCGAATTTTCGACGCTCTCGGCGATTTTTTCAACGCCTTGTTCGTCAGTCAATGCAAAAATCGTAGAGCCCGACCCGCTCATTGAAACGGCTTTGGCACCGGCGGCAAGCATTTTGCTTTTCAACTCGGCAATGGCGGGGATTTTTTGCGCCGCAACTTTTTCAAGGGCGTTTGAAAAAT
>CALFJC010000177.1 GCA_937877655.1 uncultured Selenomonadales bacterium
TCGTAACCGTCAAGAATTTCAAAGCCCCGAATCATTTTATTTCCCCCGCCGAAAAATTTTATGTTGATACAGAAAAAGACTTTGAGACTCGCGAAATCAACGAAATTTTTTATCACGCTGTATCTCTTAAGAATCTCAAAGCCTCGAACCGGTTTATTTCTTTGCAAAAAAATTTACTCCGCCTTTTCCTCTGCGGGAGCTTCTTCAGCCGCTTTGGTATCGGCGGCGGCTTGTGCTTGTTGTGCTCCGAGCGGTTTTGCCGGCGTAATTGTCGAAATTGCGTGCTTGAAAACCATTTGCTGACGTCCCATCGAGTCGATAACAACCGTGAATTGATCAAAGCCGCGAATCATGCCTTTAATCTGGAAGCCGTTCATCAAATGAATTGTTACGGGAACATTTTCCTTGCGCGCTTGGTTCAAAAAATTTTCCTGCAGATTGATAATCGGTTTTGCTGTTGCCATTTAAAAATCTCTCCTTTGCAAAGCGTTAAATTTTCAGCCAACGTATATAATTCATTCGCCTGTACCAAGTGAGTTGACGTTTGGCGAAATTTCTCGTGGCTTGACTTACTTTTGAAATTGTTTCTTCCAATGTTGCGTCGCCGCGAAGATATTCGACTGTCTCTTTGTAACCTATGCCGAGCATTGCCTGCGCTTCGGGGCTGACGCCGCTTGCGAGCAAATTTTTTACTTCGTCCGTCAAACCGTCCGCGAACATTTTTTCCGTTCGTTGATTGATTCTGTCGTAAAGTTCTGCGCGGTCGGTCGTCAAGCCGTAAATCAGCGCGTTGTAAATCAATTCGCCCGTCCGCTTGTAATGTGATGACGAACTTTTCATTACACATTGCTCATTACTCATTACTAATTGCATTTCGTAGCCTTCGACGAGTGCTTGAATGTAAAGTCCCGTGCCGCCCGCGACGATTGGAATTTTCCCGCGCAGATTCAATTCGTTGATGATTTTTTTTGCCCGCCTTACAAACTCTCCGACACTGAATTTTTCTTCCGCGTCCAAAATATTTATCAAATGATGCGGCACGCGCTCCAATTCGGCTTGAGTCGGCTTGGCTGTTCCCACGTTGAAATTTTTATAAACCGCCATTGAATCCGCCGAAATTATTTCCGTGTTAAATTTTTCTGCAAGATCGAGAGCCAAAGAACTTTTTCCCGTCGAAGTCGCGCCCAATATTACAACGAGCTTTTCCTGCGGCGAATCGGCTAAGTGCAATGATTTTATCGAATCATAAATTTTTGTCAAGTCAAACGGCGTTGCGTCGAAGTTTTTAACAGAATTTTTCATACGAGTTCGATTGATTGTCCCGGCTTGACAATATGAACTTTCGCGCCCTTGACGAGCTTAAGCAAATCTTCGGCATTTTGTTTGATAACACCCCATGTGTTGTAGTGCAGCGGAATTACATTTGCCGCGCCCAAAAATTCTGCAGCTTTCGCCGCGTCAATCGGATCCATTGTGTAATGCCCGCCTATTGGAAGAATTGCGTAGTCAATCTTATCGCGCTCGCCGATTAATTTCATGTCGGAGAAAAGCGCGGTATCGCCTGCGAAGTAAACGATTTTTCCGTCGACGCCGATAACGTAGCCGCAAGCCACGCCGCCGCCGATACCTGATGAATGGAGCGCGGGAACCATCCTCACGAAACCGAACGGCAATTTCACCGTACCGCCGAGATTCATTCCGATTGTCTTAACGCGTTGCCCGCCGAAGTCCATAATTTCGGGAATTCCAATGACGGTTGCGCCCGTTCTTACAGCAATATTCGGAGCGTCGCCGATATGATCTCCGTGCGCGTGAGTTATCAAAATATAATCCGCCTCAACGTCTTTTTCACTGATTGACGCTTGCGGGTTGCCCGTCAAAAACGGATCGACAAGAATTTTATTTTTCCCGTCGTCAAGCTGAAAACAGGCATGTCCATAGTAATTGTAGGTCAACAAAGCCCTCGCCTCCCAAAATATTTTTTTCGCCTATTCGCCGCATTGAGCAATAATCCCTGCAAACTCCGCGCCGCTTATAATCAAACACTTATAACGTGATTATGAGTTGATAATTTTGAATGTGACACTTCGCAAGTCGAAAATTCATTTTGTGCCCGACGTCGTCTATTCACAAGTGCCGACGTTCGAGAAACCGAATCAACTTTTGCAAATGGATTTGCTGATTCCGCAAGTTCAAAAAAAATTGCCCGCCTTTATTTTCGTGACGGGCGGCGGATTCATTTCGGCAAACAGGGCGCGTATGCCGCAACTAAGAATGCATCTCGCCGAAAAAAATTTTGTCGCGGCAAGCATAAATTATCGCACGGTACCCAATTCAAAATTTCCGCAACCCGTCGAAGACATTAAATCGGCGATAAGATTTTTAAAAGCTTCCGCGCAAAAATTCAACGTCGACGCAGAAAAAATTTTCCTAATCGGCGACAGTGCGGGCGGTTATCTCACGGCATTTGTGGCTGTCACAAACGGCGATAAAACTTTCAACGTCGGAGAAAATCTTGAATACTCAAGCGAAATTGCGGCGGCGGTTGATCTTTACGGCATTTCGGATTTGCGGCAAATCGCGGCAACTTTTCCCGAAGAAGTTCAAAGCCTGTACAACTCGGCGGGAAGTGTGACTGCGCTTTTTGTAAACGGCGTCCCTGCATTCGGCGGAGTCGACGGCGGAATTTTGGCTCATCCCCTTGCGGCGGAGAGAGCCAACCCGATTAATTACATTACAAAAAATTCTGCGCCGATGCTTTTAATGCACGGCACGGAGGACAATATTGTTTCGCCCGCACAAACCGATTTGCTTTTCCAAGCTTTGAAAAATCACGGCGTCGAGGCGGAACGTTATCTTATTCCGAACGCAAATCATTCGGACGATTATTGGCAACAGGATGAAGTTTTCGATCTCATAACAGAATTTTTGACGGCGCATTTATAAATTTGAAGGGAGATTTTCAGATGAAGAAGACAACAGCGGCATTGGCGGCGGCATTGGTCGTCGGAACAAGTTCGACAACTTTTGCGGCGGCGAATCCTTTCAGCGACGTTCCCGCAGGACATTGGGCTTATCAATCGGTTGCAAAACTCGCGGCGGCGGGTGTCGTCGAAGGTTACGGCGACGGCACTTATCGCGGCGACAGAAATATTACCCGCTACGAAATGGCGCAGATGGTTGCTAAAGCTATGGCAAAAAATCCTACAGGCGCGAACAAAGCCGAGCTCGACAGACTCGCGGCTGAATTCAGAGATGAACTTGACGCTTTGGGTGTTCGCGTTGCCGAGCTTGAAAAATACGCCGACAAAGTTATTTGGTCGGGCAAATTGGAATACACTTACAAAAGCCATCGCACAGATCGTTACAAAAACAATCCCGGCAGAACGAAAGTCAATCAAGATCCGTTCGTATTCAGATTTTCTCCGACTATGGAGGTCAACGATCACTGGACACTTCGCACGAGGATAGACGCCAATGCCGATATGAACAAAGACGCGGGCGAGTCCTTCGGGCTTATTCGCGGCTGGGCGCAGGGCAATTACGACAATTTGGAAATAAAAGTGGGCAGGGTTCCGATAATTACAAATGATGAGGGGCTCCTTTGGGATGGCGAATACACGGGCGGCGAAGTCACTTTCGGCAATAAATTTAAATTCATGGTTATGGGCGGACGTTTGTCGTCGAATATGGTAAGCGGCGGTCGCAGAGGTTATAAAACCGAATGGAACGGAGCCAACGGCGGCGACATTGAATTTGCGGGCGGCAGTACTCGCGAAAAAGGTTCCGATCCAAGCACAATCGTTGGCTTCAATCTGCAATACACGCCCGAAGATTACGGGCTTTACGGCGGCGCGTCTTATTACTTCATTAAAGACGATGACTTGAAAACAACCGAATATTCCAAGAACGGCAAAGAAGATAAGGCGGGCGTCTGGGCTGTCAATGCCGGCTACAAATTCGGACGCAAGGCGCGAATCGGCGGCGGCTACGCCAATAACACCAAAGCCGATTACGAAGATTATTCTTGGATGGCGCAAGCGATTTACGGCAATTACGCCGATAATCCCAAGCGCGGCGATTGGTCGATTTGGGGCGGCTATAAACTTTACGGCACGAATACTTCTTTCAACGCCATAAGTTGGGATGATGTTTTGCTCGGATCGAAAGGTTGAAATATTTCAAGGGAAAACATATCAGCGGCTTCGGCGACGCCGAAAGATTGTTTGCCCGTGTTGAAATTTTCTATTGAGACAACTCCTTAAATAAAAAAATGCTCCTTTGCCTGCACTGCAGAGGAGTTTTTTTCATTTGTTCAAAAGTCTTATGACGTTGGCAAGCGCGGGATTGGCATTTTGCTTATTCCACGCGGCAACGAGACTGATTTTTTCGTTATCACCCTCCAACGGCACGAAGGCGAGTTTCAAAATTTGTTTCGACAAGCTCGCCCAAAATTCGGGGACGATTGTTATTCCCATGCCGACATAAACCATCATCAAAATAGTTTGCGTGTCATTTGTCTGCATTACGATTTTCGGCACAAAACCTGCGCGGAAATAATCTTCCATCATGAATTTTGTTCCGTCATGCGGTTTGCCTTTAAACTCATTTAAAATGAATTGCTCATTTTCCAACTGACTTCGACGAAGCGAAACGGCATTTGCCAACGAATGGTCGGGCGGCAGGACGGCGCACAAACGATATTGCTCCAACTCTTTGTACTCGATGAAATTATTATTTTCCACGTCGAATTTTATGTTGAAAACCAAATCATATTTCCTGTTCAGCAAACCTTGATAAAGATTCGTGACGGTTTGACATTCCAAATGTAAATCGACGCCCGAAAATTTTTCGCGAAACTTTTTAAGGAAATGCAGATACTCCGTTTGGCTGAAGCCGATAAAAAATCCGACAGATAAATTTCCTTTCACGCCGAGACTTGCCGCCTTCGCCCTGTCTATGGCTTTTTCCAATTTCTGCATGATCTCCTGCACGTCGAAGAAAAACGAATGTCCCGCCGGTGTAAGTTCGACATATTGTTTTGTCCGCGTGAAAAGTTTGACGTTGATTGTCTCTTCCAATTTGCGAATTTGCTGAGTTACTGCCGTTTGGGAGATAAAAAAATTTTCGGCAGTGCGCGTGAAATTTAATGTCTTGGCGAGATCAAGGAAATATTTCAGTTGCCGTATGTTCATAATCATTCCTTCCAAAAAATTTTACAAAAAAACTCCTCGTCAAAAACACGGCGGGGAGTTTTTCTGTGCAAAATTTAATCTTGCCAAAAAAATTTTTAGGGGCTGTTGGCAAACTTTATAGGTAACGGTTATTTTTCCGCTTGACTTCGTTGTTGCGCGCTAGACGTAGCAAACTACGCCGTCGCGCTTACGCCTCGTCAATCGAAAAAATCCCTCGTTACTTTCTAACTTTGAATTTACCAACACGCTTTAGTATTGGAACATGCGGAGAGAATCTTGGAGATCCTGCGCAAGGCGAGCGAGTTCATCTGCCGCAGAGGAAATTTCTTCGGACGACGCGGATTGTTGTTCAGCCGCCGCAGAAACACTTTCCATTTCCTTTGAAACTGCAAGCCCTTTTTCAAGTGTTTTGTCGTTGCAGTCGCGAATTTTGAACGTTGCACTTTCAACCGCCTTTAACTCGCGAACCATATTCTTGGCTTCGGTTTCAACCTTTTGTGACGCTTCCTTTATGCTGTCGAAGGTTGAGCGCAATCTCTCGACGGATTCGGTACCTGCGCGGACAGCCGCATTACCTTTTTGCATGGAGTCGACGGCACTTGTGGTTTCGGTTTGAATTTCTCCGATAAGAGTTGCGATTTTCTGTGAAGACTCTTGAGATTCTTCGGCGAGCTTGCGGACTTCTTCTGAAACAACTGCGAACCCGCGCCCGTGTTCACCTGCGCGAGCCGCCTCAATCGCCGCGTTCAAAGCGAGCAAGTTGGTTTGATCTGCAATGGCGGAAATTGATTCAACAATTTGTCCGATTTCCTGTGAACGTTTGCCGAGTTTGTCGACGGTTAAAGCAGAGTCATTAACAATTTTTTCGACGCTGATAATCTGTGCAACGGACGCCTCGACAGCTTCGGTACCCGCATTTGCTTCGTCCATAGCTTTACCGACCATAGATGCAACCAAATCGGAAGTTTTTGTAAGAGTTTCGATAGACTTCGTGGCAACATTAATTGCATCCATAGCGTCGTTGATAAGTCCTTGCTGTTCGACAACCGCGCCGGCAGAGCTTGTGACGGATTGTGCAACCTGTTCAGACGCTTGCGAACTTTGATGAGCACTTGCGGTAAGTTCTTCGGAGGCTGCCGCAAATTGTCCTGCCGCGTCACTTGTCTTTTGAACAACCTTGCTTATTGTCTGGCGCATTTCACGAACGGCGAGAGCCATTGCGCCGAATTCATCCGTGCGGTCTGCGTCAAGCAAATTGGTACGGCGGAAGTCTCCTTCTTTGAGTAAATGCAAAGCTTTAACCATATTGCTGAGCGGATCGGTAACGGCTTTGGTAATCATGAAACTGAAGAAAATCAAGACAACGAAGGTACCGCCGAGAGTAATGAACAAATTACGAACAGCCGCCTCAATGCCTTCATCGGAACGTTTAATTGTGTCTTCCGAATCTTGATAAGCTTTTTGCTGAATTTCCAAAATCGCGGCACCCGTCGAGACGGCATAAGGCATGACTTCATTTTGATAAAATTCGAGAGAAGCATTTCTGTGATTGGCGACAACTTGAGTGTCGCCGCCTGAAGGAGAATGCATTTGCATCATTTTATCTCCGCCCGCTTTAAATTTAGCCCATTCGCGTTTTGCATTCTCAACTTGAGCGCGAGCTTGCGGATCGTCTTTGATTATCTCTTCGTAGAGAGCCAAAGATTCTTCCAATTCTTTAACACCGTCATTGTACTTGTCGAGGCGCGATTGATAAAGAGTCGGGTCAACCGTCAAAGGTGCCAAGATGGCTTGAACCTGTGCATAACGCACGGCGTGACGACAGCGACCGATTTCAAAGATACCCTTCAAATAGGTTTGGCTGATGGTGTCCAAATCGCGTTGCGCTTCCTTGACGGCTGAATAGCCGACCAAGCCGATGATAATCATTCCGATAACAGCGACAGCGTTAAGAACCATCAGTTTATACGCCACGCGCATATTGTTCATCCAAGACATAAGAAAATTCCTCCTTATTTGGCGGTTTGAAATTTTTTTGTGCTTGAGATTTTATGTCAAGAGCTTTTTGTCTTGCCAACCGCCAATCTCAACCTTTGAACGAATTCCCGCGAAAATCGGGCATGACTTCCCGCCGTTCAATGCGGTAGCTTAAAATTTTTAAAATGAGTCCTCGATATTTTTCGCCTCCCGAAAATGAAAAACAAAAAATCATGCCCCCCAACACTTCCGCAGGGGCGACATAAAAAACTTTGCCCAAAATTATTCTGCGCGGCGTTTAATATACCTGCAAAAGTTCCAATAAAAAAAACCCCGATTTTTTATCGGAGCTGAAGTTTTTTTTGCGAAGATATTTTCTGCAGAAAAATTTTCTCTTAGTATTGGAACATCTGGAGAGAATTCTGCAAGTCTTGTGCAAGGCGGGCGAGTTCGTCTGCCGCAGAAGAAATTTCTTCGGACGACGCAGATTGTTGTTCAGCCGCCGCAGAAACACTTTCCATTTCCTTAGAGACCGACAAGCCTTTTTCCAAAGTCTTATCGTTGCAATCACGAATCTTGAACGTTGCGCTTTCAACAGCTTTAAGTTCGCGAACCATATTCTTGGCTTCGGTTTCAACTTTCTGTGACGCATCTTTAATGCTGTCGAAGGTGTCGCGCAGTCTCTCGACGGATTCGGTACCGGCACGAACTGCCGCATTACCTTTCTGCATGGAGTCAACAGCACTTGTTGTTTCGGCTTGAATTTCGCCGATGAGCAAAGCAATTTTCTGCGAGGATTCTTGAGATTCTTCGGCGAGCTTGCGGACTTCTTCTGAAACAACTGCGAAGCCGCGACCGTGTTCACCGGCGCGAGCCGCCTCAATCGCCGCGTTCAATGCGAGCAAGTTTGTTTGATCTGCAATGGCGGAAATTGATTCGACAATCTGTCCGATTTCTTGTGAACGTTTGCCGAGCTTGTCGACAGTCAAAGCGGAGTCATTAACAATTTTTTCAACGCTGATAATCTGAGCAACGGACGCCTCGACAGCTTCGGTACCTGCATTAGCCTCAATCATAGCTTTGCCGACCATTTCGGCGACCAAGTCGGAAGTTTTGGTAAGAGTTTCGATAGAACGTGTGGCAACGTTGATTGCATCCATAGCGTCGTTGATAAGTCCTTGCTGTTCGACAACTGCGCCTGCCGAACTTGTAACGGATTGTGCAACCTGTTCGGACGCTTGGGAACTTTGATGAGCACTTGCGGTAAGTTCTTCGGAAGAAGCCGCGAATTGACTTGCCGCGTCGCTGGTTTTCTGAATAACTTTGCTTATCGTCTGACGCATTTCGCGAACGGCAGTAGCCATAGCTCCGAATTCATCTGCGCGGTCTGCGTCAAGCAAATCTGTACGACGGAAGTCGCCGTCTTTGAGCAAGTGCAAAGCTTGAACCATGTTGGAAAGAGGATTGGTAACGGCTTTGGTAATTGTGAAGCTGAAGAACAACAAGATAACGAAAGTTCCGCCGAGCGCAAGGAACAAATTGCGGGTAGCCGCCTCAATACCTTCGTTACTGCGTCTGATTGTGGCGTCAGAATCGTCGTAAGCTTTTTGCTGAATAGCCAAAATCGCGTCGCCGGTTGCAACTGCATAAGGCATAACGTCATTTTGATAATAATCAAGAGCAGCGGCTCTGTGGTTGGCGATAGCTTGAACGTCACCACCGATAGGCGGGCGCATTGCTACCATTTTATCGCTGGCATCTTTGAACTTTGCATATTCGCGTTTTGCGGCGTCAACCTGCGCACGAGCCTGCGGATCATCTTTGATTATCTGTTCGTAAAGAGCTAAAGATTCATCCAATTCCTTTACTGCTCCGTTGTATTTATCAATGCGCTGTTGGAGCAAAGTGGCATCTGCCGTCAAAGGTGCCAAAACGACTTGAACCTGAGCATAACGCACGGCGTGACGGCAACGCCCGATTTCAAAAATACCTTTCAAATAGGTTTGGCTGATTGTGTTCAGATCGTGTTGAGCTTGCATAACTGCGAAGTAGCCGACAAGTCCGACAACAATCATACCGATAACGGCGACAGCGTTAAGAATCAACAGCTTATACGCCACTCGCATATTGTTCATCCAAGACATAAAATTATTTCCTCCTTTTCATGGCGGCGTAGAAAATTTTTTGCGCCTGAGATTTTACGGCAAGAGCTTTTCGTCCTGCCAACCGCCGATCTCAACGTTTGAACTTCCCTTGAAAAATTTTTTGGGATTCCCGCGAATTCATCGGGCATGACTTCCCGCCGTTCGAGCGGTAGTTTCGCAAATCTTGAAAGATGAGTGCTCTATATTTTGCCCCCTCCCGTTTGTCAATTAGGAATTATGAATTAGGAATTAATAATTGTTTTTCATTCCTCATTTCTAATTCCCAATTATCCAAAACGTTCCTTTCCGTATTTTCTCTAAGCACTTTCGATTGTAGTTTAACGAAAAAGGAATGTCAAATATTTGTGTCACCTTATCAAAAAAATTGGCGACATAAATTAATCTTCGCAATGATAGCACAGCGACGGCATTTAGTCTACAAAAAAAAATTGGCATTCGCCAATTTTTTTAATTAGGAATTATGAATTAAGAATTAGGAATTGTTTTTGTCGTTTAATGTTTTGGTTATTGAAGACAAAATTTTTATCAACTCGATACAATCTCCGAGAATGTCCCTTGATTGTGCTTCCGTCAGATATTGAGTTCTTTTAAGAAGTTCAATCCAATACGCCGATTCGTTTGCTTCTTTCAGCGCAATATACATTTTCGATTTAAAATCTGCTTGTGATTGCGCATAAACAGATTCTCTTACGTTGGCTCCTATGCTTGTGCCGCTGCGCAACAGCTGTTTTGAAATAACATATTCCGAGCGAGTATCCTTCAGATATTTGTAAAGATTTACTATCCGAACCGCGAATGCCATACTTTTATCGAGTATTGGATTTGTTTTCTCCATTCCTAATTCCTCATTCCTAATTCCTAATTGACCAGAGCTTCCCAAGCTTCAGCGGCGCGTTCAACGAATATGTTACGAATTTTTTTGTTCTCGCCGAGCCCCTGAAGTTTTGTCTCGACCTTAAAGCCCATTTTCTCCAAAATGACTTTGTGCGAGTCTTCTTCGTCGCCCGCCATATCGTTATTGGCATGATCGCCCGCAACCATCATCAGCGGCATCAAAATTATTTTTTCTACCTTGTGCATTTTGAGTTTGCCCGCCCAATCCTCAAGGCGCGGCCAGCCCTCAACCGTGTAAATGTGAACATCGTTTCGTTTCATTGCTTTAAGTTTCGCTTGCATGACGGAATAATATGCGTTGGACGGGTCGGGCGTGCCGTGCGCCATGAGCAAAATCGCCGTGCCTTTTTTGAAAGACGGCAAATGGAGCGACTGCATCACTTCCAAAACGTCATCGCGTTGATCTTCCTGTCCTTGCCAATACATCAGCGGCGTTGCGAGCGTCATTTTCTTGAATTGATCTTTGTACTCGTGGAAAAGTGCAACGTCGTACTTATATTCCATGCCCGGAATGACGTCGAGAGAGACAAGCGCAATTCGAGTGTAACCTTCGCGCTTAAGTTGGTCGAGCGTTTGTTCGGGAGTCATGTAGTCGCACTTGCCTTCGTTCTCGAAAATGTGTTTGATGACGATATGACTTGTGAAAGCCGTGATGACTTTTGCATTGGGATGGGCGGCTGCTATTGCCTGCGCGGTCGCGTCGATTGATTTTGTGCGCTGATCCTTGTAGGTCGTGCCGAAACTCAAAACGACAATGGCGTCTTTGTCTTTCAAATTTCTCAACGTCGAGTTTTCGTATTTGAGAACTCCGATTTGAGTTGCCATTTGAAGAGCGGCAGGCGGATTCTCAACCTCGTCATTGAGTTGATAGGCGGCTTCGGCGTGTGCGAAAAATAAACTCGAACACGCCGCCCCCACCGCCAAAAATTTTTTCCAATTCTTCATTGAAACTCCTCCTAAAAATTTTTTCATTGCTCATACATTTCTTTACGGAGGCGATTTTATTTTAAGCCGCGTAAAATTTTTGTCAACGTCTTTAAAAATTTTTTGCTTTGATATAAAATGCGGCGGCATGTTATTTGACATCGACTGCAAAAAATCAAGAGTTTGATATAACGGGAGGAATTAAATTTGGAAACATTGACGGGAATGGAGCGGACTCATCATTGCGGCGAACTTCGCAAAAGTGATGTCGGCTCTGAAGTTAAACTCGCGGGCTGGGTTTCGCGCAGAAGAGATCACGGCGGCTTAATTTTTGTCGACATGCGCGACAGAAGCGGTTTGGTTCAAATTGTCTTTGACGGCTCGACCGAAGGACTCGATTTTTCTAAGGCGGAAACTCTTCGCAACGAATTTGTTCTCGGCGTTCGCGGAAAAGTTCGCGCCCGCTCCGAAGATACAATCAATCCGAAAATGGACACGGGCGAGATTGAAATTTTGGTTGAGGAACTCAGAATTTTGAACAAGGCAAAGACTCCGCCGTTTTACATTCAAGACGGCGTCGACGTTGATGAAATGGTTCGCCTGCGTTATCGCTATTTGGATTTGCGCCGTCCCGAAATGCAGAAAAATATTATTCTGCGCCACCGCGTCACAAAAATTATGCGCGATTATCTGGACGAGCAGGGCTTTTTGGAAATTGAAACGCCGATGCTGTGTCGTTCGACTCCCGAAGGCGCGAGAGATTTTTTGGTGCCGAGCAGATTAAATCCCGGACAATTTTACGCCCTGCCGCAGTCGCCGCAAATTTTTAAACAGCTTTTGATGGTTTCGGGCTTTGAAAAATATTTCCAGATCGTCCGTTGTTTCCGTGATGAAGATCTCCGCGCAGATCGTCAACCGGAATTTACGCAACTCGACATTGAAACTTCCTTCCTCAATCAAGATCAAATTTTGACGATCATGGAAGGACTTATCAAAAGAATTTTCGAGACAACTCTTGACGTAAAAATTGAAACGCCGTTCCTGCGTATGAGTTGGGAAGAGGCAATGCGCCGCTTCGGCTCCGACAAACCCGATTTAAGATTCGGCATGGAACTTCAAGACATTTCGGAGTTCGTCAAGGGCTCGGACTTCAAAGTTTTCAACAGCGTTTTGGAGAAAAACGGGCAGATAAAAGTTATTCGCGTTGATGATTACGCAAATATTCCGCGCAGAGAACTTGACGGCTTGGTTGAATACGTCAAAACTTACGGCGCGAAAGGGCTCGCTTGGATTCAATACACGGAAGAAGGCGTCAAGTCTCCGTTCAAAAAATTTTATGGCGACGAAACTTTTGAGGCGATTAAAAATGCTACGGGCAGCAAGACGGGCGATTTACTTTTGGTCGTCGGCGATAAACCTTCCGTTGTCGCACAGGCTTTGGGCGAATTGCGTTTGGAAATGGCAAGGCGCAGAAATTTAATCGACGCCGATAAACTTTGTTTCCTGTGGATTGTGGATTTCCCGATGTTTGAATACGTCGAAGAAGACAAACGCTATAAAGCAATGCATCACCCGTTCACTTCGCCGCGAGAAGAAGACATTGAACTTTTGCTGACGGCTCCCGAAAAGGTCAAGGCGAACGCTTATGACATAGTTTTAAACGGCGTTGAAGTCGGCGGCGGCAGTTTAAGAATTTATCGCCGCGACGTTCAGGAAAAAGTTTTCGAGGCTATCGGCTTGACGCAGGAAGAAGCTTATTCCAAATTCGGATTTTTGATGGACGCTTTTGAGTACGGCACGCCTCCGCACGGCGGAATTGCCTTCGGCTTGGACAGATTGATTATGTTGATGGCTAAGAGAAAATCGATTCGTGACGTTATCGCTTTCCCGAAAACACAGAGCGCGATTGATCCGATGAGCCACGCGCCGAGCGAAGTCGAAGAAAAACAACTGCGCGAACTTTCAATCCGAACGGCAGTCAAGAAAAAATAACTTGTGAACTTTCAATAAAAAAACTCCCTCGGCATTTTGCGGGGGAGAAATTTTTTTTTGCAAACGTGTTGCGCGTTTAGTCTCAAATATTCGGCTTGAAAATTATTCATGCAGGAAAAAATCTGCGCGGGGATTTTTTGTGATATAATGAGAAAAATTTTTTGGAGGTTGAAACATGGCATTGCTTGAAATAAAAAAGGCGGGCGACCCCGTCTTGAAAGAAATTTGCAAACCGGTTGAAAAGATTGACAAACGCTTAAGAAATTTCTTGGACGACATGGCGGAGACAATGTACGCGAGCGAAGGCGTGGGAATTGCCGCGCCGCAAGTCGGAATGAAAATTCGCGCCGTTGTTGTCGACGTTGACAAAAAAAATCGTTATGACTTGATTAATCCCGTCATAACTTATCGCGAGGGTTTGGAAGTCGGCGAAGAAGGTTGCCTTTCCTGCCCCGATTTATTCGGCGACGTGGCGCGGGCAGAAAAAATTCGCGTCGAATATATCAGCCGCTTCAACAAGAAAAAAACTCTTGAGGCTGACGGACTTTTGGCGCGTTGCATTCAGCACGAACTGGATCATCTCGACGGAAAACTTTTCATCGACATTGCAAAAAATATTACTAAGGGCAGAAAAGAGAATAGAGGATAGCTTATAGGTGATAGCTTATAGGAAAAAACTATAAGCTATAAGCTATCAGCTAACTTTTTCGGCGCGGCAAGGCGAATCAAAATGCGCGTGATCCTCAAGCCTTCAATTTCTTCGACATAAAAAGTATTTCCTTCGCAGGCGGCGGATTGTCCGACTTTCGGCTCGCCGCCCAATTTGTCATTGAGCCAGCCGCCGACTGTGTCAACGTCTTCATCTTCAATCTTAATGCCGAACTCGTCTTCCAATTCCTCAAGCAACATTTTGGCATCAATCGAATAAAGATTTTCGGCGCGCTTCTCGGCATCGGGACGCTCCTCGTCAAATTCGTCTTGAATGTCGCCGACAATTTCTTCGATAATATCTTCAATCGTAACCATGCCCGCCGTCCCGCCGTATTCGTCAACGACAATCGCAAGCTGCGAACGGTTTGTTTGCATGGTTTTTAAAAGAACGCTTACGTCCATACTTTCCGGCACAAAAAAAACTTTCCGAGCCAATTTTTTAAGGCTCGGCTTTTTTTTGCCCTGCAACATTGCGCCGATTAAATCTTTTATGTGAAGGAAGCCGACAATGTGATCTTTGTCTTCGTCGCAAATCGGATAGCGCGTCATTTCTTCTTCCAAAATCGTTTCAAGATTTTCTTCGTAACTTTTATTGAGATAAAGACAAACCATATCGGGGCGCGGCACCATAATTTCTCGGACGTTACGTTCCGTAAAATCAAAAACATTGTCGACAAAATCAACTTCGGTATCGTCAACAAGCCCTTGCTTGCGACTTTCTTTCATGAGCAAACGAATTTCTTCGGGATTGTGCGCAACTTCGCCTTCAGAAATACTCAAGCCCAAGTGATGACTTACGAAACTTGCCGTCGTGTTGAGGAGCCAGACGAAGGGATACATGACTTTCCAAAAAATTATCATGGGCAGGGCGATATTGAGCAAAATTTTTTCGCTCGCGGCTATCGCCATTGATTTTGGAGTGAGTTCGCCCAAAATTATGTGCATCGAAGTTATCAGCGAAAATGCCAGCGCAAATGAAATTGTATGTCCGAGAGTTTCGCCGAAGCCCGCCGCGTGAATCAGCGGAGAAATTAATTCCGCAACAAAAGGTTCGCCGACCCAGCCCAAGCCCAACGACGCCAAAGTTATTCCGAGTTGCGTAACCGATAACGCCTCGTCAAGCTCGTCGATTAATTTTTTTGCATACTTCGCCCGCGTGTTGCCCTCTTGAATCAGAGTTTCAAGGCGCGAAGGACGCATTTTTACGCAACAAAATTCCGCCGCGACAAAAAAGCCGTTCATGGCGATTAAGAATAAAACCAAAAAAGTTTGAAGCAATATGGGCACAATGTCCAATTAAAAAATTCCTCCCCGTTTCTCAAAAAAAGTTTTTACTGCTGATTGACTCCAACTCGTAAGGAGTCTCTTGGTAAACGTAATAGTTCAGCCAATTTGCAAAAAGCAAGTGAGCAACCGACCGCCATTTGACGACAGGTTCTTTTGTCGGATCGTTATTCGGAAAATAATTTTGCGGGATGTTGGGATTCAAACCTGCGCGGACGTCGCGAACATATTCGTTTTGCAAAGTGTTTGGATCATACTCGGCATGCCCCGTGATAAAAAATAATCGCTTGTCCAAATCGGCAACGGCATAAACGCCCGCCTCGTCCGACTCCGACAAAATCGTCAGCGCGGAAATTTTTTCGACATCTTCGCGCTTTATCTCGGTGTATCTGGAGTGCGGAACAAAAAATTCATCATCAAAGCCGCGCAGAAGTTTTTCGTGCCGGACGCAAAGTTTGTGCGGATAAACGCCCGAAAGTTTTTCCGGCAAAATATATTTCGGCACGCCGTAATGATAATACAAAGCCGCCTGCGCGCCCCAGCAAATGTGAAACGTCGACCAAGCATGAGTTTTGCTCCACTCCATAATTTCGGAGAGCTCCTGCCAATAAGTTACGTCTTCAAACTCGACAAGCTCCAGCGGCGCGCCCGTGATTATGAAGCCGTCGTAATTTTTATCCTTAACTTCATCAAACGTCCCGTAAAATTCGGTGAGATAATCTTTTGAAGTGTGAGTCGGGGTGTAAGTTCGCGTGTAAATGAAATCAACTTCGACTTGCAACGGCGTATTGCCCAAAAGGCGCAGGAGTTGAGTTTCCGTCACGGATTTTATCGGCATGAGATTAAGGATTAAAATTTTCAGCGGACGAATGTCCTGCGCATAAGCTCTGTCGGCGTCCATGACAAAAATATTTTCGTTTTCAAGAACATGCGTTGCGGGCAAATTGTTTGGAATTTTTATCGGCAAAATTTTTCCCTCCTCAATCTAATGAGTAGCGCGTAACCCAGCGCGAATTGTTTTTGACATAGGCGCGAAGTCTGACAAGCCCTTTATAATCGGGCTCGTCGCTTTTTATCATGCGATAAGAGCCGTCGTATTCGTCCTTAAGCTCCTGCCAAGAATTTGTCGGCGTCCAAGTTTGTCCGTCCTTTATAACTTCGGTTCCCTGCGTAAGGTTGACCGCCTTTTTCATGAATCGAATCTCCAAAGTTTTTCCGCTTGAATCTTTGGTAACTTGCCACTCCCACAAAATTAAATTCGAGCCCTTGAGCCGCATTGTCGTTGTGTCGGCGGAAAGAGTTGTAGTCACGCCTTCGTTGTTTGTATCAGCCCATAAATCTATCCAACGTTCTTCCGTCGGAGCGCGTTTGCGATCTCGTTCGCCCAACTGAAAAACTTCATCGACAATCGCGCAGTAAAATTCTTCGTCGAAAGAACGAGTATTTATTTCCTTGATTCGTCCTTCTTCCTTCGACCAGACAACTTGATCTTTTTCATTGTAAAAATCTTCGCGAACATATTGCAACGTGCGATTTTGAGGATTTACTCGGAGCAATGCCAAACTGTAGGATAAATTTTTCGGATCGGGCAAAATGTTTGCTATTCCGTAATTTTTAATCGTCTCCGCCGCGCCGTCGTAGGAATAAGTTGTTTTCGTCCATGCCTCAATTTCAATCGCAATTTCCCTGCCGTCGCTGGTAACAACTTTCTTTTTTATCGTCACGGAGTCGGGATCAAAATATTTGCTGTATTTGTCATTTGAATCGAGCCAAAACCAATCGACAGCCGCGCAGGTTTCAAGCGGAACAAAAAATATCATCGCGAAAAGCAAAGCCAAAATAATTTTTTTCATTGCTAATCCCTACTTCCCAGCAGTCGATTAATTTCTTCGTCAAGTTCTTCGACGCCTTCGCCGGTATGTGCGCTGACACAAAGTGCCTCCAAGCCCGAAACTTCTTTTATCGCCGCCGCCAATGCCCGTCCGCCGTCCGAAAATTTATCCGCTTGACTTACCACAACGATTATCGCCGAGCCGCTCTTTTGAAGTTTGCTTATCCATGCAAGCTCCAACTCGAATGAATCATTTGTTATCAGCATCAGCGAAACTTCGACGCTCTGCGCGGATTTTTCTGCGGTTGAGTCTTCAACGTCCACGCCGACCGTGTCAACCAACATAACTTTTGTTACCGAGCCGATTTCCATTGCTCTGAACGTCGCTTTGATTTTATGTTTCGTCAGCGCGTACATCAATGCGGATTTGCCGCTTTTGCGCTTGCCGAAAATTCCTACCTGTCTCATAAAATTTAATCCTCCTTTTTTAGGTTATAGGTTATAGGTTTTAGGTTATAGGTTTTAGGTTATAGCTTATAGGGAAAAAACTATCAGCTATAACCTATCAGCTATCAGCTAATTGTTTTTCGGCGATTATAGCAAAGTTTTTAAGTCAAGTCGACAATTTCACGCCGTCTTTTGTCGAAACGGGCAATTTTTTTATAGCCGAAGCCGCGAACATAATCAGTAGCTTCTTCGTAAAATTTTCCGCAGTCTTCGGGGCGATGGGCGTCGCTGGTTATGACAATCGGCAAATCGTAAGCGGCGGCAACTTTCATGAAGTCGGCGTAAGGAGAAATTTCTTCGACGGGATAACGATAAAGCGTGCCTGTGTTCACGTCAACAACCATGTCGGCTTTTTTCAAAGCGGCGGCGACTCTTTCAAGATAATTCGTCACGTCGAAGGCGGGAAAAAATTTGAACAGCCGAATGTTGAAAGGATGTCCGAGAATATCATAATTCCCGCTCGCCGCAAGCATCTCAACCTGCGCGGCGTATTCTTCATAAATTTTTTTCAAGTCGTGATTCTGCCATTCGCCGATAAGTTTTGCGGCATCGTAGCCCCAGCCCCATAAAAAATGTACCGAGCCGATTCGATAATCAAAATCCCATGCGTCGAGAATTTTTTTGACGGCGTCTTGATTTTTAAAGTTGCAAACCTCAATTCCGATTTTAGCCGCATGATTTTTTTTCAGCCGCGCCATGAACTCAAAATAATCTTTCAGCGTGTGTTTAAACTTGTTCGTCTTGAGCCAAACTTTTTGAAACTCACCGACCGGCGAAGAATCCAAAATCAAATCGTCGTAATAAAATTTTTCAAACTCCGGAAAAGTATGAGTGTGTTCGCTTACTCCGATTTCATCGAGCCCGTGAGTTTTTGCGGCGGCGAAAAATCCTTCCGCCCAAGTCTCGTCATAATCGCCGTACTCAAAATGCATGTGATAATCAAATTTCATGTCGACACCTCTTCATTACCAAAATTTTTCTTTAAAAATTTACGGCAAGACGGAGATTTTTTCAACACCGCGCCGAAAAAAAATCAGCCCCTTCAAAATCGAAGGAGCTTTTATTTTTTTTCTGAACAATCGGCTTTAATCTTCTTCGCCGTCAAAAGTTTCTTCCTCTTCGACGGTTTCAATTTCGGCTGTTTCAAGCGGCTTAAACGATTTCAAAACTGCCTCGCGAATTTTATCATCAATCTCTGCGGCAACTTCGGGATGCTCAATCAAATATTTTTTGGCATTTTCTCTGCCTTGACCAAGCTTTGTACCGTTGTAAGAGAAAAACGCTCCCGCTTTGTTGACAATATCGAAGTAAACGCCCATATCAACCAGACTGCCCGTTTTGGAATAACCTTCGCCGTAAATCAAATCGAACTCGGCAGTTCTGAACGGCGGTGCAACTTTATTTTTCGCAACTTTAATTTTTACGCGGTTGCCGACAATTTCAGTGCCCTGTTTAAGCGGTTCACCCTTTCTTACTTCAAGCCGAACCGTCGAATAAAATTTCAAAGCGCGTCCGCCCGTCGTGGTTTCCGGGTTGCCGTAAAGCACGCCGACTTTTTCGCGAATTTGATTTATGAACACCGCGATGGTATCTGTCTTGCCGATAATCGCCGTGAGTTTTCGCATTGCCTTACTCATCATGCGCGCATGAAGTCCGACATTCGCATCGCCCATTTCTCCATCAATTTCCGATTTCGGAACAAGCGCGGCTACAGAATCGATAACGACAATATCAATCGCCGCTGATCTAATCAACGCTTCGGCAATGTCCAACCCCTGTTCGCCCGTATCGGGTTGCGCCAAAAGAAGATTATCCACGTCGACGCCCAATTTTTTTGCATACATTGGATCAAGCGCGTGTTCCGCGTCGATAAAAGCCGCCGTCCCGCCTTGACGTTGCACTTCGGCTATCATGTGCAGTGTAACTGTCGTCTTGCCGCCCGCTTCCGGTCCGTAAATTTCGGTGATTCTGCCGCGGGGCAGTCCGCCTATTCCCAGCGCAATATCAAGCGGCAAAATTCCCGTCGATACCGCCTTAACGTCCATGCGCGTTGTGTCATCGCCGAGCCGCATTATCGAGCCCTTGCCGAAATCTTTTTCAATTTGTTTCATAGCCGCCGCCAACGCTTCTTTTTTGTCCATAGTTGCTCTCCTTTTCGTTTTGAATGTAGGAAATTATATCAGAGAATCCGGCGGCTGTAAAATTTCAACGAGCAATAAAATCTTCGTACATTTTCATAAGCTCGGCAACAATTTTTGATTCATCCTCCAAAATCTCTTCAAAGTCGTAAGTTTTTGCTACTGCAAGGTCGTTTTTCCTGTGCGCAAGCCGTAAATCTTGCGGCATCGTCAATTCATCATATAAATCTGCCAATGTCGCGTCGGGATATCTATTTCTAACGTCCAAAATCTCCTGCGCGGTCGCCTCAATCGCTCTTTTCTGCGCGGAACTCGGCTCGCACCAGATAAAATTGTTGTACACCACGCTCCCTGAATACCGATAATCACTTTTAAGCCGCCCGGCTACCGCTCGCATCCAACTCATGTGGATTGAACTCGTCAACACGCCGAAATGATAAATTTCCGCCGAAGGAACGATTGAAACAGCGTCGCTGGCAATAATTTCTGGCGTCATGAATCCAATCGGTATATATCGGCGATTTTCGGAACTTACTCGCGGAATTAACAAATAATCTGTGCTCGGCTGATTAATCTGAGCAAAAATTGCCGGCTTTTCTGCGTGTTTTCGCGTCGAAGGGGCTTTGCTTGCCAATCTGAAGTCTTTTACCGCTAAAACTCGGCGATAAAGTTCCTTACTGCGTCGAATTTCATCGGGTGTTGCATTTATCAGCCAAAAAACATAACGAATCTTGCCATTTATAAGTTCGTCCGCGCCCATGTACCTAAAAATAAATTTTTTAAGCGAAGGCTCGCGTTTTAAAATTTTTTTACACTCCTCTACAGATAAAATTAAATTTCCGCCGTCAATCGGACTGCTTCCCCTTGTAATTCGCGGAACAAAATCTTGAATATGTCTTGAATGTCGTTCAATAAATATGGTCGGGGCGTCGACAAGGTAAGGATTGATATTTTTCGCCGAGATAATTTTATCGCCGTCATAAATTTTCTTGTTCACTTCCAAATTTTTATCAGACATGCCGATTATCACGCAATGCACGGCGGCAAGGTCGGCACTTTCGCTCGTCCACTTGAAAGTTCGCCGTCCAAAAATGATTTGCATTTCATGTTCGTCAAAAATTTTCTTCCAAAGCGGCGTAACCTGTTCGCCCTGCGTGATTGAATTCGTCGAGACGAAGGCAGATTTAATTTTCGTGCCGCGCATGAGTTTTGCCGCCTTGTGATACCACGCGCCGACATAATCAATGCTGTTTGAAAGCTTAATTTTGCCGAAAATCGCAACGGCTTCTTTTTTTTGCGCAGAATTCATCATGCTCGCGCCGATAAAAGGCGGATTTCCGATAATATAGGTCGGTTGCGGGCAAATTTCTTCCCAATTAATGCTAAGCGCGTTGCCTTTATGGATATTTGAATAGCTTTTCAGCGGCAAAAAGTTTAAATCGCGGTGAATTATTTCGCGAGTCTCCTGCATCATCTGCAATTCCGCTATCCAAAGCGCGGTTTGTGCCACCGCAACCGCAAAATCATTAATTTCTATGCCGTAAAAATTTTTTATGGAGACTTTTATAGGATTAACGAGCTCGCCGAGAGTAATTTGACTGCCGAGAAGTTCTTTCAGCAAATCATTTTCCAAACGGCGGAGCGAAAGATAACTTTCCGTCAAAAAATTTCCACTT
>CALFJC010000178.1 GCA_937877655.1 uncultured Selenomonadales bacterium
ATTTGCGCGAGGCTTGCGACCTGCGCGGGCTGGAATTTTTTTACCCGACAAAAATCCTCTGCACAGACAACGCCGCAATGATCGCCTGTCGCGGCTTTTATCAAAAAACTTTTGCCGATTCGACACTTAACGCCGTCTCGAACTTGGGCTTGTGAAGAAAAATTTAAGTTCAAAAATAATCTTGGCGGGCGACAAATTCTTCTTTGGAAAAAAATTTGCGCGAGGCTTGCAACCTGCGCGGCTTTAAATTTTTTTATCCGACAAAAATCCTCTGCACCGACAATGCCGCAATGATCGCTTGTCGCGGCTTTTATCAAAAAACTTTTGCCGACTCGACGCTTAATGCCGTCCCGAATCTCGGACTTTAAGGAGGAATATTTATGAAAAAAATTTTTTCGCTGTTGATAGTCTTTGTTTTCACGGTAACATTTTTTTCTGTCGCGCACGCAACGGAATATCAGCTTGAACAAGTCGTTGTGGTCAGTCGCCACAACTTGCGCAATTCACTCAAGGCAGGAGATGATCGCGGGCTTTTGACACTGCGCGGGGGCGAAATGGAAACATTGATGGGACAATATTTTGAGGCACGGCTTCGGGAGCAAGGACTTTTTCCGAAAAACGCGCAACCTTCCGTCGGAGAAGTTCGTTTCTATGCAAACTCCTATCAGCGGACAATCGCAACGGCAAAATATTTTTCGGCAGGAGCATTTCCAATCGCGAACATTCCGATTGAATATCATCGCGCATTGGGACAAAAGGACAGAATCTTCTTGCCGCCGACAGATCCCGCTCTTATGAAAAAACTTCACGCCGAAACTGATTGGAAAAAATTATTCGCCGGCATGAGTAAAGAAATTGCAACCGTTGAACGTCTCAGCGGCGAAAAATTCAATCCCGCCGATTCTTCGGTGAAAATTCGCGACAGTGTTGTCGAATGGGGACTTGACGGCTCCGCAAAAAAAATTAATCTTGCCGCCGACGCCATACTTATGGATTATTACGACGGAAAAGTTTCTTACAGCGATTCCGAAATGCGCGACGTGGCGAAAATTTCTTCTCTGCTTATTAACAGCAACTTTGATCGTCCGCTCGGCGCAAAAGCTTTTGCAAGCCCGATGCTCGCCGTCATCTCCGACGAACTCAACACGACCGAACGCAAATTCAGTTTCATCTGCGGGCACGACTCCAACCTTTCCAACGTGTTGACGGCTATTGGCGTTGAAGAATATTTTTTGCCCGGCACATTTGAATGGCGCGTTCCCATTGCGTCAAAGTTGGTTATCAAAAAATTTCGCGGCTCCGACGGCAACGAATACGCCCGCTTGAGTCTCGTTTATCCTTCCGCCGCGCAGATTGTCAATCGCGAAATGCTCACGCTCGAAAATCCGCCAATGAAAGTTCCTTTGAAATTACGCGGACTTCAAACGGTTGACGCGGACGCGATTTATAAACTCTCGGACGTTTTGCAAAGACTTTCCGACGCCCGGATTGTTGACGGCAGACGAGCCGCTTAAAAAGGAGATTTTATGGAGCTTAAAAGTTTAGGGAAAATTACCGCTTACAAATACGATTATTCGCCCGAATTTTTGGAGGCGATTGAAAATAAAAATCGCGGCAGAAATTATTTCGTGACGCTGACAAGCGAAGAATTTACCTGCCTTTGCCCGATAACTCATCAGCCCGACTACGCAACGATTAAAATTCGCTACATTCCCGATGAAAAACTTGTCGAGAGCAAAAGTTTGAAACTTTATTTGACGAGCTTTAGAAATTGCGGAACTTTTCATGAAGACGTTATCAACACGATAGCTGACGACTTGATTAAACTTTTGGAGCCGCGCTATCTTGAGGTTGAAGGTTTGTTCAAAGTGCGCGGCGGCATTTCGATTATGCCTTTTGTAAATTACGGGCGCGGCGAGTTTGAAGAAGCCGCAAAAAAAATTTTGTTGGAGAGAAAGTTTTGAGACAAAAAAAAATCGCGCTGATTAACGACGTGACAGGATTTGGAAGATGCTCCGTGACTGTCGAATTGCCGATAATTTCCGCGCTGAAAATTCAAGTTTGCCCGTTGCCGACCGCGCTTTTGTCGGTGCACACGGGCTTTAAAAATTATTTTATGGACGATTTCACAGACCGCATGGAAATTTATATCGACAGCTGGCAGAAAAATAATTTGACTTTCGACGCCGTCGCCACAGGATTTTTGGGCTCCGCCGCGCAGATTGAAATTGTCCGCCGTTTCATAAAAAATTTCCCCGCCGTCGTGATTATCGACCCCGTTATGGGAGATCACGGAAAAATTTATGCGTCTTACACAAAAGAAATGTGCCGTCGCATGCGCGAGCTTTTGGAGTTTGCAGATCTTGTCACGCCGAATTTAACGGAGGCTTGCGAGCTTTTGGGCGTTCCTTATCCCGAAGGCGGCGTCGTCAGTGATTCTGAACTTGCAACGATGGCGGCGAACATTGCGGCGAAAACTCGCGGCGGGCGCGTCGTGATAACGGGCGTAACGCTTGAATTCGACGACGGCTCCAATATTTCCAATTTCATTTTCGACAGAGGCGAAATTAATTTTGTGACTTCGCGCAGATTGGGCGGAGATCGTTCGGGCACGGGCGACGCTTTTTTTGCGGTTGCGGCGGCGTCTTGGCTCAACGGAGAAAATTTACTCGACGCGACAAAAAAGGCGGCGGACTTCGTTGCAAAATGTATTTCCCACGCCGAAAAATTAAATCTGCCTTGGAATTGGGGCTTGCCGTTTGAAGAATTTTTAACCGAATTGAACGGAGGCGAAAAATCTTGACGAAGGCGATTTTGCTTGACGAAAAAGATAACGTCGCGACTTGCACTTCCGCCGCCAAAAAAGGTGAAGCGATAAAAATTTTGGGCGGCGCGGAAATTTTTTGTGTTGAAGACATTCCGATTTGGCATAAAGTTGCGCTGAAAAAAATCTGCGCGGGCGAAAAAATTTTCAAGTACGGAGAAATTATCGGCGAGGCTTCGGCTGATATTGCAAAGGGCGGTTGGGTTTCGCACGAAAATATTTTCAGCGTGCCCAGAGATTATTCAAGCGAGATGATTTAAATGAACTTTTGGGGTTATAAAAGAGCCGACGGTCGCGCCGGAATTCGGAATCACGTTTTGATTTTGCCGACGTGTGCTTGCGGCAGTGAGACGGCGCGGATTGTTGCGAGTCAAATTCGCGGCGCGGTAAATATTATTTTCAACACGGGTTGTTCAGACGTGGCGGCGAATACAGAAATGTCACAAAAAATTTTGACGGGCTTTGCCTGCAATCCGAATGTTTTCGGCGTCGTGATAATCGGCTTGGGTTGCGAAACTGTTCCGCATAAAATTTTGCGCGAGAAAATAAAATCTCTAACCGACAAGCCCGTAATTTCTTTTGGGATTCAAGAGGAAGGCGGCACACTCAAAACGATTGAAAAAGCAGTTCGGGCGGCGCGAGAATTGGCGGCGGAGGCATCTCTTCAACAAAAAGAACTCTGTGACATTTCGGAGCTGTTGCTTGGGATTGAGTGCGGCGGCTCGGACGCGACTTCGGGCATTGCGTCAAATCCCGTCGTCGGTTCTCTCAGCGATAAATTAATTGACTTGGGCGCGTCAACTTTGATGAGTGAATCAATCGAATGGATTGGCGGCGAACATGTTTTGGCAAAAAGAGCGGCGACGCCCGAAATTCACAATCAAATTATAAAAATCTGCGCGGACTACGAAAAACATTTGAAAACAGCTGGGCAGGATTGTCGCGCAGGGCAACCGACGCCCGGAAATAAATTCGGCGGGCTTTCGACAATCGACGAAAAAAGTTTGGGTTGCATAAAAAAAGGCGGGACACGTCCGATTGTGGAAGTTTTGAAGCAGGCGGCGCGTCCGACAAAACGCGGAGCCCTTGTCATGGACACGGCGGGCTATGATATTTCTTCGGTGACTTCGATGGTTGCGGCGGGTTGCAACGCGATTATTTTCACGACGGGGCGCGGCACTCCGACGGGCAACGCGATTGTTCCCGTTTTAAAAGTCACTGCCAACGCGCAAACTTTTTCTTGGATGGAAGATAATATCGACGTTGATTTGAGCGGGATTATCGAAGGAAATTTGACGATTGACGCGGCGGGCGATTTGCTTTTGAAAAAAATTCATGACGTGTGCAACGGGCGACTTACGAAGGCGGAGGCTTACGGCTTTTCGGACATTGCGGTTGATCATTTCTGCAGATTTGTTTAGGAGAAATTTGTTTGTCAAAATTTTTAAAAGTTATGAGGCTAGCAATGCGCCGTACGGACGCGGCTAAAAATTAAAAGTTTTAGTCGGCAAAGCGCGACCGCTGTTTGGCAACTTTTTAAAAGTTGAGGAGAAAAATTTTTATGGTGACTTTTGATTTTACGGGAAAAAATTTTGTGATTGTGGGCGCGTCGTCGGGAATAGGACGGCAAGCGGCTCTTGAACTTTCCAAGAGCGGCGCAAATGTTTTGGCTATCGGACGAAATTTGGAGCGGCTTGACGAACTGAAAAAAAATTCGCCCGTCAGCTTAATCAAGCACCCGCCGAGAATTTTTACGGAACAGCTTGACGTCCTTACGGCGCGAGAAGAAGATTGGTCGGCGGTTTTGGAAAATTTCACAAGCGCGGTCGGCAAAATCAACGGCGGAGTTTATACGGCGGGCATATGGGGTTTGACGCCGCTGAATTCTTTCGATGAAAGTTTGGCGCATAAAATTTTTGATACGAGTTTTTGGGGCGCGGTAAATTTTGTTCAGACGGCGACGCGGAAGAAATTTTCGGACGGCGGCGGCTCTTTTGTGCTGATGAGTTCGGTTGCGGGAGAATTCGCGGGAAAATCTTTGTTCGCATACTCGGCGGCGAAGGCGGCAATTCAAACGGCGGTTAAATCTTTCGCGAAAGAAATTATTCGCAACAAGCACAGGATAAATTCTGTTGCTCCCGCGCTCGTCAAAACCGAAATGACGCAGAATGAACTTTACACGGCAACAATCGGCGAAAAAATTATTCCGAATCAACTGCTCGGCGCGGGCACGGCGAAGGACGTTGCGGGCATGATTTTATTTTTGCTCAGCGAACGCGCCGCTTGGATTACGGGACAAAATTTTTTCGTGGACGGCGGTTATATCGTCGGCTCTTACATTTGAAAATAAAAAACCTCCCAATCGGCGGGAGGTTTTTTTATGTATAATGCATAATCAAGAAATTTTTCATTCCTAATTCCTAATTCATAATTCCTAATTGCATTGGCGGGAGGTTTTTTTATGCAGTTGCGAGCTTGAATAAATCTTCGACGGTCTGCGCGGATTTAATTTCTTCGGGAGAAATTTTTCTGCTTGAATTGGTGTTGCAGAAAGAAAAAAATGAAACCATACTCAACGAATCCCAATCTTCCAAGTCGGCTAGTTTCGTTGAAAAATTTATTTTCGCTTCCGTGTCCATCAGTTCGACAAGTTTTTTAATAAAATTTTCCTCATTCATTCCTAATTCCTCATTCCTAATTCCTAATTGAATTCAACGGCGGGGTTGCCGAAAACTTTTGCGCCCGCCCGAACTTTTTTCAAAACAACCGAGCCCGCGCCGACGGTTGCGCCGTCTCCTACTTTGGCTTTCGGCAAAATAATTGCGCCGCTCCCGATAAAAACTTCCGCGCCGATTTTGCATTTGCCCGCAACGTTGGCGTGCGGCATGATGCAAGAAAAATTTCCAATCTGCGCGTCGTGCCCGATAATCGAAATGTCATTTACCGCGACAAAATCTCCGAGCGCGGCTTTGTCGCCAATATTTACATAAGGACAAATTATCACGCCGCGACCGAGTTTAACCGTCGGCATGACGTAGGCAAGCGCGCTGATTAAATTTATAAATTCGCCGCCGCGAGACAAAATTTTTTCGACAAGAATTTTTCTGCCGTGCGGAGTTCCGACCGCGCAGATAAAAACGTCGTCCGCGCAGATTTCATAACTTTCAACATCGCCCAAAACTTTTTCGGGCAAAAGTTCATATTCTTCCGCCGAAAGTTTTATATCGCCGTCAAGGAAACCTTTTATCTGCCACTCGACGCCGAAGCCCAAAGATTTTTGCGCGTGCCAATAAATTTCTCTCGCAAAACCGCCGCAACCGATGATTATCAAATTCTTCATTGAATCAATCCCTTTCGGACGAATTTTATCACAAAAATTTCTCGGCGCATATGAAATTTTTTTTTGTCCGTGATAAAATTTTCGTTAAAGGAGGTTTTGGTTATGAAAAATTTTTTTGCGGCGGTGATTTTTATGTTGGGAATGGCGAATTTTGCCTGCGCGGCGACTTCGGATTTAATTTTCGATTCGTCAATCGGCGTCGAGAAAACTTTAACCTGCGACGGACGCGAAATTAAATTCATGGCTTACGAAAATATTTCCTACGTTGCGGAGCCCGCGAGCGAGATTCAAAAGTTGAGCGTGTACATTCCCGCCGAATATCTGCGCGGAGAAAAAATTAACGGCTACAGTGCCGAGACCGCGCCGATTTTTCTTCCAAACGGCGTCGGCGGCTACATGCCCGGAAAAATTCTTGCGCCCGTCGAAAACGACAGAATGAGCGGCGGCGCAAATGCCTCGCTGGTTGCGTTGAGTCGCGGGCTTGTCGTTATCAGCCCCGCAATTCGCGGACGCACAACGACAATGAACGGCGTTTATGTCGGCAAAGCTCCCGCGCTGATTGTCGATTATAAGGCGGCGGTTCGTTGGATTCGTTTCAATCGCGACAGACTTCCCGCCGGCGACGTTGAAAAAATTATTTCAAACGGAACTTCGGCGGGTGGCGCGTTATCGGCTTTGCTCGGAGCGACAGGCAATGCTCCCGAATATCAAACTTATTTGCAAGCACTCGGCGCGGCGGACGAACGCGATGATATTTTTGCGTCAAGCGATTATTGCCCGATAACCAACCTTGAAAACGCCGATACTGCTTACGAATGGATTTTTTACGGCGAGACAAAATATTTTCAAGCAATGTGGCAACTCATGCCGCCGACCGATTCCGAAGCCGCGAATAATCCCGTGCCCGTCAAAAAATCTTCCGAAATGACGGCTGAAGAAATTCGCGTCTCAAAAATTTTGCGCGATGCCTTTCCAAAATATCTCAACAGCTTAAATCTGCGCGACGAGCACGGAAAAATTTTGACGCTTGATAAGAACGGCAACGGCTCTTTCAAAAATTTTATCAAGAAAAAATATATCGAGTCCGCGCAGAAGGCTTTAGACAACGGCGAAGATTTATCGGGCGTCGATTGGATTAAGATTAAAAAAGGACGCGTCGTCGATGTCGATTTGAAAAAATATCCCGCGGCAGTGACGAGGATGAAAGCCGCGCCCGCCTTCGACAAATTGGATTTAAGTTCGGGAGAAAATGACGAGTTTGGCGACGAGATGAACAATCCGCGCCATTTTTCCGAAGTGCTTTTCAATGAAAATCTTGCCGACAAAAAAATAATCGCGATGCTGAATCCGATGAATTTTATAGGGCGCGAAGATGTTACGACGGCGAAACATTTTCGTATTCGTCATGGAGCGGCGGACAGAGATACTTCGCTTGCAATTCCCGCGATTTTTGCGCTGAAACTCCAAAATAACGGCGTCGATGTAGATTTTTTCAGCCCGTGGGCTCAAGGGCACGGCGGCGACTATGATTTGGATGAACTTTTCGATTGGATTGATTCAGTTTGCAAATAGGAACCAGGAATTAGGAACCAGGAACTAGGGAAAAGCAAAGGTGAAAGAAGACACGGGCGCACATGGACGTGCGCCCGCCGGCAACGAAAACAGGATGTTTTCTTTGCCGGTTGAACGCCCTTTTCTTTTGGCAACTTTTCTTTTGGGCGCAGCAAAAGAAAAGTTGAAAACTGCCACGCTTTGGCAAAGGGGGGATTATTCCCGCTTTTTTTTTGCGTAAATACCTGTTATAATCGGCGCAAGATCTAATCAGAGAGGAAGTGCTTTTGATGATAAAATTATTCGTGACCGACATTGACGGAACACTTTTAATGCCCGGCAAAAAAATTTCGGAAAAAAATATCGCGGCGGTTCATGAAATGATTAAGGCGGGAGTAAAATTCGTCATAGCGACGGGCAGAATGCATTGCGCCGCATTGCCGATAGCCGCGCAACTCGGAGTTTCCGTCCCGATAATTTCCTACAACGGCGCGTTGATAAAATCTTCGGCGGGCGAAGTTCTTAATGCGCAATACATGGCAGAGGAAAAAGTTCTCGCGCTTATAAATTTTTTTGAGGAGCGCGATTGGCATTTGCAAAGTTATTCGGGAGATGTTTTATATGTTCCCAAACGCGGCGAAGGCGTCAAATTTTATGAGTCAATGTTAAATGTGACGGCGCAGGAAGTCGGTTGGGACGGTTTGCGCGAACGGGCAAAAAATGTTCCGAAACTTTTAAGCGTCTCGCCCAATGCCGAAGAAACCGCCGTAAGATTATCGGCGGCTGAAAAATTTTTCGGCGGGCAAATTGAGATCACTCGTTCGGCTCCGCGTTTTTGTGAATTTATGTCGCTCGGAGTTTCAAAGGCGAGCGCGATTAAAATTCTTGCCGAGAAATTTGACATTGCCAACGAAGAAATTTTGGCTATCGGAGATTCGGATAACGATCTGCAAATGATAACTTCGGTCGGTTGCGGCGTTGCAATGGGCAATGCAGTTCCCGCCGTCAAAGCGGCTTGCCCCCGAATAACAGACACTTGCGAGAACGACGGCTTCGCCAAAGCAGTTTACGATTATGTTTTGTAGGAACTAAGAACTAGGAAGTAGGAACTAGTTTACTGTTCTCTACTGGTTCCTAGTTCCTACTTCCTAGTTCCTAAGGAGATTTTTTATGGAAGACAAAAAAGAATTTGCCGACAAGTCGCGGATAATAATTGTGACGGGCATGAGCGGCAGCGGAAAAACTCAAGCTTGCCGATACCTTGAAGATTTGGGATATTTTTGCGTGGACAATCTGCCGCCCGTTTTCATTCCAAAATTTGTCGAACTCTGCACTCATTCAAACAGCCACTTTACCAAAATGGTTTTCGTTGTCGACACGCGCAGCCGAGAATTTTTTGATGATCTGGTTCATGTGCTTGACGACATGGACAAAGACAATCAAGATTATGAAATGCTTTTCATGGACGCGAGCGACGACGTGATTATTCGCCGCTATAAGGAGACGCGCCGCCGTCACCCGATGGCTCCTTCAACCAGAATTTCCGACGGAGTTTTTAAGGAGCGAAAACGTCTTGAAAGCGTCCGAGCGAAGGCAACTTACGTTATCGACACGTCGAATTTATCGAAGGCTGAACTGCGCGATAAAATTCATTTGCTTTTCGGCGATTCCGACGGAGAAATTATGAACATTGCGGTTTTATCGTTCGGATTTAAATTCGGGATGCCGCTTGATGCCGATATGGTTTTGGACGTAAGATTTTTGCCGAATCCTTTTTACATTCAAGAGTTGCGGCATAAAAGCGGGAGCGTCCCCGAAGTCGCCGCTTACATTGAGGAAAAACCTGTCACGCAGGAATATCTTAAGCGGCTTGATTCGTTCATAGATTTTCTTGTTCCGCAATACATTCGCGAGGGGAAAAGTCAGTTGGTTATCGCAATCGGTTGCACGGGCGGGATGCATCGCTCCGTTTTTGTCGCCAAACATATTTATGATTTGCTTGCGAAAAAAGGTTACGCCGTCAATCTGGAGCACCGCGACCTTATGAAGAATGACGTGTGGGAAGTGTAGGTTTTAGGTTGTAGGTTTTAGGTTATAGTTTACAAGAAAAAAACTATCAGCTATAAGCTATAAGCTATAAGCTATCACCTAACACCTAAACCCGGAGGCTTAAATGATCCATCTTTTAAAGTGGCTTTATCCCGGCATGAAAATGAAACGCTGGCTTTTGCTTTTTGCAATCGGCGTTATGCTTTTCAGTTTCGGCGGCGCACTCGCGATAAATTATGAATATCTCGGACGCGCCGAAGAAGAAATTTTCATGCTGGTTTGGCAGACGGTCGGCAGTTACAATTACATGGTGACGGCGGGCGTCGGAATTTTTATCGTGATAATCGGTTCGTGTTTGATGCTCTGGGCTACGCGCTCGATAATTCGTTCGATAATCGCCGTGCTCATCCCCGACCGTTCGGAAAATCTGGTTGACTTGATTTATCAGGAACGAAAACTCGGACGCGGACCTGCAATTACGGTTATAGGCGGCGGACACGGCTTGAGTGTTCTTCTGCGCGGAATAAAATCTGTGACGAGCAATGTTTCAGCAGTCGTGACGGTTGCAGATGACGGCGGGAGTTCCGGACGCCTGCGCGAAGAATTGGGAATAATTCCGCCCGGCGATTTGAGAAATTGTCTGGTTGCGCTTGCCGACACCGAGCCTTTGATGGAAAAACTTTTTCAATACAGATTTGAAGGCGACACGACACTTGCGGGGCACAGCTTCGGGAATTTATTTATTGCGGCAATGAATGAAGTAACGGGCGACATGGAAACTGCGCTTAAAGAGTCTTCAAAAGTTTTGGCGGTAAAAGGGCGCGTCATTCCCGCGAGCAAGGAACATGTTCGCCTTGATGCGATTATGACGGACGGGACGGTTGTCGAGGGCGAATCTCAAATCCCCGAAGCGCACAAAAAAATTCGGCGTGTTCAACTTTTCCCGAAAAAAGTTCCCGCCGTGCCCGCCGCACTTGAGGCGATTGAATCAGCCGACGCGATTATTCTCGGTCCCGGCAGTCTTTACACAAGCATTATGCCCAATCTTTTGGTTGAAGGCGTCGCAGGGGCTCTGAAAAAATCCAAAGCGATAAAAATTTATATCTGCAACGTAATGACTCAGCCCGGCGAAACCGACAGATACACGGCGGCTCAACACGCCAAAGCGATTTTGGATCATACGGGGCAGGGCGCGATTGATTATGTGCTTGTGAACTCGACGCCCATTCCCGAAGAAAGTTGCCGCAAATTGAAAGCTGCACCCGTTGCGATTGACGAAGACAAAATCAATGCGTTGGGCATGGGCTTAATCAAAGCCGATTTGATGAGTACGACGGAAATTGGTCGTCATGATCCCGAAAAACTCTGCGCGGCGGTCATGAAAATTATTTACAGTTTAGGAACCAGGAACTAGCTTTTGATTTCTAAAATTGTTGGAGAAAAATTTATGGCGTCTTATGCACAAGATGTTAAAAATGAATTGGCGCGGCTTTTCGTTGACGACAAAGAATCTCTCCGCGCAGAATTGCTTGCGTTGCTGACTGTCGGGGCAAAAAAAATCGACGGGCGCATTGAGTTTTCAAGTACAAATGCCGCCGTCGCTCGAAAGGTTATAATCCTTGCCAAAAAATTTTTCCCGAACGTCAAGCCCGAAGTCGCCGCCCTGCGCAGAAAAAAATTGCGAAAAGATTTATCCTATATCGTGAGAATTTTTTTGACGGACGAGCTTAAAAATTTTCTCGCCGAAATCGATTCGCCCGATTCTCTCAAGCGCACGCGGTACAAAGTTGCTTATCTGCGCGGAGCTTTTCTTGCCAAAGGAACCGTCAATCGTCCCGAAGGGCAATATTTCTTGGAAATTTCTTCTCAAAATGCGGCTATGATAAAATTTGTTCACAACCTTTTTGAGAAATTGGAATTCCGCGCAGGTTTTTATCAGCGGAAAAAATTTTTTGTCGTCTGGCTCCGCGAAGCCGATTCGATTTGCGATTTTCTCGGAATGGTCGGCGCGAACAATGCCGTTGAGCGTTTTGAAATTGCCCGCAACGTCAAGGAAGTTCGCAAGCAGGTTAATTGCATTGTGAATCTTGAAACTGCCGCGCTGAATAAGGCTGTCGACGCCGCGCAGAGACAAATTGCCGACATGAAAATTTTAATCGCGAAAAGAGTTCCGCTTGACGAAAGAATTCGGGAGACAATGAAAATGCGTTTGGAAAATCCTTCGTGCACACTCGCCGAGCTCGCAGAAAAACTTTTCATAAGTCGCGACGGGCTGAAATATCGTCTGAAAAAAATTCATCTGCTCGCCAAAAAATTTGGCAAAAGATAATCTGCGCCGCGCAGAGACAAATTGCCGACATGAAAATTTTAATCGCAAAAAGAATTCCGCTTGACGAAAGAATTCGGGAGACAATGAAAATGCGCTTGGAAAATCCTTCGTGTACGCTCGCCGAGCTCGCAGAAAAACTTTTCATAAGTCGCGACGGGCTGAAATATCGTCTGAAAAAAATTCATCTGCTCGCCAAAAAATTTGGCAAAAGATAATC
>CALFJC010000179.1 GCA_937877655.1 uncultured Selenomonadales bacterium
AGCAGTGTAACTTACAGCGCGGCAAATTCTATTACTTCGGCAAGTGCGCAGTCAAATCAAACTTACACTTCCTCGACTGCCGATGAAAATTCTGTACTTGTTTCGTTGGCTTCTGGTACCGCGACTTTGGAAAATCCTTCCGTCGAAAAAACGGGCGACTCCGACGGCGGCGATGATTGTAATTTTTACGGGATTAACTCGGCGGTTATGGCGATGGGCGGCGGCAGTGTCTCAATCGTCGGCGGAACAGTCACGGCTTCTGCAAAAGGAGCCAACGGCGTTTTCTCTTACGGCGGCAACGGCGGCACAAACGGCGCGGACGGCGACGGGACGACCGTTTACATTGAAAACACAACAATAAACACGACGGGCGATAACGGCGGCGGCATCATGACAACCGGCGGCGGCAAAACCGTTGCAAAAGATTTGACGATTACGACGACGGGCAATTCTTCCGCGCCGATAAGAACGGACAGAGGCGGCGGCAACGTTACTGTTGACGGCGGCTCTTACGAGTCAAGCGGCACGGGTTCCCCCGCAATTTATTCCACAGCTGAAATTGAAGTCAGCAACGCAACGCTCATTTCAAATCACTCCGAAGGCGTCTGCATTGAAGGACAGAATTCCGTTGCCTTGACGAATTGCACTTTAACGGCGAGCAACGATACAACCAACGGCAACGCAACCTTCAAAGATACGATAATGATTTATCAATCGCAGTCGGGCGACGCGGCGGACGGCACTTCGGAATTTTCGATGACGGGCGGCGTGCTCAACAGCAATTCGGGACATGTTTTCCACGTCACGAACACGAGCGCGATTATAAATTTAAGCGGCGTCACGATAAACGATAACGGCGACGGAGTTTTGTTGTCGGTATGTGATGACGGCTGGAGCGGAGCTTCAAACATTGCGACGTTAAATGCAAGCGAACAAACTTTGACGGGCGATATTTTGGTCGGAGATGATTCGACGTTGACGCTGAACATTTCCGATTCTTCGACTTTCACGGGGAATATCAGCGGCTCAATCACGAACGCGAGCGGCGGTTCTGTTTCGACGGAAATTGGCACAGTCAATGTAACTTTGGACGACACGAGCAAATGGTATCTGACGGGCGACGCCTCCATTTCTGCCTTCGACGGCGACGCGGCGAATATTATAAACAACGGCTTTACGGTCTATGTAAACGGCGACGTTTTGGAAGGCACAACCGATAACGACGATTCTGACAGCGATTCGGATTCCGATAGCGACTCGGATTCCGACAGCGATTCTGATTCCG
>CALFJC010000180.1 GCA_937877655.1 uncultured Selenomonadales bacterium
TGCGGAAAATTTACCTGCCGAGATTGAAGGTTTCGCGCTGAAAAAAATCTTCGCGGTTGAGGAAGACAAATTTATTTTTTTAACAAGGCGGCGTCAAATTATTACGATGTGCTTAAAGCCAAAATGTGGAGTTGAAATTTTTTGAGAGACGAACTTAAAAACAAAATCGCCGCACAGGCGCAAAAACTTCATTTTGCGGAAAATTTACCTGCCGAGATTGAAGGTTTCGCGCTGAAAAAAATCTTCGCGATTGAGGAAGACAAATTCATTTTTTTCACTTATGCCGACGAAAAAATTCATTGCGGGTTGACGACTTACTTTCACGAGGAGACAAAGGAATTTAAAGTCCGCCAAAAAATCGGGTTGACGGAATTTTGTTTGACGAATTTTTTCACGGAAGATTTTAAAACTTTTCAAGCATTGCTTGACGCGGAACTTGACGGCGTGATAAAAAATCTGCGCGGGTTGCGAGATAAGGAAATGAATTCCTTCCTGCGCGAAAAAAAAATTGACACATGGACTTACGGACAAAATTTGCCCGCAACGCTTGAAGGCTTTGAACTTTTTATAAATCCCGGCGCGCCTGTCGAAGTCACGAACGGATCATTTATAATCCTCAACTACGCCGACTTCGCGATTAACAGCGATTTTGTCTTGTATTACAATGTTTATACCGACGAATTCAGCGGCGAAACTCGAATTGACGGCGCGTCAAATGTAAGTTACGCCTTCGACTCCAAAACTTTACCCGAACTTGAAACAAAGCTCCGACAAAATTTGACAGCAGAACTTTTAGCAATCAGAAGTTAGGGATTAGTTTTTTAATTCCTAATTCATAATTCCTAATTCATAATTAAAAAAAAGTTCCCGTCGAAAAAAATTCGGCGGGAAAATTTTTTTTATCGAAAGGAGTTTTATCTTCTGTAAGCGGTAACTTGTTTGTAATGTTTCTTGAAGAATTCTTCGGCGACTTGCGGGAAGAGCGCGTAACTCAAAACGTCTTCGTCAGTCGGATTGAGGAAACCTTTCTCCGTGAGTTCTTTTTTGAAATCGGCGAAAGTATGCCCCTTTGCATCTTCAACCGAGCAATCTTCGATAATTTGATCTTCGGGGATTTTCAGCGTGTTGATGATAAAGTCGCGGTCGATTGGAACGGGCGTGCGTCCGAATTTGCCGCGAACCATATCTTTAAATTCGTTCGGGACGAGTTTGTAACGTTCGCCCGCCATAACATTAAAAGTTGCCATTGTGCCGACAATTTGACTTGACGGCGTGACGAGCGGCGGATAACCTGCATCTGCGCGGACGCGAGGCATTTCGTCAAGCAAGTCTTGATATTTATCTTCCATGCCCGCTTCTTTAAGCTGATTGGCAAGATTTGACAACATGCCGCCGGGAATTTGGAAGTCAAGAACATTAACATTGATGTCGAAGTAACCTTTAAGCCCGAATTCTTTAATGAGTTCCTGTTTGACGCCGAGAAAATGTTTTGCAATGGGCGTCATGGCTTGACGATCAAGCCCGGTATCGCGTTCGGTGCCCGCGAGCATTGCAACGATTGTTTCGGTACAAGGTTGTGAAGTGTCGCTGGAGAAAGGACTCAATGCGCAGTCGACAATGTCAACGCCCGCCTCAATCGCCTTAAGATAAGTTGCATGACCGAAGCCCGAAGTGCAATGCGTATGGAGTTCGACGGGAATATCCAAACCTTTTTTGAGTTTCTTAACGAGATCATCTGCGGCATAAGGCGCGAGCAAGCCCGACATATCCTTAATACAAACCGAATGGCAACCCATTTCCTGAAGTTCCTTCGCAAGTTCAACGAACATTTCATTTGTATGAACGGGGCTTATCGTGTAAACCAAGCAACCTTGAACTTCGGGTTTTTCCGGGCAAGCAAGCGCGGCTTTTATTGCAACGCGCAAGTTGCGAACGTCGTTAAGGGCGTCGAAAATGCGGAAGACGCCGATACCGTGTTTCGAGGCGTGTTGAACAAATTTTTCTACAACGTCGTTGGAATAGTGATTGTAACCCAAAAGATTTTGTCCGCGCAGGAGCATTTGAATCGGAGTTTTGAGATTTGCTTTAAGGTTTTTAAGTCTTTCCCAAGGATCTTCATCCAAAAATCTCAAGCAAGTGTCGAAAGTCGCGCCGCCCCAAGCCTCAAGAGCTTTGTAACCGATTTTGTCCAGACTTGCCAGCATCGGCTCCATTTGACGATAACGCATGCGAGTTGCGAGCAATGATTGATGTCCGTCGCGCAGAACTGTTTCCATAATTTGAAGCGGTTTCGCCATAAGTACACCCTCCTAAAAAATTTTTCTTACCGTTGCAACGATTATAGATTTTATTTATCGCAATGTCAATCGGCGCAGGGAAATTTATAAATGAAACTTATGCTATGATTCCATAATGTCTGCAGGAAAAAATATTTTCTGCGGGAATTCTTTTATTACTTTGTTGACGAAAAAAGCCCTGCATGTTAAACTTGAATTGTTGCAAAAACAATCAAGATAACGCGGCAGAGCCAAATTAACTTTTAAAATTCTAACACGCTCACGCCGCGCTGTCAATGAAAGGCGGGAGCTTTTATGAGTGTCTTCGGTGTAGTGTATCTTATCTGGAACATGGTAAACGGCAAGCGATATGTCGGACAAACTGTTCAACCGTTGAATAAGCGTTTCAATGCACACGCACATTGCAAAACGATGCTTATCGGCAAAGCGATTCGCAAATATGGCAAAGAAAATTTTCGTTACGGTGTCATCAAAAGTTGCGCGTCGAAAGAGGAAATGGATTATTGGGAAAAATATTTCATTGCCGCACTTAAGTCTAAGGATAAAAATATTGGTTATAATTGCACGGACGGCGGCGAAGGTCTTACCGGTTGGAAACATAAACCTGAAACGATCGCAAAAATATCGGCAAAAAATTCCGGCAAATCGCGTCCCTTGGAAATGAAACTCAAACTTTCAGAGATAAAAAGCGGGGCAAATAACCCATTTTATGGAAAGCCAAGACCTCAAGATGTTTGTTTCAAAGTTTCTGTAAAAAAACGTTCCGAGAGTACATTTAAGAATTTATTGCGCGAAATGGACGCACATAAACTTTCGTATCGAGGTCTTGCGAAAATTTTAGGATTATCGTCACATGCTTCTGTATCAAGACGAATGAGCGGAGAATACAATTTCACTTGTTCTGAAAAGGAAAATCTCTCTGAATTTTTCGGTAAACCTGTTGAATATCTATTTCAAAAAGATTTTCAAGCGCAAGACAAATTATTCTCCGAGTGTTTATCGAAAACTCCAGAAGAGCAGTTAAAAAAAATCGGCTTCGCAAATCGCGGGGCTGATTTTTTTTTTAGCAGGATTGGCTAACTTTTGAACAGCTTGGCTAATTGTTGAGAGAGGCATTTTGAAATAAACTTTAACCATCAAAAACATTAACGGCGTTTCAAAAAGAAAGGAGTTTTTCAAAATGTTGATTGGTGAAAAGAAAATTGAGCGTCCGCTTCGCTGGGGCATGATTGGTGGAGGTCGCACGGCAAATGTTGGTCCGAAACATCGTCGCGGTTCCCTTTACGATAACACGGCGTTCAAGCTCGTCTGCGGTGCTTTCGACGTGGATCCGGAGCGCAACGTTGATTTCGGCACAAACTTGGGCGTAGACAAAGATCGTCTCTATCCCGATTACAAAACCAATGATCGCCGAAGAAGCCAAGCGCGAAGACGGCAGATTTATACGACATCTTTATAAGTCACTCCGGCTCTTACACGTTTAATGGTTTCGCGACTCACATTGAATTTCTCTGCCAATTCTTTTTCTGTCAGGTTGTCGGGATTTTCACGGATGTAAAACACATCTTCTGCTTTAAGTTTCGCGTAATGACATTGAGTGCCTCGTTTAACTTTTATTAATCCAAGCGAATACGCACGGTCAGTATTCTCTTTTCTGGTAGCCCAGCCGAGATTCCAAACACAATTATTTGTCTTATCGCCATTTCTGTGATCAACTTCAAGTTTGTTTTCGGGATTTGGGCAAAATGCTTTTGCCACAAGAGTATGAACGCCAAAGTTTTTGGAGCTGCCGTTTTTATGAAGGTGTACTTGCATGTAACCTTTAGATTGTTGATCTGCTCTCATAATTCTTGGATACTTATGTTGAAAACTTTTGACGCGTCCGAAATTGCTAACTTGATAAAGTCCTTCATAACCAACAACATCTCGCCATTCTTCATGCGGCAAATTTTCAAGACTGAGCCAAATATCAGGGGCATCGCGCAGAAGTTTAGCCATCTCGTTAAGTTTCGCGGCAAAAGTTTCGTCAACGTCGTTTGTCGGCAAAAAGGGAAGTCTTGCAAAAAAATTTACTGCCACATTGACAGAACGAGATTCGAAATCAAACTTTTGCCAATGATTCAATGTGAATTCGACCGCCGATTTGAGCGGTTCATCGAGATGGGGCAAAAATTCGATAAAAATTGCGCGAGCGTCGTTTGATGTGAGGGTTGTGCATTGAATTTCTGCCGTTAAAAGTTTTTTAATCATGCCTTTCATAAAAATCGCTCCTTAGCGTATTGATTTTACACGCCGAAACGATTAAAATATTAAAAACTTTGACTCGTGCTTCAGCGTGCGGTTGATTGTTTTCCGATAATCAATTTAGCACAAATGAAGTTGCGGGTCAATTTATTTTTGCCAAAAATCTGCCGACAAAGGCGGCGTTTGGGTCGATTTTGAATAAAAATTTGTAGGATTAGGGGAAGGAGCAGGGAAGATTTTTTCAACCTTGCTCCTTGTCTTAAATGTGAGGGGAGGTTAAACTAATGGCAGAATCAGGCGAATATCGTTCTACACTTCAGCGAATCATGATTATCGCGACGCTCGGCGGTCTTTTATTCGGTTATGATACGGGCGTTGTCAATGGCGCGTTGCCTTTCATGGCGGCACCCGACCAGCTCAATCTCGATCCGTTGCAAGAAGGCATGGTCGTTTCGGCGTTGTTGGTCGGCGCGGCAGTCGGTTCATTCTGTGGCGGCAGACTTGCTGACTATCAAGGGCGCAAGACTAATATTCTTTGGTTGGCAGTTATATTTTTTGTCTCGACGTTAGGTTGTTCACTCGCGCCGAGTTTCCACGTTATGTTGGTCTCAAGATTCGTACTTGGCTTGGCGGTCGGCGGCGCGTCGGTCACAGTTCCCGCTTATCTGGCTGAAATTTCACCGGCTGAAAGACGCGGACGCATGGTTACTCAAAACGAGCTGATGATAGTCACGGGACAATTTCTGGCATTTTTAATCAACGCAATAATCGCAGTCGCTATGGAAGGCGAAAACCACACGTGCAGATTTGTTTGCATTTAATTGACATCTTTATAGCTCTTATTGTGAATCACATTGTAAATTGATGTTTGTCCCACGTTAAATTTTATTGCAAGAGCCTTTGCGTTAAATTTAGGATTACCTTTAGTGTAATGCTCGCGAATGTAGCGGACATCGTCAGGGGTAAGTTTTGAACGACTTCTCGTCCAACTTGGCGTGGTTGATTTATTACGTTTCACAATATATCGTGAGTTTTCACTGTAAGTAACCCACTCCAGATTTTTCACACAATCATTTGCCCTGTTGCGGTCTCTGTGATGAACAACCGGTTTATTTTTTGGATTTGGAATGAATGCTTTAGCTACAAGTATACTGACTTTACGGTGTTTAACTACGCCATTTTTGCTCAAGTGAACATAGGCATAACCTTTTTTATCAATACAACGTTTCAAAAGCTTTTTGCCATTCTTAAGGCAACGCAAAACTCTCCCCATGTTGCTGACCATGTACAAGCCTTCGTAACCGACAACGTCGCGCCAAATCTCGTTCGGCAGGTTCTCAACTTTATTCCAAGAAATCTCGTTACGTTTAATCTCGTCCAGTTCGCGGACGGTCGCGTCGAATTTCTCCAACAGAAACTCAACGTCTGCTTGAACAGACTCCGGCAAGAGGTGAAGATGTGCCAGTAAGTTTTTCCTAGCTTTAACGATGTCCATTAAAAATCGCTCCTTTGTGCCAGTTGACTTTGCACACCGAAACGCTTAAAATCAGTAAAACATTTTTGACTTGGCGTTTCAATGTGTAGGTTGTTTTAACAGACTTAATCTAGCACAGAGATAGCGTTAAGTCAATTTGTTTTAGGAGGTAAAAAAAAAAATGAAACTCTCTATTTGCTCAGATGTCTTCGGTAAAATTCCGTTCGGCGACATGCTCGACAAGGTAAAATCGTACGGTATCGGCGCAGTCGAAATTACTACCGGCGGTTGGGGCGGCTGTCATTACGTTCCGAGTGCTGAAGAACTGATTAACAGCCCCAATAAGCTCCAAAAGTTCAAAGACGAACTCGACAAGCGCAATATCGAAATTTCCGCGCTGAATTGTTCGGGCAACCCTCTCGTTAATAACGCAATGGGCAAGGCTCACAGCAAAACCATTCACGACACCGCAATATTGGCAGGAAAGCTCGGCGTCAAAACTATCGTTACGATGTCGGGCTTGCCTGAAGCCAAAGCCGGCGACGTTACTCCGAATTGGATAACTTCAACCATTTCTTGGCCGGAGTTTGACGGCGTCAATTACATGGTCGAGGCTGTCAAATATCAATGGGAAGTTGCGGCGAAATGGTGGACTGAATACGCCCAATTCTGCAAAGATAACGGCGTAGAAAAGATTGCGATTGAAGAATTTCCTTGCCAACTCGTTTACAACGTCCGCAGCTTAAATAAACTCGTTGAAGTCGTCGGAAATGACTTTGGCAAGATGATTGGCATGAATTTAGACCCGTCGCATTTAATGATTCAAGGCGCGGAACCGATTGCCGCCGCTCGTGCTCTCGGCGAAAAAATTTTCTACATACACGGCAAAGACGCCCGCATTGAGCGTTATAAAGCTGACGTGGACGGACTTTTGGAGAATTTGCCCGTTGATAAGTCTTCGGAACGCACTTGGAATTACGTTGCAGTCGGTTGCGGCAGAGATTTGCAATGGTGGAAAGAATTTTTCTCCGTTTGCCGTATGATGGGCTATAATGGTTATGTTTCGCTCGAAATGGAAGATTTAACGATGAGCGTTGAAGCGGGCTTGCAAACTTCTATCGATGCTCTCAATCAAACCGTCAGCAAATAATTTCGCATTCCTCTAATCTTTCGGATAAATTTTTATCCCCGCCAACTCGACGGGGATTTTTTTTGCAAATTTATCCCTGAAAAATTTCTGTAAGAAATATTGGCAAGCGGCGGCAGATTATGTATAATGTAAGAGGAATCATTTTTATTTCACAGGCGGTGATCAAAATGGGTGATATAGTTACAATCAAGGGGCTAAAGTACGGTTTGCAGCTGACTTTTGCGAAGGGCGCGAGTTTCGACGACGTGCAGGCGAATCTTTTGGACAAGCTCCAATCGGGCGACAGTTTTTTTATTCGCGGAACGACGGTTTTTGTGCCGAAAGGTTATTTTGCCGAAGAACAAAATGAGGCTCTGCGCAGAATGTTTCACAGGCACGGGATGCTTTTCAGCACGGAATTAAAACGTCCGAATCTCGCGCCGCCTTCCCGCGACACTTCGACAAAAACTCCTTCGCAAAAACTTAAAGAGAATGTCGAAGAAGCCCAAAAAATGATGGTGATAAATCGCACGGTGCGCGGCGGGCAGGAAGTTAAAGTGAACTGTTCGGTGTTGATTTGCGGCAACGTGAATCCCGGCGCACAAGTCATAGCGGGCGGCTCGATTGACATTCGCGGAACTTGCAGAGGTTTTGTTCACGCGGGCGCGTTCGGCGACAAGACGGCTTGCGTTGTGGCGGATAGACTTATGCCCGCGCAGATTCGCATTGCCGATTTGATTGCGCGTGCGCCCGACGAGCCCGAACAAGTTTCGCAAGCCGAGCGCGCTCTGATTAAAAACAATCAAATTATCTTTGAGCCGGTTGCACGTTAAAATTTTTTCTATGGAAGGGAAAATTATATGAGTCAAATTATAGTCATAACTTCGGGCAAGGGCGGCGTCGGCAAGACGACAACCACAGCCAATATCGGCGTCGGGCTTGCCATGCGCGGAAGTAAAGTTGCACTTATCGATACCGATACGGGGCTCCGCAACCTCGATCTTTTACTCGGTTTGGAAAATCGGATTTTGTATGATCTGGTTGACGTGACAAGCGGGCGCGTGCAATACAAAAAGGCTCTCGTCCGCCATAAGAAATACGAGAACCTTTATCTCCTGCCGACTTCGCAGATTAAAGACAAATCAGCCGTCAATCCCGAACAGCTTGTCAAACTCTGCAACGAGATGAAAAAGGAATTCGATTTTATAATAATCGATTGTCCTGCGGGCATTGAGCAGGGATTTAAGACTGCGATAGCCGCCGCCGATACCGCGATTGTCGTAACAATGCCTGAAATTTCTGCGGTGCGCGACGCGGATAAAATTATCGGCGAACTCGGTCGCGCAGATAAGGAAAATATAAAGCTGATTGTCAACAGAATTCGTCCGCAAATGGTCGAGAAGGGCGACATGCTCGACATGGGCGACATTGACGAAATTTTATCAATCGGTTGTATCGGACAAATTCCCGACGACGAAAAAGTTGTCGTGGCGACGAACAGGGGCGAGCCCGCGATAACAATGAGTGATTCGACGGCGGGGCAGGCGTATAAAAATATTGTTGCGAGAATTTGCGGCGAAAATGTTCCTTTCCTCAAACCGCAGAAGGAAGGATTCTTCGCACGGCTGAAAAAGCTTTTCGGCTTGCTTTAAGGAGGGTTGCCAATGCTTGATGTTCTGAAGAGTATCTTCGGCATGTCCGAAAAAAAATCGGGAAAAGTCGCCAAAGAACGCCTGCAAGTTGTTTTGATTCACGACCGAGCCAGCATTTCGCCCGAAATTATGGAGCAGATTAAGGAAGAAATTATAACTGTTTTGTCGAAATACATGAACATAAATCGCGCCGACATGGAAATTGCTTTGGAAAATGATTCCGACTCGGTTGCACTCGTCGCCAATATTCCCGTAAATTCAATGCGTCATTCGAGATAAAAAATTTTGAGCGGTCGCTTCGACCGCTCTTTTTTTATTCTTGAGACAGTCACTAACAGCGGGGAGTGAAAGCACGGGCGCACAGGACGTGCGCCCGCCGGCAACGAAAACAGGATGTTTTCTTTGCCGGTCTAAGCGCGTTTCTTTTTGCTACTTTTTCTTTGGCGCAACAAAGAAAAAGTAGATCCTATTTACAAAAAAGATTTTTGAAAGAATCGAAGAAACGATATGCCGAGATGGTTTTGCGTGCCCACTTTAGAAAAAAGGGGCAACCTCCTGCAAGAAATGAAAAGGAGCCTCCGATTTCTCGGAGACTCCCGTTTATTTACGTTATAGAATTTCTAAAGCTTTGATAACCTCTGCTCTGAAAGTTTCGGCTTAATAGAAGAACTCAACACGACCGAAGAGACGTTCCGCATCCCCGCTACCGGTGATGTATTTGCCCTTGAAGTACTTGGCAATGAAGACGATTCTGTCCATCGGAGCCCAGCTTGCGCCTGCGATAACGCCTTTGGTGCCCGCGAAAGCATCATCATAGTTGATCGCTTCAAAGGAGGTGTTAGAGCCGAGACGTTTGTAACCTGCCCAGACAGCCCATTGACCCTTCTTGGTGCCTTGGTTGCCGCCGCCATAGAGGTTGCCATACTTAAGGATTGCTTGCCAAGAATAATCTTCGTAGTCGGCTTTGGTATTCTTTGCATAGCCGCCCCAGAGTTGCGCTTTGCCGAGTCTGTAACCTGCATTTGCAGACCACATATTAGCTTTATTGTCGTTGCCGTGTTTGGTGTAGGCAGTTGTCTTGAGATCGTCGTCTTTGATTTGATAATAAGCCGCGCCGCCGAAGAGACCTTTTTCGCCCGGATCATACTGAACGTTTACAGCCCAGAAGCTACTCGGATCTGTTCTGTCGGGTTTGATAGATCCATTGTGGAAATGTTTCTGACCTTTCTTGTCGTCCTGACGTCCATCCCAGTAACCGGCATTTCTGATTGCGCCGCCGACTTTGCCTTCATTAAGGCGACCGCCGTAAGCCGTAATTCTCAAGCCGTCTGCGAGCTTGCCGAAAGTGATTTCGCCGCCGGTGTATTCGGTATCCCAAACAAGACCATCTTCATTTGTGTAAAGGGGTTGACGACCGACTTTGACTTGGAAGTTGTCGTAATCGCCTTGTGCCCAACCACGTTCCAGTTTGAAACTGTTGTTGGTGTCGCGGCTCATGTCGACGTGTGCGTCAATACGAGAACGGAGCGTCCAGTGATCGTTGACTTCCATAATCGGCTCAAAACGGAAAATCCAGTCGTCTTGATTGATTTTGTCCGTGCCTTTTCTGTCACTGCGGTCGGAGCGTGCGCTCTTGTAGGTGTACTCAATCTTGCCTTGCCAAATGACTTTGTCGGCGTATTTTTCGAGTTCGGCAACGCGAACACCGAGAGCGTCGAGTTCATCTCTGAACTCTGCGGCGAGACGATCCAATTCGGCTTTGTTCGCGCCGGTAGGATTCTTCGCCATAGCTTTTGCAACCATCTGCGCCATTTCGTAACGGGTAATGTTACGGTCGCCGCGATAAGTTCCATCGCCGTAACCTTCGACAACGCCCGCCGCCGCGAGTTTCGCAACCGACTGATAAGCCCAATGCCCCGCAGGAACATCGCTGAACGGATTCGCCGCTGCGAATGTGGTTGATGCAGTGCCGACAACAAATGCCGCTACTACTGCCGCTGCTACTGTCTTCTTCATTTTGAACATCCTCCTTAAAGATGCCGCTAAAGAAATTTACTCGGATTGACTTTCGCGACTTGGTTTGGAAGTTGTTCAAAATTGAGTGGCCGTGTTTCCTCAAACTGACTCTGACTTCTTTTACCCAGTCCTTCAAGTCGCCGCAATAATAATCCAAAACTTTTCTCCTGTCAACACTTTCCAAAAAAATTTTATTGTTGGTTTCAGATTCTTTTCATGTTATAATTTAGGTTTTTAATTCCTCGCCGACTTCGGAGAAGGCAAACACATTTTAAAGATAGCACAGGCAAAAGATTTTTTCTTGACAACAAGCTGAAATAAAAAAATCCCGCCCAAACTCGGCGGGAAATTTTTTTTGTAAGAATAAAATTTATTGGGCGTTGCGTTTCGCGGTTAAATATTCGTCCATAGCTTTGGCGACAATCTTTGAATATTTCACGGCGAGCACAACATTTTTCGCGCCAATGACAACGTCGCCGCTCGAAAAAACTCCTTCGCGAGTCGTGCGCCCGTTCTCATCAACAACAATCAAGCCGGCGTCCGATACCTGCAAGCCGTGCGTCGTGTTCACAATTTTATCTTTCGGTCCTTGACTTATCGCAATAATCGTGCTGTCCGCCTTCATGAGGACGGGCTCTTCATCGCGGATCAAATTGCCCTGTTCGTCAAAAACTTTCGGAGTAAAAATCGGTCCTTCAGCCGTAAATTCTTTTATCGCCATGCCCTGCTGAATTTCTATTCCGTCAACTGCCGCATAATCAAGTTCGCGCTGACTGGCGGCGATTCTCTGACGGCGGGCGTAAAGCGTAACATGTCGACTGCCCTGACGAACAACTGTCCGCGCAACGTCAATCGCAGAATTGCCCGCGCCGATTATCGCAACCGTGTCGCCCAAATCGTAAGCGTCGGGGTTTTGCAGATAATCTATCGCATAGTGAACATTTCCGAGAGATTCACCTTTGACATGCGGTCTGCGCGGACGCCAGACGCCCGTTCCGATAAAAATTGCGTCGTAGCCGTCATTAAAAAGATCGTCGAGATGAAGTGCGCCGCCTATAGCCGTGTTCGGACGAAAATGAATTCCCAGCTGACGAAGTTTCACTTGATAACGATCAAGAAGATTTCTCGGCAGACGAAAAGCGGGAATGCCGTAACGCATCATGCCGCCGACTTTATCCATGCGTTCAAAAATTGTGATGCGATAGCCGAGCGCGGCAAGTTTTATCGCGATTGTAATTCCCGCAGGTCCCGAACCGATTATCGCGACGCTCTGTCCGTTGTCGGGCAGGCGTTCCAAGCTTATCTTGTCGAAATAAAAATCCGAAATGTAATTTTCAATGCTCGGAATTTGAACAGCCGCGCCGTCCTTGCGCTTGCCTTGAATGCAGTTGCCTTCGCATTGGTTTTCGTGATCACAAACCAGCGAACAAACAACACTCAAAGGATTATTTTCAAAGAGCATTCGCCCCGCCTCTTCGGTTTGTCCCGCAAGGAAAAGACGAATCATTTCGGGAATATCGGTTTGAATCGGGCAACCTTTGATTCTGCAGAGCGGCTTTTTGCATTGAAGACAGCGACGAGCCTCGTTGATTACGTGTGCAGCCATAAAATTTTCCCCTCCTAAAATAAATTACGCTTCCGCAGTTTAAAACAATTCGGCGCAAAAGTCTACAAAACTTCACGGAGAAAAATTTCTCAAAAAAATTTCCAAGCCCGCGCCAATGCAATTAGGAATTATGAATTAGGAATTAGGAATGGAGGAGGAATTTTTTGCGCCGAAAAATTCTCCGCATGAAAAAGTTTCTCCACCTGAAAAAAATTTTCCCCCGAAAAAAAATTTCCGAGCCCCCGCAGAGAAAATTTTGCTTTGGAATTTTGAAACAAATTTTTCCTCAAAGCTTGACAAAGCAATAGGGAAAAACGATAAAATATATTAGGGTGCATAAAAATTATTTTCCAAAAGGAGGATTTGGTTTTCATGATTTTAAGATTTAACCATTTTGTGTTTGAGAAAGGAGAGGGATTTTATGGCGGAGTATTATAACGAGAACAACAACTCAGTCATTTCCGGAAGTTCTGAGGCAGATTCAATTTACAACGGCGGCGACACCGTCACAATCAATGCCGGCGCAGGTGATGATACCGTTGAAAATTACGGCTCGACCGTGACAATCAACGGGGGCGACGGCAACGATTCAATTTGGAGCAATGGCGACTACATTACAATCAACGGCGGCGCGGGCGATGATTTCATCTACACCAACGGCAATGCTTCAATCAATTTCAGTCAAGGTAACGATACCGTTTCCCTTGATTCGGGCGTCAGCAGTCTCAAAGTCGCAAGTTTCACTTCGGGCGATGTGATTCAACTTAGTTACAGTGTTGACACTCTTACGACAATCAGCGGCAACAGCTTCGAGGTGAACGGCATTACAGTTTCAGGTTTGGGTGCCGCAACAGTTCAATCGGAAAATTGGAGTCTCAAAAGTAATGTTGCAAGCTATCTCGTGAAACATTCCGCCGGCGCAACTCTGGACGAGGACAATGAAACAATCATTTACACGGCGGCGGGCACAAATACTTTGCTTTCCGTCGACGGAGTAAAATCAACAGTCGGGCTTGACATTGATACCGAATACAAAACTGTAACTGTTTCGGCGGATGCTCTGAATAAAACCAACGTGACAATCAGTAATGAAGATTATTATTTGGAACTCGGCGACGACGTTGCCGCAACGCAATATGCGGAGGCAAATTGGACTTTCGGCACGACTGCCGTTTACAGAGACGATTCGGGAATAACGGACGGCTATGAAGTTGTCGACAATCAGATAATTTATCACGAAGAAACTTTGGGAGCAGTTTTGCTTGAACTCACGGGCGTGGCAAGCGTCGGGGCTCCCACTGTATCGGGCAACACGGTTACGTTCGCGCCGAACAGTTTTCAGGCAAATGTTGCGGTAAAAAATATTTATGATGAATTTTCTTTTGAGTTCGACGCGGGAGAAGACGGCGAAAATTATTCGAGCAGAACTTTCACCGCAACCGCAAATGACGATACCGTTACAAATTACGGTTCAAAAATTAAAATCAACGCGGGCGGCGGCTCCGATACAATTACAAACAACGGCGACACCGTGACAATAAGCGGCGGCGAAGGGGACGATTCAATTTATAATGACGGCTCCAATGTTTCAATCAACGGCGGCGGCGGTTCCAACTTTATCGATCTCCAATACGGCTCGGATGTCACGGTCAACGTCCAAGACGGCAACGATACAATTTCTGTCGGCAATGTCGACAGTTTCACTGTTGAAAACTTCGCAAGCGGCGACGCAATTCAATTTTCCTATTCGATTGATGTTTTTGAAACGACTTCGGGCGGAGCAGTTGCAGACAATATCACAATTTCCGGGTTGACTGCCTCAACCATTCAATCGATTTGGGACAGCGCAAGCGGCGGCTTGACTTACTCGGAAAATTATTCTGCCGGCGCAACTCTTAACGAAAGTAAAGATGCCCTCGTTTACAGGACGGCGGGCGCAAGTACATTCTTCACAATCAACGGCATTAAATCTACTCTCGGCGTCGACATTGACAAAGAAAATAAAGTTGTAACATTGGGACTTTCGGCTCTCGGCTCTGCAAGCGTTTCTATCAACAACGATTTTACTTTGGAGCTCGCCGATTATTACGGCGTGCAAGATGTAGAGGAGCATTGGGAGACGGACGGCACATTCGCCACTTACAAAGACGAAGGCACAAGCGAAGGCTACGAGGCTGACGGCAATAAAATAAATTACACGGCGGCTGTCGAAGGCAATACTTTGCTTCAACTCGGCGGCATGAAAATAGAAGTTGATGAAGAAACAGGTACAGATACCACTCCCGAAGTATTGGGCGATACAGTCACACTTTCGGCAGAAAATTTCGCGTCTAATGTCGAAGTGCTGAACAACAGCGGCAGTTACGCCTTTGAATTTGCCGAAGGAAATTACACGGGAAAAAGTTTCACGGCAACTTCTTTCAACGATTCAATCACAATGTCGGGCGGCTCGAATATTTTAATTGACGCGGGCGGCGGCTCGAATTTCCTTGACATTATCGGTACAAATGTCACGGTAAATACGGGCGACGGCAATGACTCAATCTTCAACAGAAATGATTCAACCTCTGTGACGATTGACAGCGGCGCGGGCAATGATACCATTGAAAACGAAGCCAATTATTCAACGCTTATCAGCGACAGCGGCAACAACACGTTGAACAATTCGGGCGACGGAGTTTTGATTCAACTGGGCGACGGCTCGGATTCAATTTACAACGGCGGCGCAAATGTTACAATCAACGCGGGCGCGGGCGACAATTTCATTCAAAATTACGGCGAAAGTGCTCTCTTTGAATACGCGGGCGGAAATGTTACCGTCGAAGGTTTTGACGAGACAAGCATTTTGAAAATCATGTCGGGCACAACTTACACGACAGAAGACGGCGAAGTCGTGACTTTGGGCGGAATCAGCGAGGCTTATCTTATCGAAAGTGACGGCGCGACAGATGCCGTTTTGAGAATCGGCTCCAATACTCTCACGCTGAAAAATTTTGTATCGAATCACGAGACAAATATTATAAAAATCAAAAATGCCGATGACACCGTTGAAGATTTTGTAATCCCGTTGTGGAAAGGCACGGCGGAAGACGACTACATTACAAATTACTATTCCGATATTGAAATTCAAGCACTCGAAGGCGACGACGAAATTTCCAACGAAGGCGCGAATGTCACAATCAACGGCGGCGACGGAATCGATAATATTTCCAACGGAAGCGACGCTGTAAACGTTTTGATTTCGGGCGGCGGCGGAAGCAACTTTATTGAAAACAATGCAGATAATGTCACAATCGAAGGCGGCGCAGACGGCGATTATATTTCCAACAGCGGCTCGGAAGTTTCAATCAACGGCGGCAACGGAATTAATGTAATCGAATTGTCGGGCGGCTTGAGTGTCACTGTCAATGTTGAAGAAGGCAATGATTTAATTTCCGTCAGCAGTGCCGTTGAAAGTTTCACTGCCGAAGGCTTCGGCACTGGTGATTCAATTCAGTTGAGCGATACTCTTGAAGGCGAACTTGTAAATGTCGGCGGCGGAGTTTCGGCTGGCACTTTAAAAATCTTCGGCTTAAGCACGGCGGCGGTAAGTCGTCAATGGACGGAAGTTACAAACGGCGTTGCAAGCTATCTCGAAAACTTCACCGAAGGCTCGCGCTTGGACAGAGACAACAAAGATTTAATTGTCTACACAACGGAAGGAACGGATACTCTGTTCACAATCAGCGGCATAAGTTCGACCGTCGGAATTGACGTTGATTATGAAACAAAAATTGTAACGTTGGGACTTTCGGCTCTCGGTTCGGCAAGCGTTTCTATCGACAACGATTTTACTTTGCAACTTGCCGATTATTACGGTGTGCAAGATGTAGATCCGCATTGGGAGACGGACGGCACAACCGCCACTTACAGAGATACCGGCACAAGCGAAGGCTACGAAGCTGACGGCAATAAAATAAATTACACGGCGGCTGTCGCGGGCGCAACTTTGCTCCAACTCGGAGGCGTAAGCATTACCGAAGATTATCCGATGGATGCAGCGGGCTCGACGGTTAATATTTCGGCGGAAAATTTCGCGTCCAATGTTTCTGTTCTCAATAACAGCGGCAGTTACGCCTTTGAAATTAACGACGGCGATTATTCAAACAAAACTTTCACTGCCAATGAACTTGGCGATACGGTTACAAATTACGGCTCGAACATAATTTTGAATCTCGGCGCGGGCGAAAATTCGGTTTTGAACTATGCTATTAATGCCACAATCAACACGGGCGATGACAACGATTATATTTCCAACGGAAGCGATGCGGAAAATGTTTTGATCTCAAGCGGCGGCGGCAGCGATACTGTCGAAAATTTCGCGGCGAATGTCACAATCAACGCGGGCGCAGATGACGACATCATTTACAGCAGCGGCGATAACGTTTCGATAAACGGCGGCGCGGGTAATGATTCTGTCGAAATTTACGGCGAAGGTATCAAGGTTAATGTCGGCGAAGGCAACGATACAATTTCCGTCAGCGGCGGCATTGAAACTTTAACCGTTGAAAATTTCGATTCGGGCGATTTGATTCAGCTTGGCAATTCTCCCGAAAGTCTTACGAATTTCAGCGGAGGAGTTTCGGCAGGTTCTTTGACAATTTTTGGTATGAGTGCGGCGATAATAACTAAAAATTTCTTGCTTACTCAAAGCGGCGTTGCAACTTACACCGAAAATTACACCGAAGGCGCACGCTTAAACGCCGATAAAGATGCCATTGTTTACACGGAAGAAGGAACGGATACTCTGTTCACAATCAGCGGCATAAGTTCGACCGTCGGAATAGAAGTTGACAATGAGACAAAAATTGTGACGTTGGGGCTTTCGGCTCTCGGCTCCGCAAGCGTTTCAATCAGCAGTGAAGACAATTTATACTCTTTGGCTCTTGCGGATGATTACAGCCCGCAATATATAGATGCTCAATGGTACACGGACGGCACAACAGCAACTTACAAAGATTCGGGATTTACGGAAGGCTACGAGTTTGATGGAGAGCGCATAAATTATATCGCTTCGATTGAAGGCGCAACTTTGCTCCAGCTCGGCGGCGTAAGCATTACCGAAAATTATCCTATAGATGTTTCCGGTGCGACAGTCATGCTCTCGCCGGAGAATTTTGCAGACAATGTGACGATAATTAAAAGTGATACGGAAAGTGAGTTTAACTTCACGATTAACGAAGGCGATTATTCGGGCAAAACCTTTAACGGCAACGCGGATGATGATTCCGTTACAAACAACGGCACGAATATAATTTTCAATTTCGGCGCGGGCAACGATTCAATCGACAACTTCAGCAACTCCGTGACAATCGACGCGGGCACGGGCGACAATTATGTCTCCAACTACGGCGCAAGTGTCATTGTCAACGGCGGCGAAGGCAACGACTCGATTTATAATTATGCCGGCGGAGAAAATGTCGAAATTAATGCGGGCGGCGGCTCCAACATAATCGAAAACTACAGCGCGAGCGTCATTATCAACGGCGGCGACGGCAACGATTCAATTTACAGCGACAGCGACAACGTCACGATTAATCTCGGCAAAGGCGACGATACCATTGCTCTTAATCTCGCCATCAATCCGCAAAATATTATTCAATATGCTTCGGGCGACGGCAACGACGTTATCCAAGTAAGCGGAACTTACGGCGGCGCAAATATTTCTGTCGAATTGGTGAAAGGAAATATCGGCGGCTATTCCACAACCGAAGAAAATACTCTTGTCCTTGAAGTAGATGACGGCTCAATTACATTTGAAAATGCCGACGGAGAATTAATCAGCGTCAAGTCTTCGACGGGCGAAAGTCACGTTTGGAACGGCGGCTCGAATATTTCTATCGACGCGGGCGAAGGCGGCAACATTATCGAAAACAGCGGAACGGGCGTTACAATCATTAGCGGCGCGGGCGATGATTCCGTAACTTTAAGCGGCGGCGATTACGGCGGAAATACTTTCGTTTACTCGGCGGGAGACGGCAACGACGTTCTTTACAACTTCACCTCCAACGACACAATAAAAATTGCCGACGACTCCAAAGTCAAAGCAAGTGTGAAAAATAATGATGTTGTCCTCAAAATCGGCACGAGCACAATCACGGTTGACGGCGCGGCGAAAGATTCTGCGACGATTTCGCTGGTTAATTCGGATGAAGAAATTATTTCTGTCAATGCCTACTCAACTGAAGGTACCGTAAGCGAAGATACAATAATTCTCTCCTCGAATTTCAAAGGCACTTACACCGCAACGGATTTAATCAGCAAAGTTGACGGCTCGAATGTCATGAACAAAATCAGAATCAACGGCAATGAATCTTTTGATAATTCGCTTGTCGGCGGCAAGAAAAATGACACGCTCGCAGGCTCAATCGGCAACGATACTTTGACGGGCGGCAAAGGTTCCGATCTCTTTATCTTCAGCGGCGGTTTCGACACAATCACCGATTATTCCTCACAAGACAAAATCAGTATCGGAAGCGATCTCGGCACAGAGACCAATGAAATTATCGACAACGATTTGATTTTGTACTACGACAACAATTCCCTTACGATAACTCGCGGCGCGAACAAAAATATTTCTTTCGTTGAAAACAATCGAACGACCGCAAGATACTACACGACGGACGGAGTTTTTGACGGCGCAAAGAAATCTGTTACGCTTCAAAGCTCGGTTGAAAGTTTCAGCGCAAAAACTTATTCAAACCTTGCAACAATCGACGGCGCGGCGACAGGAGCGATTGAAATTCTCGGCAACAGTAAAGCCAACTCGATTAAAGCGGGAACAGGCAACGCAACAATTTCGGGCGGCAAAGGTAAAGATACGATTTACGGCGGAGACGGCGCGGATATTTTCATTTATGCCAAAGGCGACGGAAAAGACGTTATCCAAAATTACGGCGACGGCGATGTCATAAGTCTCGGAAGCGGCGCAACGATTAAAGACGCCAAGATTAAGAGAGGCGACTCGACTATAAAAATCGGGAGCGGTTCAATCACCGTCAACGACAAAACGGAATTCACGCTTACTTCTTCTTCGGGCAACGATACCGTTTTCAGCAACGGAATATTTGTCGGCGAAGACACAGCAAAAGTTCTCGGATCTTTCAGCGACACAATAGATCTCGGAACGCTCGGAGTTTCGACAGCGGACGCGTCGGAAGCCAAAAAGAAAGTTACAATCAACGGCTCGTCTTCGGCAGATTCAATTCTTGGCGGCAAAGGCAAAGATACTTTACTCGGCGACTACGGAGATGATACTCTCGAAGGCGGCAAGGGCAATGATATTTTGAACGGCGGCGCAGGAGATGATTCGCTCTGGGGCGGCAAAGGAAACGACACGCTAACCGGTGGAGACGGCGACGATACCTTTATTTTCCGCGCAGGTGAAGGAAACGATGTCATTACCGATTATGCGGCGGGCGACCTGTTACAAATCCTCAACAGGAACGGCAGAGGCTACGCCGATTTCAAATCGTCCTTCAGCAACAATACGCTTACTCTCAAGGTAAACGGCGGCGGCAAGATAACGATGAGAAATATTTCCGAATCTGCTTCGGTAAACATCAACGGCACGAGCCGCACTGTCAGCAGTATGATTTAGGTTTTAGGTTTTGGGTTTTAGGTTTTAGGTGTTAGGTTTTGGGTTTTGGGTTTTAGGAGTTTTTCCATTCCTAATTCCTAATTCCTAATTAAAAAAAATCTCGTCGAAGAACTCGGCGGGATTTTTTTTATTTCATGTTGCAAAACATTGCCTTTTGTTGTATATTACCCTCCTTTGTCGTATAATCAAAAAAATTTTTTCAAAGGAGATGATTTTACATGGCAACCTACGAAAACAATTCGCCCGACAAATTTGTTGCGGGCAGCAACGGCAACGACAGGATTCAAAATTTTGGCGCGGTAATATCCTACTACAACGAAGACGACGAATGGGAAGGGGACGAAGTCCTTTCTCCCGATAATTCGACAATCGACGCGGGCAAAGGCAACGATTACATTTTCAACGACGCCGAAAACGTTTCAATCAACGGCGGAGACGGCGCAGATACAATCGAAAATTTTGAAGGCGACGCGGAAAGCGACGGCGGAGATTATTACAACTTTGTTCCGAACGGCGCGATAATCGACGGCGGCAAAGGAAATGATCTCATTGAAAACAACGGCGACAAGGTCACGATTGACGGCGGCGACGACAACGATGTCATCAACAATTATCTGAGCGATAACAGTTTCGGCTCCGAAGTTTCTATCAACGGCGGCAAAGGCGATGATACCATTTCCAACGAAGGCACGGACGTCACAATCGAGGGCGGCGCAGGAAATGATCTCATTGAAAACAGCGGCGACAATGTAACAATCAGCGGCGGCGAAGGCGACGATTCAATTTCCAACGAAGGCGCGGACGTCATAATCGAGGGCGGCGCGGGGAATAATCGCATTGAAAACAGCGGCGACAATGTTCTTTTCAAATACACGGGCGGCAACGATTTTATCGGCGGCTTTGATGAAAGTTCCACTCTTCAAATCATGTCGGGCACTGTCGACAAAGTAAAAATGGTCGGCTCGAATTTTGTTTTGACACTCGGAGAAAATTCCGTGACGCTCGAAAATGCCGCCGATCTCGAAACTTTGAATGTCATTGATAAAGACGGAAATGAAATTGAACTTCCCGCCATAGAGTTTGAAGGCACCGACGGCGACGACAACATTTCTGTAAACATTTCAAACACGGTTGTCCGCGCAGGCAAAGGAAACAACAACATTGAAAGTACCGGCAACAATGTTTCGATAAGTTGCGGCGACGGCAACAACAACATTTTCGGTTCCGGTGAAAATTCTGTTATTGAAACGGGCAACGGAAATAATTTTATCGATTACACGGGCACGGGCTGTAAAATTATTTTGGGTTCGGGCTCCGACACGGTAAGCACAACCAGCAACGACAACGACAGAAATTTTATCAGTACGGGCGACGGCAAAGATTCAGTCAACACCAACGGCTCCAATTCGACGGTCGATTTGGGCTCGGACGGAGATTATTATTACGGTTGCCCGAATACCCGCAACAACTCAATCAACGGCGGCGAGGGAGATGATACAATCGATTCCAACGGTCCGAATGTAACGATTGACGGCGGAGAAGGAGAAGATATTCTCAACAATTACGGCGAAGGATCCAATGTCAACGGCGGCGGCGGAGATGATACAATCGAATCAGACGCTCCAAACTCGACACTCGACGGCGGCGGAGACAACGACGTTATCAATAATTACGGCGGCAATTCCGAAGTCAACGGCGGCGAAGGAGAAGATACTCTCAACAATTACGGCGAAGGTTCCAAAGTCAACGGCGGCGGAGACAACGATCTCATTTACAGTGCTCCCGACGAAGATTATTATTATTACGACGATGAAGCCGTTGCAAATCAGATGTATGATTTTGAAGACGGCGTCTTTGAGCTCGGCGCGGAGTACATTGATTTTTATGACGAAAGTACTTCGGCGGTAAAAGAAGCACTTGAAAAATTTTTAAACAATCCTTCGGACGAATATCCTTCCGCAATTACCAAAGAGATCCAAAAATATATCGCAAACCACATGGACGATACCGAAAATTATTTCGGCAAAGTCAAAGGAGCAAATGATATTGCGGGTTACATTGAACAGCTCGGAGACGGAATTAAACTTTTAACCGATTTAAATCAAAGTCATCCCATTGTAAATTTGGATGATTACTCAAAAGCCGTAACGGGCTTTGAAAGAAGTTTGGACGATTATTTGGATCGCTGGGACGATTTGCCGAGATCTGAAGTCAGAAAAATTCTTGATGACTGGTATCCCGATGTCGACAACTACACCGAACATTATTCCAAAATGGATAAGCTCAATGACATTCGCAAATCAAACGCGAGTTTCGGAAACAAAGTAAACAAAATCGGCGAGCTTATCGATACGGACACTTCCTTTAATTTAAAAAATGCTTGGCGCAACGCCGGCAAGTTGGAAAAAGCCGGCGCGGTCATGAGCATTGCAGACGTTGGAATAAATGCTTACGAAAGCCGCGACGAAATTTCCAACGCTTGGAACGACGCAAAGGAAGCAGATCTTTTGGACAAGTGGCATGTCTTTCAAGAATCTTTCAAAGCGCAGGACAGCAAAAAATACGACAACTTCAATTTGAGTGTGATTGATGCGACCGGAACGGGCGTCGGGCTGCTTGTCGGCGGCGCGGCAACGGCGGGCGCAATCGCTTTGGGAGCTCCCGTTGCGTTGGCGGGCTTTTTTATCGCCGGAACAGTTGCTGTCGGCACGGCGGCGGTAAAAACTTGCTACTCCGTTTCTCAACACAAGGACGCAAGCGTTGTAAAAACTTTTTTCAAACATCTCAATCCGCTCGATCCTTTCTTCGACAAATCGGGCTCGACTTACTCGCCGAAAAATCTTGAGGAATATTCGGCGGACGGAACAATTCTCGGCGGCGACGGCAACGATACTTTGCTGAACGACAATCTCGGCGGAATAATAATTTCGGGCGAAGAAGGCGAAGATGCCATTGTCAATCAAAGTTCGGAAAATGTTATGATCTTCGGCGGCGCGGGAAAAGATTCAATTAACAACGTCAACAGCTCCAACGTAACGATAAACGGTGACGCGGGCGACGATCTCATAAGCAACTGGGCTGATTCCGTTGAAATTTTCGGCGGCGCAGGAAACAATACGATCAGAAATTTTGACAGCACGGAAATTTTTATGTCGGCTCTTGACGGCGACGATTACATTGACAACGCGGGCGATTTAAATTTTATCGACGCGGGCGACGGAAACAATCTTGTCGACAATGTCGGCGCGGGCGTTTCGATAAGCGCGGGCGGCGGCTCCGATACGATAAACAATATAGGCGTTCAGACAGAAATTTATTCGGGCGCGGGCAACGACGAAATTTTTACCAAAGGCGACTCCGTCATTGCAAGTGCGGGCGCGGGCAATGATTCTCTGGAAAATCAAGACGGCTCGAAAATTTCAATCGATATGGGCGCGGGAGAAGATTTTGTTGAAAGCTTCGGCGATTTGAATACAATAAATGCGGGCGAAGATGACGACATTATCAACAACATTGGCGATAAAAATTCTCTCGACGCGGGCAACGGCGATGATTACGTTGAAAATATCGGCAACTCGAATACAATCAAGGGCGGCAAAGGCGACGATTATATTTTGAATATCGGCGATAAAAATTTTGTCGACGGCGGCGCGGCGCAAGATTATATCGTCAGCGCGGGCGACGAAAATACTTTGAACGGCGGCAAGGGCAATGATATTATCGATTTGCAAGACGGCTCAAATACCGTCATCAAATACAATTCGGGCGACGGCGACGATATAATTTTAGGCTTCGGCGACACGGATTCACTCGACATTTCGGGCGCAGAATTTTCTTCGGTAAAAAGCGGCGAAGATATTCTTTTTACAATCGGCGAAGGCTCCATCCTTTTGAAAGAGGCGGCTTCGTCAGGCGAAATTTTGTTTGACGAATCGAAGAGCATAAAAAAGGTTAAACTCGTCGGCAATTCGCGGAATAATTCACTTGTCGGCGGCAAGAAAAATGACACGCTCAACGGCGGGCGCGGCAATGACACTCTAACGGGCGGCAAAGGAAAAGATATTTTCGTTTACAGCGCGGGAAAAGACGTTATCGCCGATTATTCCGCACAAGATAAAATCAGCGTTGCCTCCGCTTATGAAAATTTCTCCGTCAGCGGCTCCGATTTAATTTTTACCTTCGGCAAAAATAATTCTTTAACCGTAAAGAACGGCGCAGGCAAAGCCGTTAATTTAAATTCGGTCGTCAACTTTTACACGGCGGACGGCGTTTTTGATAAAGGAAAAAAATCTGTCACACTCTCTGCAGACACAAAAAATTTTAGCGCGAAAAATTATTCCAACCTCGCAACAATCGACGGCTCGGAAACAAATTCCGCGTCCATCACGGGCAACAGCAAAGGCAATTTTATCCGCGCAGGTTACAGCTCGACAATTGCGGGCGGCAAGGGTAAAGATACAATTTTCGGCGGCGACGGCTCCGACATTTTTATTTACAACAAGGGCGACGGAAAAGACGTTATCGAAAATTACGGTGAAGGCGATATCATAAGTCTCGGAAGCGGCGCGACTATTAAGGACGCAAAAATAAAAAAAGGTTCGTCCGTTTTCAAAATCGGGAGCGGTTCAATCACCGTCAAAGATACTTCGGATGTCACGCTTACTTCGGGCGGCGCAGATACAATTTTCAGCAACGGAATTTTTATCTTTAAAAACATGGCGGAAGTTCCGGGCTCGTTTGTTAATCCGATTGATCTCGGCGAATTGGGAGTTAGGGCGGCAAATGCCGCGCTTGCCAAGAAAAAAATTTCAATTAACGGCTCCGACTCGGCTGATTCATTGGTAGGCGGCAAGGCTAAAGATACTCTCAACGGCGGCGCGGGAGCAGATACTCTTGAAGGCGGCAAAGGCAATGACATTTTGAACGGCGGCGCAGGAGATGATTCTCTCTGGGGCGGCAAAGGTAACGATACTCTCACGGGTGGAGATGGAGATGACATTTTTATTTTCCGCGCAGGGGACGGCAACGATGTCATTACCGATTATGCGGCGGGAGACATGTTACAGATTTTAAATAAAAAGGGCACGGGCTTTGTCGATTATAAGAAGGCAACTTTCAAAAATGATACCTTGACCCTTTCAATAAACGGCGGCGGCAAAATTATTTTGAAAAATATTTCGGACTCGACTTCGATAAATATCAACGGCACGAGCAGAACCGTAAGCAGTATGATTTAAAAATCTGCGCGGAAAAAATTTTATCCCTTCCAAAAACGGAGGGGATTTTTTTTATTTTGTGTTGTATAATGCAGAAAAATTTTTATAGGAAGGAGATGAAATTCAATGGCTACTCAGCAAGAAGTCATTAAAAAATTCATGGCGTCGTTGGACAAAACAAGTTTGCAAGGCACGGAGGCTATTGACGAAGCGATTAGGGCTTGTTCAAACTTTCAAAGTGCGCAAGATGTTATAAACAACATGATAAGCGACCGTACCGGTGCCGGCAGTGGCGACTCGTTCTTGAGGAATTATTGCGGAATTATTCTCGGAAACTCTGACACGGGCGCGATAACCGGCTCGGACGCGGGCAGCGGCGTAACCAAGACGGGAACAAGTGTTGTGCCGAACGGAACTTTTAACACGAGTTTTAACGACACTTCGTTCACAACAACAAACGGCGTAACTTTTCAGCTTGCATATGTAGACGATGAAGGTTATCGTTATCCGCTTTATGATTTTAACTATCTCTCCGACTCGGAGAAACACATTTGGCAGGGGCTGAAATCTTTTTGGGCAGAGGAGAGCTTAAAACTCATCGAAGAATCTTATGGCTACAGTCTGACCGATTCGGATTCGCAGTATCGCAATATTCGCGTGTATTTCATTGACGACCCGAATAGAGCCACAGCATGGACAGGCTCCGATATATTCGGAACGGATGACGAAAAACGAATATACATGAACATAAATATGCACTACTTTAATTCCGATTACGTCAATCCGAACGACCTTGACGGCAAATGCAGCTATTGGGGTGGTACTTATTATCTCGACAGACTTATCGCGCACGAATTTACGCACGCGGTCATGAATGCGAAAGTCAATAACTTCTCGGAATTGCCTGCAATTATTGTAGAGGGTTTGGCTGAGCTTACTTCCGGCATGGACGACGAGCAGTATAACAACATAAAAACGGCAGTTTCCGGCGAAGATATGATGAAAAAGTTATTGGTACTGCAAGAAGATTATAATGAAGTGGACGGAATAAATAATGAGGATTATGTTGCCGGTTACATATTTCTGCGCTATTTGGCTTATCAAGCCGCCGATTTGGCTCCGACAGACGGCGACGATCAAATTGAAAACACTTCCGAAGGCGTAGAGATAAACGCGCTTGCGGGCAACGACACGATAAATAACCGCGCCTCGCAAGTCACAATCAATGCGGACGCAGGCAACGACCGAGTTACAAATTTTTCAGCCGAAGTGACAATTAACGGCGGCGCGGGAGCAGATTTTCTTTTCAACAGCGGCAACGGAAAAAATGTTTTGATTAACGGCGGAAACGACAGCGATACAATTTTAAATTACGGCTCCGACGTGACGATAACCGGCGGCGCGGGCAATGATTCCATTAACAACGACGAAGGCGAAAATGTTCTTTTCCAATTCCGCGCAGGCGACGGCAACGATCTTATTGAGGGTTTCAATGAAAGTTCTACGCTGAAAATCGGAAACGGCACGGGCACTTATTCTCAAGAAACTGTCAACAACGATTTGATTTTGACGGTCGGCACGGAGAAAATAAGTTTGGTCGGCGCGGCGAATCTTTCAACCGTCAACATTCTTGGAACAAAAATTCCTGTGGAAATAACCAACTACAACAATTCAAGTCTTGTTGCAGGCACGAGTTACACGGACAAAATTTTTAACCATGCAAATTACGTCACGATTCGCGCTTTCGGCAACAACGATACGATTATCAATTACGGGAGTGATCCGGCGGCTGTGAATTCTTCCAACGGCAGATACGCTTTGATTCAAGCGGGCGACGGAAATGATTCTGTCGAAAATCACGGAATGTATGTCACAATCGACGGTGGCGCGGGCGCAGATATTATCGGCAATTCAAGTTGGGGCATAAAAGCGAGTCTCAACGGCGGAGCAGGCAACGATTATCTTTGGAACCATGCCAACGCCACAATTCAAGGCGGCGACGGAGACGATACCGTTTACAATTCAAATTTGGGAGCAGATGCATTTATCGAGCTCGGCAACGGAAATGATTCTGTCGGCAACTGGGGCGGCAACGTCACCATTCGCGGCGGCAACGGAAAAGATACTTTATACAACGACTGCAACATAAAAAATATTTTGGCGGACGGCGGCGCGGACGACGATAAAATTTATAATTTCGCCGACAACTCCACACTTTTGGGCGGCGCAGGCAACGATTCAATCGAAAATTACGGCGTGATTTACAGAAACGGTGTGCTTGAATCCGAAAACGTCGGAAAAAATGTCACAATCAACGGCGGCGCGGGCGACGATTATATTTTCAACAACGCCGCAAATGTTTTGTTCCAATATTTTTCGGGCGACGGCAACGATAAAATTTCGGGCTTTAATGAAACTTCGACGCTCTCAATCGGCGGCGGAAATTATTCTTCGACAAAAAGCGGCTCGGACATGATTTTTACTGTCGGCACGGGAAAAATAACTTTGGACGGCGCGGCTTCTCTGTCGAAATTAAATATTGTCAGTTCTTCGCCGACTACTTATTCGAGCTCAACAATCAAAGGCAGTTCCCAAAATGACATTATCAAAGGCAGTGCGGGCAACGATTCAATCACGGGCGAGGCGGGCGCAGATTCCATTTTCGGCGGCGCGGGCGACGATAAACTTCTTGGCAACAACGGCAAGGATTCTTTGTGGGGCGGAGCAGGAAATGACACCTTGACGGGCGGAAACGGCAAAGATTTCTTCATTTACAGCGAAGGAAACGATGTCATTACCGATTATGCGGTTACCGAAAAAATTTCTCTCGGAGCAAATATTTCCGATACCGCGCTGAACGGCTTGGACGTAATTTTAACGACAGACGCGGGCACTTTGACGATTAAAAAGGCGAAGGGAAAAAATCTTAACCTGATCAATCCTGCAGGAAAATCTTTTTCGACAATGGTCGGAGTCTTGACGAATTTTACCGTGACGAATTTGACAAAATCTCCCGTGACTGTCGGTTCGGCGATAAAAACAGTTACCGCCGCCTCTCGGACGAAAGCCGCAAAAATTTCCGGCAACGCACTTGATAACACAATGACGGGCGGCAAGGGAAACGATACGCTTTTGGGCGGCGCAGGAGATGATTCAATTTTCGGGAACACGGGCAACGATACAATTCGCGGCGGCGTAGGGAACGATACATTGCTCGGCGGCAAGGGAAATGACATGCTTTGGGGCAATAAGGGCTCGGATGTTTTCATTTACGAAAGCGGCGACGGTCAAGATGTGATTTTCGGCTTTGAAAACTCTGACATGTTGCAAATCACGGGGAATTTCTCAACGTCTTTAAACAGCGCAAAGACAGAAATTTATTTTGCCGTCGATTCAACGTCCGACGCAATTACTCTGAAGAATTTCACGGCGACAACTTTTAACATTAACGGCACGAATTACAAAATCAGCGGAGCTGATTTAATTAGGAATTAGGAATGAGGAATTAATAATGAAGGCAAACCAATTCCTAATTGATAAAAGCGCGGAATAAAAATTAAAATCCTGTTAAAAAACGGGATTTTTTTTGTTTCCTGTTGTATAATGGAAAAAAAATTTTACAGAAGGGAGAAAAATTTTTATGGCAACTCAATTGGAGGCAATTCAGGCTTTTATGAACTCTCTGGACAAAGCAAATAAAAGTGCTCTCGACACGGCGATAAACAAAGCTTGTTCGGGTTTCAGCGGGCTTCAAAGCGGCAAGACAAGTGCTAAAGATTCTTTCATAAACGATCTTAAAAACTCGGAAAGCGTCGAAGATTTTTTGAGAATTTATTGCGGAATAGATTTCACAACTTCGGATTCGGGCGCAATATCGGGCTCGGACGCGGGCGGCGAGACGACCAAAACCGATACAAATATTATTTCGGAAAGCGGCAGTTTGGATACGAGTTTTCAAAGCAATTCTTTCACAACAAACGGCTTGACCGTCACACTTGACGGAAAATCTTTCAGCAATTTGAGTGACTCCGAAAAATTTATTTGGCGAGGCTTGAAAACTTGGTGGGTTGAAGGCGCACTCAATCTCATTACCGAATCTTACGGCAAGGAATTCAATTTCGCGACCAAGAAAAGCAAAAGTAATCCGTTTTACGTTACGGAACTTTATGTCAATTTTATCAACGACGCCGACGCCGATAAAATTTCCACTTCGGGCGAATACGACGAAGACACCGGCGAAGTAACCAAAATAACTTTGACGATCAACATGAATTATTACGGTTTGTTGGAAGATGATGTCGACGAAGCAAACAAGACTTTTGACCGGGAAATTGCTCATGAAATGACTCAAGTCGTAATGATGGCGAATATCCTTTACAATCCTGTTTATAATTTGTTGCCCGGTTTTATCAAAGAAGGTTTGTCGGATTTGACAATCGGCATTACAAATTCCAATGCCAAAGAAATTAAAGCTCTGGCGGCTGATGTTTCAGCTTTTGAATACGGGCTAGACCCGAATAATTTATCGGACAACGAAAATTTTTTGGATAACGGCGGCTATATTTTCTTGCGTTACCTCGCCAGACAAGGCAGCGACTTAACCATTTCCAACAGCAACACTGCCAACACACTGATACAAACTTTTTACGGCAACGACACCATTACAACTTCAGCCGACGGAGTTTCAATCGACAGCGGAGAAGGCAACGATTCCATAACCGCAAAAGGAAACGGGCTAAGCATAAGCGCGGGCGACGACAAAGACAGCATTTCTTTTTCAAACGGAAAAAATTTAACTCTCGAATGCGGCGACGGCAACGATTACATTGAAATTTCTTCCGACAGCTCTTTCGTCATAATAAACGGCGACAAGGGCAACGATTATATTTCTCTTTTGTCGGGTGCCTCGAACGTTACGGTAAACGGCGGTAAGGGTAATGATTCATTTCACAGCAAAGCTTCAAAGATTTTGATAAACGGTGATGAAGGAAAAGATTATGTTTCGCTTTTATCCGGTGCCTCAAGCAATACGATAAACGGCGGCGAGGACAACGATTACGTTTACATTTATGAAAATTCTTCAAACCACACGATAAGCGGCGGCGACGGTAAAGATGAAATTCACAGCGAAGGAACGAATATTTTAATCAAAGGCGAGGCGGGCGACGATTATGTTCAGCTTCATAGAAATCTGGCAAAAAATTCTACGGTCTTCGGCGGCGACGGCAACGATTTAATTTATACGGGAGCTTCGGTCGCCGTTATAAGAGCGGAAGCAGATGACGATTATATCCACATTTACTCGGAGGCTTCTGAAAATACAATCAACGCGGGCACGGGCAACGATACAATCGAAAGTCATTGCGAAAACGGCGTTTATTACCAATATGTTGACGGCGACGGCAATGATTTAATTCAAGGCTTTACAAAAAACGATACGCTCAGCATTTCTAACGAAATTTATTCCACCTCAAGGAGCGGCTCGAATGTCATCGTTGCAATAGGAGAAGGCAGAATCACTTTGGAAGGCGCGGCGTCTTTGTCGAAATTAAATATTGTCGGCACTTCGTCAACCGCTCCTTCGGGTCCGACGCTTTTAACCGTCAACGACTACACAAAATCTCCCGTGACAGTTGTTTCGTCCGTCAAAGTAATCAATGCTTCTTCTCGCACGACGCCTGTTCAAATTACAGGAAATTATCTTGCGAATACAATCAGCGGCGGCTCCAAAGAGGATACTCTTGACGGCGGCGAAGGTAACGATTCCATCAGCGGCGGCGCGGGCGCAGATTCCATTTTCGGCGGCGCGGGCGACGATAAACTTTCGGGCAATAATGGCAAAGATTCTTTGTGGGGCGGCGCAGGCAACGACACTTTGACGGGCGGCAACGGTAAAGATTTCTTCATCTACAGCGAAGGAAATGATGTTATTACCGATTATGCGGTTACGGAGAAAATTTCTCTCGGAGCAAATATTTCAGATACCGCTTTGAACGGCTTGGACGTAATTTTAACGACGGACGCGGGCACTCTCACGATTAAAAAGGCAAAGGGAAAAAATCTCAACATGATTAATCCTGCGGGCAAAAGTTTTTCGACAATGGTCGGAGTCTTGACGAATTTTACCGTAACGAATTCGACGAAATCGCCCGTAACTGTCGGCTCGGCGATAAAAACAATTACTGCCGCCTCGCGGACGAAAGCCGCAAGAATTTCCGGCAACGCGCTCGATAACACAATCACGGGCGGCAAGGGCAACGATACGCTTTTGGGCGGCGCGGGCGATGATTCGATTTTCGGGAACACGGGCAACGATACCATTCGCGGCGGTACAGGAAATGATACCTTAATTGGCGGCGCGGGAAATGACATGTTATGGGGCAATGCGGGCGCGGACGTTTTCATTTACGAGAGCGGCGACGGACAGGATGTCATTTTCGGCTTTGAAGATGATGACATGTTGCAAATCACGGGGAATTTCTCAACCTCTTTAAACAGTTCGCAGACCGAAATTTATTTTGCCGTCGACTCGACTTCAAACGCAATTACGCTGAAAAATTTCGCGGCGACAACTTTTAACGTCAACGGCACGAATTACAAAATCAGCGGAGCTGATTTAATTAGGAATTAGGAATGAGGAATTAATAATGAAGGAAGGTTTTCCATTCCTAATTCCTAATTCATAATTCCTAATTGATAAAAGCGCGGAAAAAAATTTAATCCCTCCAAAGTCGGAGGGATTTTTTTGTTAATGACTCGATAAAACAAAGTGAGTATCGCTTACACGTCGCATGATACAATGTTCGTAATTAACTTTGTCGGAATCATAAGTTATAAGTTGCCGATGCCTTTCGACTTCGGGATTTGGTTGCGGCACGGCGGACAACAAACTTTGCGTGTAAGGATGGGCGGGATTGGAAAAAATTTCCTTCGTCAAGCCCGTCTCAACCAAGTAACCTTTATGAAGGACGCCGATTCTGTCGGAAATGTATTTAACCATGCTCAAATCATGTGCAATGAAAAGATAAGCGCATTTTGTCTCGTCTTGAATATCTTTCATGAGATTGACGACTTGCGCTTGAATCGAAACATCCAACGCGGAAATGCATTCGTCGGCAATGATAAGCTTGGGATTCATGACAAGTGCACGGGCAATTCCGACGCGTTGACGTTGTCCGCCGGAAAATTGTTGCGGATAACGCTCGGCATGAGCGGGCGATAAACCGACTTTTTTTAAAATCTCGCCGATAATCCCGTTGCGCTCCTTGAGACTTGAATAAAGTTTGTAAATGTCAAGCCCTTCGCCGATTATGTCGCCGATTTTTTTTCGGGGATTCAAACTCGACATCGGGTCTTGAAAAATCATTTGCATATTTTTTCGGAGCCTTCGGCGTGTCCTGTTATCAAGTTCGCCGGAAATTTTATCGCGATTAAAAATAATTTCGCCGTCAGTCGGATCATAAAGGCGAATGATACTGCGCCCGATTGTAGTTTTTCCGCTGCCCGATTCGCCGACAAGCCCGTAAGTTTCGCCGGGAAAAATTTCAAAAGAAACTCCGTTGACAGCTTTGACAGTGAAACTGCGCGAAATTTTAAAATGCTGACGAAGATTTTTCACTTTAAGCAGAGGTTCAATCATAATTCGCCACCCTTCTGTTAATTAGCAATGTGCAATGAGTAATGTGCAATGAATTGGAAATTTTTAATTGCTCATTACTCATTGCTAATTGTTCATTGCTTTTCCGCCGCCTTTCTCGACCGAATCAATCGCGATTTTAATTCCTGCGGCAATTCTACTTTCGGCGCGTCGGGATGTAAAAGCCAAGTTGCCGCAAAATGTGTTTCTGAAATTTGAAACATGGGCGGTTCCGCCTTCTCGTCAATTTTCATGGCAAATTTATTTCTCGCGGCAAAAGCATCTCCCGGCGGCTCGTGTAAAAGATTCGGCGGGCTTCCGGGTATCGAATATAATCTGTCGTCGTCAGTCTCCAAATCGGGCATTGCGGATAACAATCCCCAAGTGTAAGGATGACGCGGGTCGTAAAAAATTTCTTCGACCGTGCCGACTTCGATAACTTTTCCCGCATACATGACGTTGACATAATCGGCGACCTTCGCCACAACGCCCAAATCATGCGTGATATAAATTACCGACAAATTCATTTCGGCTTGAATTTTTTTTATCAAATCCAAAATGCGGGCTTGAACGGTAACATCAAGAGCAGTCGTCGGCTCGTCGCAAATTAAAATTTTCGGCTCGCAGGAAAGAGCAACGGCAATCACGACGCGTTGACGCATACCGCCCGAAAGTTGGTGGGGATAATTTTTTATGCGCTTTTCGGCGTCGGCAATCCCGACCAAATTTAAAAGTTCGACGGCTTTTTGGCGAGCATCGGTTTTTGAAATTTTTTTGTGAAGAAACATTCCCTCCATAATTTGATCTCCGATTGTCATTGTCGGATCCAAACTGGTCATTGGGTCTTGAAAAACCATTGCGATTTGTTGCCCGTTAATTTTTTGGCGCAGATCTTTTTTCGTCAAAGTCAAAAGGTCTTCGCCGTTATAAAAAACATTTCCGCTGTTGATAACGCTGTTGCTGTCCAAAAGCCCCGTGACTGCCTTCATCGTAACAGATTTTCCCGAACCGCTCTCTCCGACAAGCGCAACGGTTTTTCCGAGCGGCAAATCGAAATTGACGCCGCGAATGGCATGAACATTTCCCGCATTTGTGCGAAAAGTTATGTCGAGATTTTTAATCGAAAGAATAATTTTCTCCATATCAATTCCTGCAATCATCAAAAAATGAAAATGGGGGCGCACAGGACGTGCGCCCGCCGGCAACAGAAACAGGATGTTTCTATTGCCGGCACACACGGCAAAAGTAAATTACTACTCCGAATAACGAGGAACAAACGCCCCCGCGAGGCGAATTTCTTTTGCTTCTTTTCTTTCTTCGTTGAAAGAAAAGAAGTTCAATCAACAAATTGAATTGGTAAGCCAAATCGAAGTGACGAGCCGCCGCAGGGACAGCCGGTTCCGCGAATCCACGCTTTGGCAAAGGGGGGATTTTTCTCCTCACATGTCGTCGAGCTTCGGAGCCAATGCCTCGCGGAAGCCGTCGCCGATTAAATTAAATCCGAGCATCAAAATCGCCAAAACCGTTATCGGCGGCAAAATTTGATAAGGCAAAATCGTTACGTTGTTGAAACCCGCCTCAATCAGCGAACCGATTGAACATTGCGGCAAAACTATTCCGACACCAACAAAACTTAAAAATGCTTCCGTGAAAATCGCAACCGGTATCGAAAACATAACTTGAGTAATTATCGGTCCGATTGTGTTCGGCAAAATCTGTTTAAAAATTATGTGGAAACTCCCCGCGCCGAGCGTCCGACTTGCAAGAACATATTCGCGCTCCTTTATCTTCAAACACTCTGCGCGGGAAATTTTACTCATGCCGATCCATTCGGTTATCAACAGCGACGCAATAACAAGCCCAATCCCCTTCTCCATGAAAATCGCCAAAATCGAAATGATAACCAGCGTCGGGATTGAGCCGACAATTTCTATAAATCTCTGCAGAGCATTATCAACCATGCCACCGAAAAAACCCGAAATAAGCCCGTAGCTTGTGCCAATCAGCATGTCAATAAAAATCGCCACAAACGCAATTATCAACGAAACTCGCGCTCCCTGCCAAGTTCTCGTCCAAAGGTCGCGCCCCATATCGTCCGTGCCGAAAATAAATGTCCTGTCGGAAAATAAATTTTGCGACTCGCCGCCGCCGATTTGCGGAGCTAAACTCTTCGCCGTAATTTCTTTTCCGCTCGAATCGACAACCGAAATAATTTCCTGATAGCTGTAAGAACTGACAAGCGGCGCGAAAATCGCAAAAAGAATTATCGCGCCAACCAAAATTAAGCCCGTAACCGCAAAACGATTTTTGAAAAAGTGAACGGCAACGCCTTTCCAATATCCTTGCGAAGAAAAATTTTCGTCAACCGAAATATCCCGGTCGGAAATAAATTCAAAGTCTCCTTGTTGCGGCGTGTACATGCCTAACCTCCTAGAAGGGAAATGGGAAAAGGGAAATGGGAAAAGTTAAGGGAAAAGTCTTATCCCTTCTCCCTTCTCCCTTTTCTCTTAACCCTTAACAGTCAATCTGATTCGCGGATCAATTATTCCGTACAAAATGTCCAGCGCAAGCATTACGCCGATATACAGCGCGGAAAAAACAATTCCCAACGCCAAAACATAATTGTAATCGACGCCCTGCCCCGCTATCGCGTCAACCATCAACTTGCCGACGCCGTTTATCCCGTAAATTTTTTCGATAACCATCGCGCCCGTCAGCAAGTCGACAACCAGCGGCGCAATAACCGTTACAATCGGTATCAGCGCATTTCTCAAAACATGTTTGCGAATCAGTTCAAAACCGTAAAGCCCTTTTGCCTCCGCCAATTTCACATAATCGCTGTTGAGAACTTCGATCATTTCATTTCGCGTGAAACGCGCCACAGTCGAAATCGCAAATAAACTCAGCGACAACATCGGCATAATCGCGGAGGTTAAAAATTTTGCGGGATCGAAAAAATACGGGAAGAACGGGATTTTATACGCGAAAAAATATTGCAGGAAAATCATGAAGACATAGGACGGAATGCACACGCCCAAAATCGAAACGAGAGTACAAAAGCCGTCCAAAAATTTTCCGCGATTCAGTGCCGCAACAATTCCAATCGTCAGCCCGACAATCGTCCCGAATAAAATTGACAGCACGCCGATTTTAAACGAGTTCAAAAGGCAAGCCGTCAATATCGGTTTAATCGGCGCGCCGTTGTAAAGAGAAGTGCCGTTGCCGAAACTCCCGCCGAGCAACATTGACATGTAATCCGCGAACTGAATCAAAATCGGCTTGTTGAGTCCGAGCTCCTCGCGCTTTTGCAAAATCATTTCCGCGCTCATTCTTTCGACGGGGAAAGGATCGCCCGGCATTATCCTAATCAACACGAACAGCACAAAAATTATTATGAACAATGTCAGCGCGGACATCAAAATTCTTTTTGCTACGTACTTTGTCATTTGAGTTTTACGTTTTTATAAACGCGGTCAATTCCTGCCGAGTGAAATTCAATGCCCGAAACATTCGGCGAAATCAAAACTGCGTCGGCGTCTGTGTAAAGCGGTGCGATAACTGCGTTTTCAAGCAAAATTTTTTCGGCGTCATACATTGCATTCCAGCGGGCGTCGTAATCTGCGGCAAGTGCTCCCGTCGTGCAATCGGCAATGATTTTATCGTAATCGGCATTGCTCCAATGCTCGGCAATTTCGCAACCTTCCGTTGTCCACAGCGTCAAGAAAGTCATCGGATCATTGTAATCGGGCGTCCAATCGACAAGCGCAATATCAAAATTGTTTGAAGTAACGTTGCTTAAATATTCGGCTTTGGGCATGGGCTGAAGATTAATCGTCACGCCCGGCAAATTTTCTTCGACTTGCGATTTAACAGCTTGAACAACTTTTGTTGCGCTCTCGCCGTCATTGGAATAAATCAAATTCAGTTCAAAACTTTCCTTGCCGAGTTCTTTTTTTGCAGTCTCCAAGAAACTTTTTGCTTTATCGACGTTGAAGCCGACATAATCGGAGAATTGTTTTTGATCTTCGGCGAAAAATTTTCCTGTCTTCGCATTGGGCGCGAACTCGACGGGAACGGCGGTATAAGTTGCCTTCGCGCCGCTCATAACAAAATTATCGACAAGCGATTCGCGGTCGACGGCGTTGGAAATTGCAAGACGAAGATTGACGTTGGAAAGTGCGCCCGCATGATGATTTTTGGCGTCTTGGTTGAAGGAAAGATAATAAAGATAGCCCGAAGTGAAAGTTTGCAGATTTTTGGAAAGTTCGGCGTCTTGCTTGACGTGTTCGGCTTGGTTGCCCTTGAGACTTACGACGTTAAGCGAGCCGTTTTTGAAAGAAATCAGCGCGTTGTCGGACGAAGAGACAACTTGATATTGGAAACCGTCGAGCGAAATATTTGCGGCGTTCCAATAAGAATCATTTTTCTTAAGCTGAATATTTGCCGTGCCGGGAATGTATTCAGCCAACATGAACGCGCCGTTAGACAAAAAAGTTTCGGGGCTTGTGCCGTAACTGCCCGCCTCCAAGCCGTTATAAAAATTTTCGTTGACGGGATAAAAAGTCGGAAAAGCCATCAGCGACAGGAAAAAAGGAACGGGCGCGTCGAGTTCGACGACAAAAGTTTTTGAATCCTGCGCGGAAACTCCCAAAGTTTTGGGATCTGCTCCCTTGATAACGGCGTCGGCATTTTTCACGCAGGCAACCGTCGAGCCCATAACGTAGGAATATTCTTCAGCCTTTTGGCAATGACGCCGCCAAGCAAAAACAAAATCTTCGGCGGTTACGTCGTCGCCGTTCGCCCATTTCGCGTCGCGCAAATAAAATTTATAAGTCTTGCCGTCTTCGGAGACTTCATAATTTTCGGCAAGCGCGGGAACGGCTTTTCCGTCCGCATTGAGTTGCATTAAGCCGTCGATACAATCAGCGATAACTTCAAAAGAAACAGAATCGGTCGCCTGCGCGGAGTCGAGCGAAACAACATTTGATCCGAGCATGACGCTTAAATTTTTTCCGCCGTCGGCAGAATCTTCGCCGCCGCATCCCGCAAAAATCATTGTCACAAGGAGCAACGCCGTCATTAAAAATTTTTTCATCTTTCAATCCCCTCTTCAATAAAAAAATGCTGATAATCTTTTTCGTCCTCCCAACAATTTCCGCCCCATGAAAAACCGTGCTCCGCAAAAATTTTGCAACACAAATCATCTTCTTCAATCTTGCAGGGGAAATTTTTTTCGCGATCTTCAAAGGCGGCGGAGTTGTCGGGCGCAATAATTTTTTCCCCGTCAACAGTTTTGATATAAGGATTGTAAAGCGGATTTATGTCAATCGCCATCCCGTAGCCGTGCAAGGAAATTCTGTTCGTGAAAGAGACGTAGCGGAAATTAAAACACGAAGAATTGTTATCGTGCATTGAAAGTTCATCGTCGGCTTCGTATTCGTCAATCAGCCGAATTTTTTCAATCGGATAATTCTCCGCGAAAAGTTTTTTGAAAATATCAATCAGCGGCTCGGCAATTTTGACGTTGCAAATCAATTCGCCCTCAAGAATTTTGCCGCTCAAATCTTTATGAAGAACATGAAGATAACGCAAATCGCTCAGCGGCAACGGACAATTTTTTTTGTAAGATTTGCCGTCAATCCTCGCGAAAATTTTTTCGTCAATCTCCGAAATGTAAAATGCCTTATCCAAAAACCCGACACCTCCTGAAAATTTTCTGATATAATATCAAAGGGTTTAAATGAATGTCAAGTGAAAGGGGCGCGGCGAAATGAATATTGAAAGGCTGGACGGCGCGTTGGAAAATATTATCGGCGAAAAAAAAGTTCCTGGACTCGGCGTTATTGTTTACAGGGACGGCGAAGAAATTTATTCAAAATTTCTCGGCAGGCGTATTATCGACAAAAATTTTTCAAAGCTCGTCACGCGCCAAAGCCGATTCAGGGCGGCTTCGGTTTCAAAAATATTTACGAAGGAGACGCGGCGAAATGAAGATTGAACGGCTGGACGGCGCGTTGGAAAATATTATCGGCGAAGAAAAAGTTTCGGAGCTCGGCGTTATCGTTTACAAGGACGGCGAAGAAATTTATTCAAAGTTTCTCGGCAGACGCGTTATCGATAAAAATTTTTCAAAGCCCGTCACTCGTCAAACTCGATTCAAAGCGGCTTCCGTCTCCAAAATGTTTACGAAGGAGGCGCGGCAAAATGAATATTGAACGGTTGGACAACGCGTTGGAAAATATTATCGGTGAAAAAAAAGTTCCTGGACTCGGCGTTATCGTTTACAGGGACGGCGAAGAAATTTATTCAAAATTTCTCGGCAGGCGCGTTGTCGAAAAAAATTTTTCAAAGCCCGTCACGCGCCAAACGCGATTCAGAGCGGCTTCGATCTCAAAAATGTTTACGATTTTCAGTATCATGCAACTTGTCGAGCAGGAAAAAATAAATCTTGACGAAGACGCGGGCAATTATCTCGGCTTTGAACTTCGCAACCCGAATCATCCGCAAAAAAAAATTACCGTGCGCATGTTGGCAAGTCACACCTCGTCACTGCGCGACGGAAAAATTTACAGCATCCCGCCCGACTCAAGCGTTAAAGAATTTTTTATTCCCGACGGAAAATTTTTTGAAGGCGGCAATCACTTTGCCAAAGAAAAAATCGGCGAATATTTTTTCTACAGCAATTTGAATTACGGACTTTTGGGGACGATTATTGAAGTTGTGACGGACGAGCGATTTGATCTTTATCAGAAGAAAAATATTTTGCGGCAACTCGACACCCGCGCAGATTATGTTCCCGGCAATTTTTCTGCGAAAGACTTTGAAATGCTCGGAACAATTTATCGGAAAAAAATTTCTTGGACGGGGCAAATGGACGACTTCAAAGGGATTCAACCCGTGCGGGAAACAATTTCTCTTCAAAATCCTTACGACGAAAATTTCCGGCAGGAATATTCTCTGAAAAATTATCGCGTCGGAACAAATGCAACGATTTTTTCTCCGCAAGGCGGCTTGAGAATTTCTTTTGAGGAACTTACTCATGCTTTGGAAATGATTATGAACGGCGGCATTTATCGCGGCAAAAAAATTTTAAGCAAAAAATCTGTTGACGAAATGTTGACGCCGCATTGGATTTACAAAAACCACAACGGCGACACTCAAAACGGCGCGATTAAATCTTACGGCTTGGGAGTTTACAATTACAACGAAAATTTAATCGGGCACACGGGCGAGGCGTTCGGTTTGCTGTCGGGACTTTATTTCATTCCGAACAGCAAAAGCGGTTTTATTTTCATGATAAACGGCGAGACTTCGGAGGGCGACAATTACATTTTGGAAGAAAAAATCATCGACGCCGTTTGCAATTTTATAATCATTTCTTGAAACAGGAAGTCATCAAAAAGTTCATGCAGTCGTTGGACACAACGTCTCCTTCAGACTTGGCGGCACTCAATGAAGCCGTTAAGGCTTGTTCAAATTTCCCCGGTCTGCAAAGCGTCATCAACAAGCTTATTAACGACTGCAAAGGCGCAACGAGTACCGAAATTTTTTTGAAAGAGAAATGCGGTATCAATCTCGACAACACCGACACGGGAGCTATCACGGGCTTGGACGCAGGCGGTGCCAAAGTCAAAACTGCCAAGAGCGTTGTTCCCGGATCGGGCAAGGCGTCTTATCCTTCGGGTACAAGTTTCACGAAGCGCGGACTTAAAGTTATCGTGCCGAAAAAAAATTCGCTTACGGAAGTTCAACAAACAATCGTTCAAGGGCTTTACAGTTGGTGGATTGACTCCGCGCTGAAACTCATCAAAGATTCTTACGGCTTCAGCTTTGCCGACAGCGACGCCACAGTTAAGGAAATAACTTTAAATTTTGTCGAAGAATCGGATGACAGTTTGGCTTATGTCAATTACGAGTCAAATTCTCTGACTCTCAACGTCAACACGAACAGATTTAAAAACATTTCTGCGGAAGACATCAACGGCTCGGAAGAAACTGCGCCTTTTTATCTTGACAGAGTCCTTGCGCATGAACTCACTCACGCAATTATGGCGGCGAAGATTGATAACGTTCAAGAATTGCCTTTCTTTATTTTAGAAGGCATGGCGGAGTTGACTCACGGCGCGGACGACATCAGATATTCGGACATTGTCGAGCTTGTTTCAAATCCCGAAGAACTCGCGGAGCGTCTCAACGTCTATAACGATTCCTATTCAGTGCTCGATTATTCGGCGGGATATATTTTCCTGCGCTATCTCGCAAAACAAGTTTCGGAAGTCAATGATACAATTTCTGCTCCTTCAGATGACGATGATTTTATTGAAAACAGCGAAAACGCAACAATGATAAGTGCTCTCGGCGGCAACGACACAATTATTAACAGCGGCGACTCTGTAACGGTTGACGGCGGCGCAGGAAATGATTTGATTGACAATGAAGGCTCGAACGTTTCAATCGTCGGCGGTGCGGGTATCGATGAAATTTATAACATAGGCAATGATGTCACAATAAATAGCGGTCTCGGAAATGATCGCATTAATAACAGCGGCGAAAACGTTTCTATTAACGGCGGAAACGGTAATAATGTGATTTATAATCAAAGTACTCCGACGATTGAAGATGGCGCAATTACATGGAGCAAAACTATTCATAATGTTACAGTCAAAACCGGTAACGGAAAAGATTTTATTTCTAATTTCTATGCGAGAGAGACTAAAATCAACAGTGGCGCGGGTAATGATATTGTTTACAACAGAAACTATGGTAGCTATGCTACAATCAACACGGGTAACGGCAACGATTACGTTTATAACGGCATAGCCAGTGATCATTCAAAAATCAGCTTGGGCGCGGGCAACGATATTCTAATCAATAAAGAAAGCGACAATGTCACTGTCAACGGTGGCAAAGGAAATGATTTAATCGAAGTTGATGCCGATTCTACGGATGTAATAATTGAATATAAAATCGGCGACGGTGACGATACAATTTACGGCTACAATCTCACGGACACGGTAAGTTTGACGGGCGGCTCCGTAACTTCTGAATCTGTTTCGGACGGCAACCTTATTTTGGAAATCGGTTCGGGCTCAATTACATTTATCGACGCCTTAACCGTCAACGTCAACGGCACTCTTTACGGTAAAGCTTCTAAGAAAGGTACGAACGGCAACGATTACATTGTCAATATTGATTCAAACGAAACACTCAAGGCTTACAAGGGCAACGACACAATAGCCAATTACGGAGAAAATGTTTTAATCAATGCGGGTAACGGCAAAAACAATGTAAGCAATTACGGCGAAAACTCTACGATAATAACAGGCAACGGCAACAATACTATTTATAACGATGGTTACGGCTCGAAAATTATTTGCGGCACCGGTAATGATTCAATTTATAACGACTGGACACATTCGACAATCGAAGCAGGTGAAGGTAACGATACCATTACAAGTCGTTGTCGGTCATTACTAAAAGGTAACGAAGGCAACGATCTTATTATTGACAATCACGGCGAAATATTTTCCACAATCAACGGCGGCACGGGCGATGATACAATTTACGCTTATGCAGATTGGGGCGGTTACGAGACAATCGAATATACTACAGGCGACGGTAATGATATTGTCTACGGCTTTAATTCAAATGACACGCTTAGAATTTTCGGGAAATACACGTCATCAACTGTCGGCAATGATGTCAGTATTAAAGTCGATGATGGTTCTATTTTATTAAAGGACGCCGCTGAAGAAGAACTTCTTATCATTAGTGATGCAGACACTTTAATAACAGGCACTGACGGTAACGATACTTTAAGAAGTTTCCTCAATGAAGCGATAGTTCTCGGCGGCAAAGGTGACGATTATATTTACACCGAAGGCAATAGTACCTCGGTCGATGGCGGCGCGGGCGACGATACAATTTATGGTCAATCTTATCGTGCAAGCATTTCAGGTGGCGACGGCAATGATTACATTTACAACAATGCTGAAATTTTAGACGGAGGTTGTCGCGATAGCACAATAGATGGTGGAAATGGAGACGATCACATTTACAGTTATAGCGAAGATTCGTATATTTATGGAGGAGCAGGTAATGATTACATTTATAGCGATGATTGGTATGTTTCAATCGATGGCGGATTAGGTAATGATTCAATTTATCTTCGTGATGGTTCTGCAGAAGAATTTATTATCTACAACAGCGGTGACGGCAACGATTTAATCGAGGGCTTTAACGAGACTTCGACATTGCAAATCGGGGACGGCAAGGACACTTACTCCAAAGAAACTTTCGGCTCGGATATAATCGTCTCGGTCGGTAAGGGCAAAATAACTCTGGTCGGCGCGGCAACTTTATCTGCCGTAAACATTTTGGGCGAAGAAAAAGCAACGCTATTAACCGTCACCAATGAAACGAAGTCGCCCGTGACTGTCGACTCCGCAATTAAAATTATCGACGCCTCCAAGCGCACAAAAGCCGTTCAAATTACAGGCAATGCACTTGCAAATTCAATCAGCGGCGGTTCCAAAAATGATACTCTCAACGGCGGCAACGGTAACGACACCTTAACGGGCGGCGCAGGTGACGATTTGTTTATCTTCGACGTGGGCAACGACGTTATCACCGATTATGCGGCTGGAGATAAAATTTCCGTCAATGCCGACATAACTTCTTCCGCATTTAAAAATTCCGATGCAACTTTCAAAATCGGAAAAAATACTCTCACTGTCAAGGATGGCAAAGGAAAAGGAATTACTTTCATAAAATCGGACGGCACGGAAAAAACAATAATCGGCGGAGCATATTTGATAAATGATTCCACAAACTCGAAAGTGACACTTTCAGCGGCATGGAGAGAAGTCGCAGACGCCTCCGAACGCACGACAGCAATTAAAATTGTCGGCAACGCCCAAGACAATTCAATTCTCGGCGGCAGTGGAAAAAATTATCTCTACGGCAAAGACGGTGATGATTATATTGTTGGCGGAAAAGTTGCCGATAAACTTTACGGGCAAAACGGCGACGACACTTTGCTTGGCGGAAAGGGAAATGATTCGTTGTGGGGCGGCGAAGGTGCCGATACCTTTATTTACGAGAGCGGCGACGGCAGAGATGTTATTTTCGGTTTCGACAATTCTGACATGCTGGAGATAACGGGCACATTCTCCACTGCTTACAAAAAATCTACGAATACAGTTTCGTTCAAAGTAGATTCGACTTCAAAAGCAATTACGCTGAAAGATTTCACGGCAACAACTTTTAACGTCAACGGAGATTCTTATGTGCTTGGTCTCGTCAAGAAATAAAAATCTGCGCGGAAACTTTTTCTCCCGACTTTGGTCGGGTTTTTTTATTCATTGACTGAAAATTTTTAATAAGGCAGGATTTTTTTTGCCCGCCATAGAAAAATGCGGCGGTTAAACTTAATTAAGAATTAGGAATGAGGAATTAATAATCGGTTCCTTCATTCCTAATTCCTAATTCATAATTCCTAATTGTTAAAAGGAGGTCGGGGAAATTGATGTTTTTACTTGCGCTGTCGCCGATATTGTGGCTGGTGATTGCGCTCAGCGTGATCAAAATGTCGCCTTGGAAAGCGTGCCTAATCGCGCTGATAATTTCATTGGCGGCGGGAATGGGCGTCTGGAATATGGAAAGTGCTCGTGCGATTGAGTCTGTCCTTGAAGGCGTCGCCTTGGCGTGTTGGCCGATTTTATTGGTTATCGTCGCCGCAATTTTTACTTACAACTTGACATTGCACACCAAAGCAATGGACACGATTAAAGACATGTTGACGAGCGTCAGTCACGACAAGCGCGTTTTGATTCTTTTAATCGGCTGGGGCTTCGGCGGCTTTCTTGAGGGTATGGCGGGCTTCGGTACAGCGATTGCCGTTCCCGCAGGCATGCTCGCAGGAATTGGCATTAATCCTATTTTATCTGTTTCAGTTTGTCTTATCGCAAATTCCGTGCCGACGGCTTACGGCTCAATCGGCATCCCGCTTGTAACTTTGTCGAGCGTCACGGGTTTTGATTCAATGCAACTCGCAACTTTTACTTCTCTGCAACTCGGCGTTTTGACTTTGCTTTGTCCGTGGCTGATGGTCATCGTGACGGGCGGCGGAATGAAAGGTCTGCGCGGAATGACAATGCTCTGTGCGGGCGCGGGACTTGCCTTTTTCCTGCCCGAACTTGCCTTGTCAATGTTTGTCGGTCCGGAATTGGCAGTTGTCGCCGGCGCGATTTGCACAATGGGTACAATCGTTTTCATTGCGAAAAAATTTCCCGTCAACGATCCCGAATTCGCAATGCCCGATCAAGCTCAAACAAAAATTTCAACCGCCAAAGCGATTAACGCCTGCTTGCCGTTCATTCTGATTTTTATTTTCCTGCTCTTCACCAGCAAACTCGTTCCGCCGATTAATCAATTCCTCATGCAATTCAAAACCAGCGTCCCGATTTACACGGGCGAAGGCGGCTCGCCTTATACTTTTGTCTGGATTAATACGCCGGGCGTCTTGATAATGCTTGCGGCTTTTATCGCGGGCTCGAAACAGGGCGCGAGTTTCGGAGAAATGTTCGGCGTCTTGAAAAAAACAGTCAACGGTTTGAAATTTACAATGGTTACGATTATCGCGGTTATCGCAACGGCAAAAGTTATGGGCTACAGCGGCATGACGGGGCAAATTGCAGATACGGCGGTTGCGGCGACGGGTTCGGCTTATCCCTGTATCGCGGCATTTTTGGGCTCGGTCGGAACTTATATCACGGGCTCGGCGACTTCAAGCTGTGTTTTGTTCGGAAAATTGCAAGTCATAGCGTCTCAAGCGATTGGAGCCAATGAATCCGTTCAAGCGTGGGTTGCCGCCGCAAATGCAACCGGTGCCTGCGCGGGAAAAATGATTTCTCCGTTGTCAATCGCTATCGGCTCGGCGGCTATCGGCGTAAAGGGCGCGGACGCCCAACTTTTGGCTTTCGCCGTGAAAATTTATGTCCCGTTCGTAATTTTCATGGGTGCGGTCGTCTACTTGGGACAAACGATTGTCGGTTAGGCGGTGAATGATGAAAATTTATACAAAAACGGGCGACAAGGGCACAACGAGCCTTTACACGGGCGAGCGCGTCGAAAAAAATTGTCTGCGCGTTCAAACTTACGGCGCGATTGATGAAACCGACTCGGCTTTGGGAATTGCACGAGCTTTTTCCGAAGTCGAAGACGTCAGAGAAAAAATTTTCGCCTTACAAAAACTTTTGCCCCGATTGATGGCTGATTTCGCAAGTTTGAATCGGAAGCCGCTGATAACTTTCGACGACATAAAAAATTTGGAAGCGGAAATGGACGAATTGGAAAATTCTCTGCCGCCTTTGAGAGAATTTTTAATTCCCGGCAATTCAAAGGGCGGAGCATTTCTCGATTTGGCAAGAACAACCGCTCGCCGCGCCGAAAGATTGGCTTGCGAACTGTCGAAGGCGGAAGAAGTTCACGAAGTCGATAAAATTTTCCTCAATCGCTTATCGGATTACTGTTTTCTGCTCATGCGCCGCGAAGATTTGAAGTCATAAAACTTTTTTCAACAAAAAAAGCAACGTGACGTTGCATCCTGCGAAATTTTCTTAAATCAGCTCGCAAATTATTGTTTCCTTCTCATAAGCCGCGAAGATTTGAACGCTTAAAAACTTTTTTCAACAAAAAAACTCCCTGCCGTATTGACAGGGAGTCTTTTTTTACAGAAAAAATTTATTCGACAACAGGAGCTTCATAAGCTTCATAAACGTGTCCGATATTGGAAATGTCCACTTGATATTTCTCGCCGTTCGCTTCGGCAACGATTTTCGGATTGCCTTCGATAAGCACAACGCCGGAAACAACGCCCGTCATAGTCTCTTGATGAGTTAAGGGGTTGCCTTCCTCGTCCGCCTCGTTTATCGTCTCAACCCAATCAATATTTTTGCCGATCATGCTGCTGAGTTGCCCGACAAGAACCGAAGTATCGATGTTGTTGACGACTTTGCCCAAATCTTCAAGATTAGACGCGACATTTGTCATTTGTTCCAACGCGCTGAACTGCGCAAGCTCCGCGATATAACTGCTGTTGTCTTGAGGATCAAGCGGGTCTTGATTTTTCAGCTGGGCAACCAAAAGTTGAAGAAAAGCTTCCTTGCCGAGCTCGTCATTCTTTTTGGTTTCGGTCTTCTGCGTGGCGGCGTAAGCATCGGCATTGTAAGTTACGCCGTCAACCGTGATTGTATTAAGTGAATTTGCCATTTTATCTCCTCCAATTTTTTAAACGGAATAATCGACGCCATCCGCCGAAGAATTTTCATTGACGGGCGCGTTTGCGTCAATTTCGCGTTCAATCGTATCGAAATTAATTCTTCTTTGACTTTGTCGGCGATTTTGTTGCCAAGCTTGACCGCCTTGACCGTTCATCAAGCCGCCGCCGTCACTCAAGCCCGCATATACTTGAACATTTTCAACCTTCAGCCCCGCATTGTTCAAATCATTGCGGAGTTGAACCAAAGAATTTTCAATAATCGTCCTGACTTGCGCGTTATCGCTGTGGAAACTCGCATTAACCGCGCCGCTTGAACTGACTGAAACTCTTAACGTCAACTCGCCGAGATGTTCGGGGTTAAGTTTGATAACCATTTCTGTATTTTCAGCCGCTCGAATCAAACGCGCTTGCCTGACAATCTGCGCGGGAATATCAAAATCTTGTTGCGGCATTTGCGGCGCGTCGGGAGCTTGAGTCGGTGTTGACGGTTGAATTTGCGGTGAATCATTGCTTGCCGTTAAATTTGTCGCGAAAATTTCTCCGCCCGTCAAAATCGGTTGCGTCGGAGCTTCTTCGCCGATTATCGGTTGGAAAATTTGATTTTGGAAACTTTGTTCGCCTTGTTGTTGAGAATTTTGATTGAATTGTTGCGGCGTCGATTGCGGCGGTGTGACGGGCGCGGCTGTCGGTGCCTCTTCAACCTGAATATTTACGCCGAGCAGTTCGGAGAAATTTTGCAATGCGGGACGTTCGTCAATTTTTTGCTGAATTATCGGTTGCGCGGCTTGAATTTCGACGGGTTGAGATTGAATTGTCGGTTGCGAAGATTGAATCGGCTCCGCTTCGACGAATTGAGCTTGAATTGTCGGTTGCGAAGGTTGAATTTGTTCGACTTCGACTGATTGAGTTTGAATTGTCGGTTGCGAAGATTGAATTTGTTCGACTTCGACTGATTGAGATTGAATTGTCGGTTGCGAAGGTTGAATCGGTTCAACTTCGACGTTTTGAGTTTGAATTGTCGGTTGCGAAGGTTGAATCTGTTCAGTTTCGACGAATTGAGTTTGAATTGTCGGTTGCGAAGGTTGAACAGGTTGAACTTCGACAGGTTGAGTTTGAATTGTCGGTTGTGAAGGTTGAATTTGTTCGCCTTCAACAGATTGAGCTTGAATTATCGGTTGCGAAGGTTGAACGGGCTCCGTTTCGACGTTTTGAGTTTGAATTGTCGGCTGTGAAGGTTGAATTTGTTCCGTTTCAACGGGTTGAGTTTGAATTGTCGGCTGTGAAGGTTGAATTTGTTCGACTTCGACGGGTTGAGTTTGAATTATCGGTTGTGAAGGTTGAATTTGTTCCGCTTCGACGGGTTGAGTTTGAACTGTCGGTTGTGAAGGTTGAATTTGTTCCGCTTCGACGGGTTGAGTTTGAACTGTCGGTTGTGAAGATTGAATTTTTTCGACTTCGACAGGCGGAGTTTGAACCATCGGTTGCGAAGGTTGAATTTTTTCGACTTCGACAGGTTGAGTTTGAATTGTCGGTTGTGAAGGTTGAATTTGTTCGACTTCGACAGGCGGAGTTTGAACCATCGGTTGCGAAGGTTGAATTTGTTCGACTTCGACAGGCGGAGTTTGAATCATCGGTTGCGAAGGTTGAATTTTTTCGACTTCGACTGATTGATTTTGAATCATCGGTTGCGAAGGTTGAATTTTTTCGACTTCGACTGATTGATTTTGAATTATCGGTTGCGAAGTTTGAATTTTTTCGACTTCGACGGGCTGATTGTCGAATACTCGCAATGATTTTCCGCCGAGCATTTCAAGCATTGATTGTGAATTGTTTTCGGTTTGCGGAAGGAGTGTCTGCAAATTTTGTACCGAAGGAATTTCTCGGACGCTTTCAACCGATTTCAAAAGTGATTCGGAGTTCATGCCGAAAAGATAAGCCATGCTGTTTGCGGCAAGAATATTTGTCGCCGATTGTTCATCAATAATTTTTTCCTGCTCGTCGATTGCGGCGGAAGTTTTTTCGTTGGAAGAATTTTCAACAGAAATTTTCGGCGCGTCGACGATTTTATCTGTCGCGACGGTTTTTTTCGCAGGAATTTCATTTGCGCCTAAAAAAATATCCGCAGGTTGAAATTCATCTTCGACAATTAATTCTGAATCATTCCTAATCTCTGATTCTTCCTCGTTACTAATTGCCTTTTGAGCATCCTGCGGAGTTTCGCTCTTTCCTTGAGCCGATTTGTTATCTGTCGCTTCGATTTTTTCTGCGTCGCCTTCAATCTGCGCGGTTTCAGAATTATTTTCCTGCAAACCTTTGACGTTTTGTTTGATCTCGTCGAGTTTCGCGTTAATCATGTCGAGCGTCGAGCTGAAATTTTTTTTGCCTGCTCGCGTCGAAGGTTTATATTTTGGTTGCGCGCCTTGCGAAGTCGTTCGCGTCAATGACGTTGATTGAATCGGAGCTGTTGACATTATATTTGTTGCATTTGTCATTTTTCGCCTCACCTCTCTCGAAAATGTATCGAAATTTTTTCCCGCGCAGTTAAGCAAAAAAAAATTAACCTCCGCGCAGATTTGCGGAGGTTTTTTTATTGCCACAAAAAATTTTATTGCTTTTTGAGTGTTGAGCCGCTGATTTTACACGTGTCGTTGTTAATGTGGAAGGTCGTAGCTGTAAATTCTTAACGGCTCAAATTGAACTTATCTGTTTCCTGCCCATATTATTAGTGCAATAGTCCCAACAAATGTGAGCAATACAGATTTTCCGAAAGAAATACCCGTGAAGTATGAAACGAGTGCTGCTATTACGAGGAGAATGATAGCCGTCCAAAATAAAGCTTTACCGAAGGAAAATTCGTTACCTGAATTTGTATTTGAACTGCTGTAGGTCGGTTTAGGAGCAGGTTCTTTTTTTTCGGGAATGTGATTCGATTTTGGAGAATCATAGTTTTTCATTTCGGCTTCTAATTTCTTAGCCATGGCGGTGTCAACGGCACCTTTTTCTTCTTCATCAATAGCGTAATATGACATGGCGCGAGCCAGATATGCTGTTCGTAAATTTGCTATATATACTTTTATTATTTCCGACGGAAACCTAAGGCTGACAGCTGAATCTTTTGCCGGAGAAACGAGTTTAATAGCTTTTGTAAATTCTCTAATCGCCATTGCATAGTTTGATTTTTGAAGATAATTGTTTCCCAGATTTAGATGATCCGTACATGTTTTCAGGACTTCATCCACTTTTTTAATTTCATCATCCAAATCATTTGTACTTGATTTGCTGTATGAGGGTTTAGGAGCAGGTTCTTTTTTTTCGGAAATGTGATTTGAGTTAGGCGAATTATAGTTTTTCATTTCTACTCCGAGTTTATCAGCCATGGCGATATCAGCGGCACCTTTTTCTTCTTCTTTAATAGCGTAATAGGACGTGGCACGCCCCAAATATGCTAATTTTAATCCTCCTATATATGTTTCTTTTATTGTTTCCGACATTTCTGAAGGTAAATTTATCTTGTTCGCAAATTTGACATGAGCCTCTTTTAACTTAAGACCAAGTTCAATGGCTTCAGTAAACGCTTGAATTGACGCTAAATAATCTTCTCTTTCAAACAGAACACTTCCCTTTTCCAGAAGTTTTGAAAATGTTTTCTGGGCTTTTGCCAATATGACTGTAGCTTCGTTAACGTCCATTTCAATTTTCTCCTAAAAGAAAAGCGACGCAACTTTTTAAAGGGTCACGCCGCAAAAATTCTCGAAATTATTTATTTAGCTCCATCTTCTCGTCGTCGGATTCCATGTTACGGGAGTGGAACCCATATTTCCGCACTTCGGACAGCCGTAACCGCAATCTCCGCAGTAAACTTGCCCGCACTTGGTGCATTTGTTCAAAGTCTCGCGCTCTTCATGTTCTTTGCCGCAATTCGGGCAGGGGTGTTTGTCATTCCAACCCATAATCAATCATCCTCCTTAAAAATACAAGTTACTTTTTCGACGTGTCGCTATTAGTTTCAACAGTTTGTAATCCGCTTCTGTCGCCCGGGCTAAATTCATCTCCAAGAGCTTTTATGCTATCGTTGCTATTGGATTCGTTAGCTTTAGATGTTTCCGAATTGGATTTGAAATTAACAGTATCGCCTTTTAATTTATTTCCTTCCATAAATTTACCTCCAATAATTTCCACAAAACAAAAAAACTTTCCCGCGTAGTATACCCCCCCAAGCCCACTTTGTCAAGCTTTTTTAAAAAAAAATTTTTTGTCCGAGAGGATTTTGGAGCGTTAAAAGTAGTTTTGAAGCTGTGAAAGTGATTTTGTGGTTTGAAAGTGATTTTGTACAAAAAAAAGCCCCGACGCATTGTCGAGGCGGAAAAAATTTTATTTAAGGAACGGGAATTTTTTATGCAAATCTTCGGGCGTATCTTTGATGTGGGGGTGCGGCAGCCCGAAATCGAGTTTGTAATACTCCAGCGAGTCGATTTTCAGCAATTCATCTTCGGGCAGGAAGATAACTTTCTGTGAAGTGCGTTTCGGATAAATTCTAGCCGAAAGAACTTCCGCGCCGTCGTTGATGAAAACTTCAATGCTTGAGCGGTCGATAAAAATATGGAGTTTAAGCTTTTCGCACGGTTCGATTTGAATTTCGCGGACGGATTGGAAATTAATCGGCTCGCCGGCGTTGGTGCGATCAAGTTTAAAGGTTCCGTTGGCATTGTAGCTTAAAATTGTTTGTTCAATGTCGGAGGCACGCAGGGCGATTGAGAATTTTTTGGACTGCGCGGCGTCAATGTTCAAAATAAGTTCGTAAGCCTCGCCCGAAACGCCGTCAAAAGTCGTCGCCTCGTCGATTAAAACGTCTTCAAGGATAATCGGCTTCCATTTGCGGAGTTTTTCAAGTTCTTTAACGGGCGTGGAGATAATTTTTCCGTCTTTAATGCCGAGAACGCGCGGAATCGTCATCATACCTGCCCAACCGTCCTTAGTTTCGTGCATATCGACATTCCACATATCCATCCAAGCAATCATAACGGTGCGACCGTCGGGAGTTTGCATAATTTGGGGCGCGTAGAAGTCAAAACCCTTATCGAGGTATTGAAAATCGCCGTGAGTGAACAATCCCGACCGATAATTAAGCTTTCCGATTAAAACGCCCGCAACTTTATCGTTAAAAAAGGTTCCGTCTTCGGTATTTATGTCCATAGGCGAGAAAATCAACACGTCTTCCCCGTCAATCTCTGCAAAGTTGGGACATTCCCACATTCCGCCGAGATTTCCTTCAGAACGCGCAGAAATGGCTTTAAATCTCCAAGAAGTGGTTAAATCCATTGATTCAAACAAAATAATTTGCCCGTGAGCCATATCGGGGGTACGCGAGCCGAGCACAGCATAATATTTTCCGTCATGAATCCAAACTTTCGGGTCGCGAATGTCATTTATAAAAACGTCGTCGCTTTTGATGTCAATATCCTCGATAACGGGATTTTTTTCGGATTTTTTGAAGTGAATACCGTCTTCGGAGCTTGCGAGGCATTGAAATTCAATGTGACCGTAACCGATAGCGGCTTCTTCTTCGGGAGTTGCGCTTAAATGTCCCGTGTACATGAGATAAAGTTTGCCGTCTTTCTCGATAGCGGAGCCGGAAAAACAGCCGCCGCCCTGTTCGTAAGGCTGTTCGGGCTTTAAAGCAATGGGCAAGTGTTTCCAATAAGCGAGGTCGTCGCTGACGGCGTGTCCCCAGTGCATCGGACCCCATTCAGGCGCGTAAGGATAGTGTTGATAGAAAAAATGATATTGCCCTTTGTAAAAACACATGCCGTTGGGGTCATTACACCAACCGAACGGCGGCGCGAGGTGATAACGCGGATACCAACGAGCATCCGTCACCTGCGAAAAAGTTTTGAAGTCTTCAATTTGTTCTGCCATAAAATTTCTCCTTAATCCTTAAAAGATGAAGAATGCAAATGTGAGCGAAGAACGGGCGCAGGAAAAGCAATGAGTAATTCGTAATGCGTAATGAAAAGAATTGTAGCGGTTGGCGAAGACACGGGCGCACAGGACGTGCGCCCGCCGGCAACGAAAACAGGATGTTTTCTTTGCCGGAAACGCCCCTGCGAGGTGCCCTTTCTTTTTGCAACTTTTTCTTTGGGCAAGCAAAGAAAAAGTTGATCCTATACAAAAAAAGAATTTTGAATTAATCGAAGAGACGAATCGCCGCGAGGGTTTTGCGAGTCCACTTTAGGAAAAAGGGGACGCTCTCCGCGTCTTCTTTACGCAAGAAAGAAATTTAAACGAATCCGTGACGCTTTAATTGGCGATAAACGGAGTAAATAGAGATTGGAAAGCCCAAAATTATTCCGATTAGCCGTCCCTTGCCGCCGAGTTGAAAAAAATCGTCAACGAGCCCGCCCAAGTACAAACAAATAAAAATTACGGCGGCGATATAAATCCCAACGCCTGAGAGAATCGCCGCCGCTTTCCAAAAATTATTCACGTCTCAGACAAGCACGCTTGCCAAACGAACCAGTTCGGGATCAAGCGGCTTTTTGTTATTGACTGAATCGAAAAGATTAATCGCAACCACTTTGCCTTCATCAAAACCGTAAACGACATTCGAGACGCCCGAAATAATCGCGAGGGCGGCACGTTCGCCGAGTTGAGAGGCTTTCATACGATCTTCGACAGTGGGTGAGCCGCCGCGTTGAATGTGACCGAGAATCGAAACGCGAGTATCAATGCCGGTTTTCTCTTCGACAACATTTTTCAAGCCGACGCCCGAACATGCGCCTTCCGCCACAACAATAATCGTATAACGACGACCTTTTTTGTAAGACTCAACAATCTCTTCGCACATTTCGTCGATATTGTATTTGACTTCGGGAACGATGATATATTCCGCGCCGCTTGCAATGCCCGAAACCATAGCGAGCCAGCCCGAAGTGTGTCCCATAACCTCAACGACCATTATGCGTTTGTGCGCCGAAGCGGTGTCGCGCAATTTGTTAATCGCCTCAACCGCAGTATTCGCCGCCGTGTCGCAACCGATTGTGTAATCAGTGCCCCAAACGTCGTTGTCAATCGTGCCCGGCAAGCCGACAATCGGGATGCCGCCCATTTTTGAAAGGAGCGAGCCGCCCGTCAAAGAGCCGTCGCCGCCGATTATTACGAGACCTTCAATCCCGTGTTTCTGAAGATTGTCCAGACCTTTGCGACGCCCTTCCTCTGTTTTGAACTCTTTGCAACGAGCCGTGCCGAGAAAAGTTCCGCCGCGCTGAATCAAATCGCTGACAGAGCGTCTTTGGAGCTCGACTATATCGTCGGCGAGCATTCCCTTGTAGCCGTTGTTTATCCCGAAGACCTTAACGCCCTCATAAAGCGCGGTTCTGACAACCGCACGAGCCGCAGCGTTCATGCCGGGGCTGTCGCCGCCTGAAGTCATTACCGCTATCGCATTTAACATAATTTGTCCCCTCCCGCTCAATTAATTAGGAATTAGGAATTAAGAATTAGGAATTGGGAAATTTTCATTACTCATTCCTAATTCCTCATTCCTAATTGAATTTACCACGCCGCTATTTTAGAAAATTTTCTAAGAATTGTAAAGCAAATTTTCAAACACGATCAAGATTTAATTTTGACGCCCGATTGATGCTGTGTTATCATTGAAAAAATTTTGAAGAAGGGCAGATAAAGGAATCACACGGAAAATTTGAAATGAAAAAAGCCCGAATAGAGTTCGAGCTTTTCTGTCTAACCTCTGATAAGAAGTTTTTTCTCACGATTTTATTTTTGCTTCTCCTTGTCGGCTTTAATTTTGAATAATCATTTATGTTTTAAACCGTGCGCCAAATGTACAAGGGTATGTGTTGTCAATAATTCTGCGCCCACAGCAGTTCCGGCAGTTGCTCCAAGACCAGCGGCAGTCGCTGCAGTACCACCTAAACCAATGGCGGATCCTAAAGCCATACCAGTACCTGCCACAGTGCTGCCAAGAGCTCCAACCGTTCCGCCTAAACCTATAGCCGCTCCTGCTCCGGCGACGAATGCTCCCGCACCGGCGATCGCTATAGGAGTCAAAGCAATAGCTCCAAAACCGATGCATATGTTTTTAAACAATGCCATGATAAATTCCTCCCTAAAAATTCTTACGACATTTTTTATCGGCTTATAAATTTTCCAAACATCACTTCCCTATTAAACTTACAACTCTTTGAAAAGTTTTGCCTCAATTTTGAAATAGCTTGGCTGTTGATTTTAGTTTAACAAACTTTTCATCTAATGTCCGTCAATTTGAAATTGACAGTAACATCTTTTTCTACTACAATTTTCAACGTCATTAAACCATACTTCTGTTTGCATTTGGTAAATTGGGAATTGACATTTAAAATTTCTCGCTTGTATAAGATGGACTCGGAGGAATAATTATGGACAGAGAAGCGGCTTTGACAGAACTCAGGAACATTGCCAAAAAAATTGTTAATGAGGCATGCGACGCAAACGTCATGGAAAAATTTGATATTGAATCTGAAGAGGAGAGCCTTGCACTGGAAGACGACATGTATTTTTTCAGTGAATCTTCTCGTGAAAGAAGCAGACCCAAAAAAGGAATTTCTCTTTCTGTTGGTAAACTCTTAATCAAACCAAGAATTAGCACTAAAAATATTCCTGCAGAAGTTCTTGACTCTGTGCAAAGAAATAAATTCTGGACATTGTTTAATCACTATCGTGAGCAAAAAAAACTTAAGCCATAGTGAACTTTATAACAGGGCTTATGTGTCCAGAGCCGTCTATAGCAATATCCGAAATATGCCGGATACGATGGAATACAGTCCTAACAAGATTACGATTTTGGCATTGTGTCTGGTCATGCACTTGACGGAGCCGCAAACACAAGAATTGCTTGGGCTCTTAGGTTATTCGCTGTCAAAAAATTTGCCTGTTGACAGAATTGTTGCGTGGTGCCTTGAACAACAAGATTATGACTATGACGTTGCAGACGTAAACAATATAATTTACGACTTGCTTGGTAAGTCTCCGTTTATCAGATATAACTAAGCAAAATAAAGATTTGTTCATGCTGATTCAACGTTAAACAGAATTAACGCCGTCCAAATTAAAATTCGGAATAAAATTTTTGTCGGCAGTTTTGCCGATTTGCACGAAACAATTTTTAACGCCGATATTAGCCGCGTGTTCGATGACGGATTGATATTCAAAAGTCGTCAAGGCGCGGTTTATTTTTTTGAATTCGCCTGCGCGGAAAATCGGCGTGTATTGATTCATAAGGCTGATAAAAATTTCATCTCCAAAAGTTTCGTGAAGCCAATCGACAATTTTAATCGAGTCGCGTCTGAAATTCGGCAAAATCAAATGTCGAACAATCATTCCGCGAATCATTTTATTGCCGTCGAATTTCACGGAGCCGACAAGTTCAAACATTTTTTTTATCGCGGCGGAAGCAACGGCAAAATAATTCGGGGCATTGGAAAAAATTTTTGCGGGCTCTTCATCAAAATATTTTAAGTCGGGTAAAAAAATATCGATGCGCCCGCGCAGAAGCTCCAATGTTTCAAGGTTTTCATAGCCGTTGGAGTTCCAAACAATCGGTAAAGACAAGCCGCGAGTTTTGGCAAGATCAATCGCCGCGCAGATTTTATCGACGTAGTGCGTCGGCGTCACAAGTTCAATATTTGCCGCGCCGCGATTTTGTTGCTCGATAAAAATTTCTGCCAACCGCTCAACAGAAATTTCCGCGCCGAAGCCGTCTTGACTGACAGAAAAATTTTGGCAGTAAACGCATCTCAAATTGCAATGCGAAAAAAAAATTGTTCCCGCCCCTTTTTCTCCGACAAGGCACGGCTCCTCCCATTTATGTAAACTCACCAATGCCACACGCAAATTTTCTCCTGCTCCGCAAAAACCAAAATTTTTAATTCTGTCTGCCCGACATCTTCTCGGACAAAGTTCGCAAGCTTTTATAAAAACCATCTCCTTTCGCGCCGAAGCCGTCTTGACTGACAGAAAAATTTTGACGGTAAACGCATCTCAAATTGCAATGCGAAAAAAAAATTGTTCCCGCCCCTTTTTCTCCGACAAGGCACGGCTCCTCCCATTTATGTAAACTCACCAATGCCACACGCAAATTTTCTCCTGCTCCGCAAAAACCAAAATTTTTAATTCTGTCTGCCCGACATCTTCTCGGACAAAGTTCGCAAG
>CALFJC010000181.1 GCA_937877655.1 uncultured Selenomonadales bacterium
AGAAACATCCTGTTTCTGTTGCGGGCGGGCGCACGTCCATGTGCGCCCGTGTCTTAGCTTCCCGCTGTAAATCTTTTTCATTACGCATTAAGCATTGCGCATTTCCAATTGCTTTTCCTGAGTCCAAAGAAAAGTTGCAAAAGAAAGGGCACCTCGCGGGGGCGTACGCCGCTTGAAATGTTCGAGCCGTTAAAATATCCGGCGGCAGTCAAAAAGTTGGGAATTCATACAGAGGATTAACTGCGGCGCAATTTCTTTCCGATTCGTTTGAAAAAATTATTTATATGGATGCCGAAATGCTTTGCTTAAATCCTTTGAACGAACTTTTGAAGTTGTCGATTGAAAATTTTTTCCTTGACGCCGTTGCCGACAGCGGCAAATGGCTTCCGCTCCATAAAAAGGAACTTGCTTTGCACGAGAATTATCGCTACTTCAACACAGGGCTTCTCTGTTTGAATCTTAAATTTTGGCGTGAAGAAAAAATTTATACGCAAATTATTGAAGTTCTTTCAAAAGGCAAATTTCCTTTCGTCGATCAAGATGCGATGAATATCGTCGCCGATAAAAATAATTACCCGATAAAATATATTTCCGACCGTTACAATCATTTTTTCCGCGTTGACGGCAGGAAACAACCAATACTGTTTCGGAAAGATTTTTAATGTGGAAAAGTGCGATTCATGAGATTGAAGAGTATCCTTTAACGGGCGTCGACTTCGGCAATTACGAGGCGGCTTATCGGGAAAAATATATGCTCGACGAGGCAAAAGAACGACTTCAAGGACATGCGCACAATGTTTATCTGCAATTTTGGGCGGAAACGGGCTTGCCGGGCTTGATTTTATTCTGCGGGCTCTTCGGATACATTCTTCATTGGTCGTGGCGAAGGGCGAAAAATTTCTACGCGCTGATAATTTTTTCCTCGACGTTCGGCTTAATGCTTTACGAGCTGACAGATTACACTTTTGCCGGTTTCAGTGCAATGCGAGTTTATTGGTTGCTTTTAGGCATTTGTCTTGTCGGAATAAAATTGACGGAGCGGAAAAAATTTTCTGTATGAACTCAAAAACTCCTCAACCTGCGCGGTCAAGGAGTTTTATTTTGTTCAAAATTAAATTGCACGCTGAATTTTGCCGGAGCGAAGGCAACGGGTGCAGACATTGACGCGCTTAATTTCGCCGTCGACTATTGCACGGACGCGTTGAATATTCGGCTTCCATTTGCGTTTGGTCTTCAAGTGCGAGTGGCTCACATTCATTCCCGACATCGCGCCTTTCTGACAAATTTCGCAGTAAGCTGACATACAAATCACCTCTTCTCTGAAAAAAGACAGGCGCATTTTAGCACAGAAATTTTTTCTACGCAAGATTTTTTTATCGCCGCCCGCGCCGCCCAAAAATTTTTCGGCAGGAAAATTTTTTTGCTGCTGCTAAGATCAGCGTCCATTTTTTGAAAATTTCAGTTGCGCGGGCAACAACGCCAAAATTTTTTCAATGATATAATCAGCAAAATTTATCGAAGGGAGGCGCGGCTTGTGCGAAAAATTTTTTTGATCATCCTGCTTGTCGGCTTCGTTGCCTACGCGGGATTTAATCTTGCCGAAAGCGTCACGCCTTATGTCAGCATTGCCGAAGCGCGAGCGACTTCAAACGGCGTGCAAGTCAAAGGTCTTCTCGATAAAAATTTTAAATCCGTGCAGGACGGCGACAAATTTAATTTCAGCATTCAAGATGAGGAGACCGGCGAAACGATGCGCGTAATTTTCGACGGCGTCAAGCCCGACCAATTCGACGAGGCTTATCACATTGTCGCAGTCGGCAAGTACGAGGCGGCGGACGAAACTTTTCATGCCAAAAAACTTTTAATCAAATGTCCGTCGAAGTACGAAGGGCAAAAACCTCAAGCTTGATTGAGGGGGAATGTTATTGACGGGAAATTTACTTTTGGGCGGCGGCTTGACGGCGGCACTTGCGACGATGATTATTTGTTTCGCGCAAAAAATTCCTTCTGCGCGGCTGGTAAAAATCTGCGCGGGAATTTCGGCAGGATTTATCTGCGCGGCGAGTCTGCTCCTGTGGCTTTTGATCTTTGAAAATGATTTCAGCGTTGAATATGTTGCGGCTTATTCTTCAACGACGCTCCCGACGATTTATAAAATCTCGGCGTTTTGGGCGGGACAGCAAGGCTCTTTTTTATTGTGGCTGTTGATTCATGCAATGGTTGGAGCATTTTTGACTTTCCGAAGAACTTCGGCGGCGGCATTGGGAATTTATTTTTTATTGCAAAGCGTGTTGGTGTTTCTGGTTTTGGCGAAGTCGCCTTTTGCCGAGCACTCCGCGCAGGTTTTTGAAGGCGTCGGCTTAAATCCGCTGTTGCAAGATTTTTGGATGGCAATTCATCCGCCGATAATTTTTGTGGGCTATGCGTTGCTGGCGGTACCGTTCGCGCTGAGTTTGGGAAGTTTGTTGACGGAAGCGGCGTCGCAAAGTTGGTTGGAAGAGGCGCGCAAATGGACACTCGCGGCTTGGAGTTTTTTGGGCGCGGGAATATTTATCGGCGGCTATTGGGCGTATAAAGTTTTGGGCTGGGGCGGCTATTGGGGCTGGGATCCTGTCGAAAATTCTTCGTTGGTACCTTGGCTGTTGGCGGCAGTTCTTTTGCACTTGATAAATCTTGCACGAAAAAAATCTGTCGTATTGGCTCAAGCGCACGTTGCGGCGACTTTTACTTACGCACTTGTCATTTACGGAACATTTTTGACGCGGTCGGGGATTTTGGGAGATTTTTCGGTTCACTCGTTCGCGGGAACAAGTATAGGCATGACGATAGCTCTGGCAAATGCGCTTGTCCTAATCGGCGGGCTGGCGATAATCTTCGCCAAAGCAAAGGAACTTCCGCAAGGCGAGCTGTATAAATCTTACGGCGAGTCGACGTTCATAATTTTGTTGAGTTGTCTGCTGTTGATATTTATCGCGTCGATAGTGTGGATAGGAATGTCAATGCCGCTCCTGAGTCAACTTGCGGGCGAGGCGGCGGCGGTCGACACAGATTTTTACATAAAAAGCACTGCGCCGATAGCTTTAGCCTTAGCCGCGCTGATGATTTTTACCTTTATAAAATTCGGGCGAATGATAAGTCTCGGCGGGAAAATTGCACATGCAGGATTTTTGTTGATGTTGGCGGCGATTGTGATTTCCGCGCAGGGCGAAACCGTCACGCAGGAATTTCAAACGGGAGAAAAAGTTTCCGTTGCGGGACATGAATTCGTTTATGAAGGACAAGTTTTTTACGAAAACGAGCGGCGAAAATTTTACGTCTACAATGTTGACGGCGAGATTGTCCGCGCTTTGACGAAACTGCACGGCAACGGAGAAGATGCGGCTCGCGAACCGGCGATTATGCGAAATTTTTCCGGCGACGTTTACATAGCTCCGCACGCGGCGAAAATCGAAGACATTCAAGAAATGCTTTTGACGAAAAATCTTTTCGCAATGGATGACGGCGGACTCGGATATATTTTTGAGGACGCGCAGATTGACCGCGATGAAAACGATCAACCTATTTTGGCGACGGCGGCAATCACGATAACCGACGGAGAAATTTCGGAAGTGATTCACCCGACGATAGTTGTAACGCCCGACGGCGGCTCTTCGCAATCAATGGAAGCGTTCAACGGCAAGCGGCGTGTTCGATTAACGGGCGTATCGGGCGATTTGGAAAAAATTCGTCTGGAGATTTTGCCGACGTTCGATAAACTTTCGGAGATGCCGATAACCGCGACGGTCTCGACGAAACCCTTTATCTGGCTTTTATGGTTAAGCGTAACGGCAATTTGTTTAGGAACTTTAATTTCAATTAGGAATTAGGAATGAGGAATTAATAATGAAGGAAAGGTTTTCATTCCTAATTCCTAATTCATAATTCCTAATTAAAAGAAGGGAGGTAATGAGATGGGGCTTTGCAATTTGATTGAAAAGCACACGTTGAAATGTTTGACGGGCGGATTTGTCTTGGGCGCGGCGGCAGTCGGAATCGTGAGCTTTGCACTTCATGCGACGGGCAATCCTACTTTTTGCGGACAATGCCACTCAATGAAACACGAGGCGGCAACGTTTGCCGTGTCTAGCCACAGAAACCAAGACTGCGTTGAATGTCATCTGCCGCACGACAACACCGCGCATTATCTTTTTGAGAAAGGGCGCACGGGTATTGTCGATATTCTTCATGAATCGATGCGCGATTATCCCAACAGGATCAAACTCGACGCGGACGCTCGCAAGATGGTCGCCGAAAACTGCGTGCGTTGTCACGGCGCAACAATGTCTTACGTCGAGACTGCGCCCGAAGGTACGCAGGACGATTGCTTGAAGTGCCACAGCAAAGTTGCACACGGCACGAATCATTTGGAAGGGGGTATAACAGTTGAGTAAGATGCAAAAATACATTGCGGGCGCGCTCGTCATTTGCGTTGCATTCTTTGGCTTAATGTTCGCCAGAGTTATTGCCAAGCCCGCCTCAAAATTTGAATTGGTTCCTATTCCCGAAGATCAAAAATTGACGCGCATGGGTTTTGCCAAAGCTTATCCTTTGCAATTTGAATCCTACAAAATGACAATGGACACTTCGCCGAGCCCGACGGGTTTTGGCGGCGCGGATGCTTATTCTCACTTGGCAGAACAACCGGAGCAGATTGAGCTGTTCAAAGGTTATGCGTTTTCTATTCAATATGACGACGACAGAGGACATTGGTACGCGGGCGAAGATATTCTTAACAGCAAACGAATTCCCGGACAGCCCGGCGCGTGCATAAGTTGTAAAGGCTCCTATATGTACGACGTTTATTTTAAAGAAAGCGGTTGGGATTATTGTTCCAAAACTTTCGCCGAAGTTTCCGCTCCGATTAAAGAAGACGAATGGTTCGGTTGCTCTTCCTGTCACGATCCCGATACAATGAAACTTCGCATTTACAATCAAGGCTTTGTCGAAAGCATGGCTGAACTCGGCGTTGACGTAAACAACGGCTCTCATAACGAAATGCGCGCTTATGTCTGCGGGCAATGCCACAACGAATATTATTTCAAGAAAAATGAGGGCGGCGTCCTTCATATGCCTTTTGCCAACGGTCTTGGTCCCGAAGAAGAATTTAAATATTATCATGACGGACATGATCCGAAATTCCCGTATGATTGGGTTCATCCCGACAGCGGAGCTCCCATGTTAAAAGTTCAGCACCCCGACTTTGAAGTTTGGACAGATTCAATTCACGCGCTCAACGGCGTTACCTGCGTCGATTGCCATATGCCTTACATGCGCGAAGACGGAGTCAAATACACTTCGCATTATATGACAAATCCGCTTAAACATTACGATACTGCTTGCACAAAATGCCACGACGAATCTTATGAAACCATGTTGCACCGCGTGCAGACGATTAACGACAACACCTTTAAGGTTTTGCGCATTGCGGGCGAAACAACGGCTCGTGCTCACAAAGTTATCAAAGCCGCTCACATGGCAGGCGCGACTGACGAACAACTTGCCGAATCTCGTCAACTCGTTCGCGAGGCGCAATGGTATTGGGATTGGGTTTCCGCCGAAAGCTCAATGGGCTTCCATAATCCCGATAAATGCATGAAGTCTCTCGGTCTTTCGATTGACGCGGCACACAGAGCTATTGAAAGTGCAACTGCCGTAACGAAGGGAACTTACACACTTGAACCTTTGCCGACAGAACCTTTCACGACAAAAGATTTCCCCGATGCGATTAAACCCGGCATGACTCCGCCGCCCGCACCGGCTGAACAACCTGCCGAAGCTCCCGCGCAGTAAAACGCAAGATATTTTTCGACATAAAAAATTATCGCCACTCGACATTGAGCGGCGATTTTTTTTATTTAAATGTTTGATGACATGCTTTGAAAATTTTTACAAAAAAAAATGGACGACAGATTTTTTCTGTCGCCCAAAATTTTTATTCAATCGAGTA